>NZ_JBVAXR010000014.1:0-100537 GCF_055419445.1 Mycobacterium sp. IDUB_19 | reverse complement strand
GTTCGGGTTGGACTTCCAGTTGGTGCCCGGCGCGACGCCGAAGAAACCGAACTCGGGGTTGACCGCGTAGAGCCGGCCGTCCTTGCCGAACCTCATCCACGCGATGTCGTCACCGAGGGTCTCGGCGCGCCAGCCCGGAACGGTCGGCTGCAGCATCGCGAGATTGGTCTTGCCGCACGCCGACGGGAAGGCCGCGGCGAAGTAGTACGCCTTGTTCTCCGGGGAGATCAGCTTGAGGATCAGCATGTGCTCGGCGAGCCAGCCCTCGTCGTGCGCCATCGCCGAGGCGATCCGCAGCGAGTAGCACTTCTTGCCCAGCAGCGCGTTACCGCCGTAGCCCGAGCCGTAGCTCATGATCTCGCGGGTCTCGGGGAAGTGGGTGATGTACTTGGTGTCGTTGCACGGCCATGCCACGTCCTTTTGGCCCGGCTCCAGCGGGGCGCCCACGGAGTGCAGCGCCTTGACGAAGAATCCGTCGTCGCCCATCTTCTCGAGGGCCGCCTTACCCATCCGGGTCATCACCTTCATCGAGATGACGACGTATTCGGAGTCGGTGATCTCCACACCCAGCTTGGGGTCGTCGGCGCCGAGCGGGCCCATGCAGAACGGCACCACCCACATGGTGCGACCGCGCATGCAGCCGCGGTACAGCTCGGTCATGGTGGACCGCATCTCGGTCGGATCCGTCCAGTTGTTGGTCGGCCCGGCGTCGATCTCGCGCTCGGAGCAGATGAAGGTCCGGGACTCCACCCGTGCCACGTCGGACGGGTCCGACAATGCCAGGTAGGAGTTGGGGCGCTTCTCCTCGTTCAGCTTCTTCAGCGTGCCGGCCTCGACCAGTTGGGCGGCCAGCCGGTTGAACTCCTCGTCGGAGCCGTCAGCGAACACAACCCGGTCGGGCTGGGTCAGCTCGGCGACCTCCTCTACCCACGCCAGCAGCCCCCGATGATTGGTGGGCGCGGTGTCCAGGCCGGGAATGGTCGCTGAGGTCATCGAACTCTCCTGAATTCATCTCCGTATGGTGCGGGCACAGTGTGATTGCGTATGCAGTCGCCCACACAGATATTGACTTGGTGGCGTTAGCTACAGGTTATCGCGATCCCCTTGCTGGGGAAGGCCCGGGCGGGTATAAGCCTTCTCACAACAACGATTCAGAAGCGCCTAAAAAGTCAAGAATTGTCCTCATCGGCGCTCCTTGAAGCTGATTTCGGGGTTTTCTGCCCGCCAGCGTCTTCGGCGGGGTCATCGGGTTGAGGTATACCCGGTTCTCCGAGTTCTGCACGCACCGCATCCAGCGCGGCCGCAACGGTAGGCATTTCCCGGTCCCGGACCGCCGCGGCCCGTGCCGCCGCGATGGCATGCTCGCGCAGTTCGGTGTCGATGACACCGACCTGATCTGACAACTGCGCGTTCTCCGCCTCGTCGCGAACGACCAGCCCGGTGGTCAGCAGCGTCTCGGCAGCCAGCACGCGCGTCGCGACCAGCTCTTCGGACACCGACCGCAGCGACGACGTCAGGTCGCCCACCCAGCGGTCCAGCAACCCGCGGTCACGCAGCAGGGCGCGCAGGTTCACCACGAGGAAGGTGACCGCCAGGCCGACCGCCACGCAGGCCGCGGCCCCTGCGATCTCGACCGCCGGATCCAGCCGCCGGTCCACGCCGGCCACCAGCCGGGACAGCGTCAGCGCGACGCCCACCCCGAACCCGACACCCAACAGCATCATCAGCCAGGTTTCCTGCCGCCGCGATTTCAGCGGCGGGGCGGCGACGTCGACGGTGGGCAGCAGCTCGACGGGCGGTAGCTCGATCGGCACAGCCAGCTCGCGCGCGACGTCGTCGAGGTGCGTGGTGGTGTGTTCGTACACCTCGGCGACGACTTCGGCGGCCCGGCCCCGCGCGTGCGCGTCGAACCCGGCCATGTTCCGGCGGGGCAGGCGCGCGGCGTCCTCTTGCAGTTCACTGCGTACCGACGAGCACCGGTTGACCGCGAAGTGCGACAGCTGAACCCGCGCCTGCTGGATCTGGCCGCGCAGCGTGATGGTGCGCTCGGACTTCGATTGCCGGCGCTCACGCAGCGCGGTGCTGCGCTCCTCGCGCAGCGCGTCGACCCGGGCCTGCCGGCCGGCGCTGTCCGCGTCGCGGTCGAACCGCTGCGCCACCGTCCGGAGCCGGGATTCCCAGGCCCGCAACCGATTTCGTCGCTCGACATCGGAAACGCCGAGTTGCCCCGAGACGGCCTCGACCAGCTCGTCGACCTGCGGCTCACCCAGCTCGGGCGCGGCGGCCGTACCTGTCCAGGGCACCTGGCGGTAGCGCGGAGCGTGTGCGGCCAGCATGCCGCGATTGGCGTCGAGCACATCTTGCCAGGCGCGGTGCACGTCGATTTTGGACACCACGCCGACCACCACGTCGGTGTGCTCGGCGGCGGCGTCGAGCAGGGCACAGTCGGATTCGGTGAGTTCGGCGGCCGCGGAGACGACGAACACCACCGCCATCGGCGCCTCACCGGGCTGCAGATCCGTCGACTCGACGAATTTGTGCTCGGGCAGCCGCTCGGCCAGCACGCTGGCCACCCCGGTCACGCCGGCCATCCACGGGCCGGTCACCACCACGACGTCGCGGCGGCTGATGGCGGGTGAATCCAGCCGCGGCCCGATCGCCGCCACCAGTTCGTCGACCTGGGCCACCGAATCGCCGCTCACCGTGACTCCTGGGTACGCGACCACAGCCGCAGCGATCCTCGGGCGATGTCCGCACCGCAGGCGCGGTGCAGGACGCTGGCCGATCCTCGGCCGTAGCTCTGCCACCGCGCGGCCCGGACCAGGTGTCCGGCCGGGTCGTCGCACGTGCCGACAGCCAGCCCCGCCGCCTCGACAACGTCGGCGGCGGCGGCCATCCGCGCGATCACCGTGTCGTCGCGGGACAGGAACCCGCTGACCTGCGCCCCGATCCCGGCGCGGCCGACGGCCAGAGCCTCCAGCTCCGCGACGGCCTCGAGCACCCTCCGGTAGCGCACCTCGGCGCCGAGAGCCGACACCGTGGCGATCACCGCATCGACGCCGCTGATCCGGCGCAGCAGGGCCCGGACCTGGGCCGGCGCGCTGCCCCGGCGGACCGCGGCAATGCCCAGCGCCGTGCCGAACAGGTCCAGGGTGTCCAGCAGCCGAAGGCGCGCGCCCCTCGGCACGGGGTTATCGGCGGTCAGGAATCCCTCGAAGGAGCCGTCCAGGCAGCCGGGGTAGGCGGCCAAAGTCTGCAACGCCGCCCATGACGTGCCGTCCAGCCCCTGCAGCGCGGCAACGGCCAGCAAAGCGATCATCGGTTCGACCGGAACTCCGGTGCGCCCGGCAACATCGGCGCACCGAGTCTGTGCGGCCGCCAGCGGCCCGTCTCCGGCGCGGCCCGATAGCGAGCCGAGCAGATCGGCTTTGTTGAGCACCGTCGCCACCGGGCAGCCAGTCGTCGCGATCGCGTCGGCGTCCTCGGGTTTGATCACTTCAGCGAGTACATGGACGGCGACGTCGGCCTCGCCCGTGGAGGGCATCACCGTGATTCCCGACGCGGTCGCGGCGTGCGTCAGGGCGCGGGCCACGGTGCCGCGACCCACTCCCGGACGTCCGCGGACCGCCACCCGCAGCGGTGCCGCGGCTTTCTCGGCGATCGCGTTCACGCGCGCGTCGGCACATCCGGCAGCAAATCGCGCCAGCTCGTCGACGAAAACTTGGTTCCCCCGTACCTTCATGTCTTGCCTGCTCGATCCCGATCGGCCGGCTCCCCTCGCCGGCGTAGCTCCCGTCGAATGCGGGTTCGTCGCCGGCGCCCGGCCCGTTTGCCGGGCAGCCGATCCGGCCCTACCGCATAGTGGCACTTGCGTCCTCGAGTTGCGAGCCACCGTTTATCTGTTACCAGTTGAAGGCAACTGTTGGGTATCAATCTGGACCAGGGGCGGCTACATCGGGGATTCATGGGCCACCATGGACAAATGCATGCGCAACCCGGGGTCGGGACATGTCCCGATGCACCTGCGGAGGTGAGAGCGGGCCTGGAAACCGAAGAAGCCATGACGCCGGAGCCGGAGCCGGAGGGTTCGGGCACCCCCGAACGGGGCTATCTGCCGGCCACGAGTTTCCGCTCCAGGCGGTCCAACCTGTCCGGCGCCCAGCGGGAGACCTGGGAGCGGCTGTGGCCGACGGTGGGCCGCTCCGAAATCCCGAGCCGCTTCGAACCGTTGGACACCCGCGCCTGGTTTGGCCGGGAAGCGCCCCTGGTGCTCGAGATCGGCTGCGGCAGCGGCACATCGACGTTGGCGATGGCGCGCGAGGAACCTGAAATCGACGTGATCGCGGTGGAGGTCTACAAGCGGGGCCTGGCCCAGCTGCTGTGTGCGATCGACCGCGAGCAGGTGCGCAACATCCGGTTGATCCGCGGCAACGGGATCGACGTGCTCCAGCATCTGATCGCACCGGGTTCGCTGACCGGGTTTCGCCTCTTCTTCCCCGACCCGTGGCCGAAGGCACGCCATCACAAGCGCCGCTTCCTGCAACCGGCCACGGTTGGCCTGATCGCCGACCGGTTACTCCCTGGTGGTGTCCTGCACGCCGCGACGGACCACCCCGGCTACGCCGAGCACATCGCCGAAGTCGGCGATGGCGAACCCCGACTGTGTCGCGTCGATCCCGGCAGCCCGCTGCCGGTCTCGATAGTCCGCCCGACCACCAAGTACGAGATGAAAGCCCAAGACGTGGGCAGCTCCGTATCCGAGTTCATCTGGAAAAGGCGCTGAATATGAGCCTCACAGAAGAAGCCTCCGCCGCCGCGGAGACCGCCGCTGCACCGGCGGCGCCGGCCGGCGACGACCCGGGCGGCCTTGATGCGCCGCCGCGGCGCGTGCTGCTGATTTGGGATGCTCCCAACCTCGACATGGGGCTGGGCTCGATCCTGGGTCGTCGCCCGACAGCGCTGGAACGCCCCCGCTTCGACGCCCTCGGTCGCTGGCTGCTGGCGCGGACGGCCGAGGTCAGCGCCGCCCGTCCGGGCGTCGTCGTCGAACCCGAGGCCACCGTGTTCACCAACATCGCCCCGGGCAGCGCCGACGTTGTCCGACCGTGGGTGGACGCCTTGCGTAACGTGGGATTCGCGGTCTTCGCCAAACCGAAAATAGATGAAGACAGCGATGTCGACCGGGACATGCTCCAGCACATCGAACTGCGGCGCCAAGAAGGGCTCGCGGCGCTGGTTGTGGCGTCCGCTGACGGTCAGGCCTTCCGTCAGCCGCTGGAAGAAATCGCCCGGACCGGCGTCGGCGGCGCAACCCCCGTCCACGTGATCGGATTTCGCGAACACGCGAGTTGGGCACTAGCGTCGGATACCTTGGACTTCGTTGACCTGGAGGACATCGAGGGTGTGTTCCGGGAACCGCTGCCGCGGATCGGCCTAGATTCGCTGCCCGACCAGGGAGCATGGCTGCAGCCGTTCCGGCCGCTGTCCGCGCTATTGACCGCGCGTGTGTGACACTGGAAAACCAATGCGCGGGTCGCTGTTAGTGATCCAGTAAGGAGCTTACGTGTTCGCCTGGTGGGGTCGAACCGTGTACCGCTACCGGTACATCGTGATCGGGGTCATGGTGGCTCTCTGCCTTGGCGGCGGCATCTTCGGGATGAGCCTGGGTAAGCATGTCACGCAGAGCGGTTTTTACGACGACGGCAGCCAGTCCGTCAAGGCTTCGATTCTGGGGGACAAGACCTACGGCCGCGACCGCACCAGCCACGTCGTCGCCACCCTCACCGCCCCCAACGGGCAAACGGTTGACGACCAGGCGTGGCGGGACAAAGTCGTCGGCGAGCTCAACAAGCTGAAGAACGACCACCCCGACCAGATCGTCGGCTGGGCCGGCTGGCTGGCCGCGCCGGAGAGCACGAACCCGATCATCAAGGGGATGGTCTCCGATGACCGAAAACACACCTTCGTCAGCATCCCGCTGAAGGGCGACGACGACGACACCATCCTCAATAACTACAAGGCCGTCACGCCCGCACTGCAAAAACTCAACGGCGGCACGGTCCAGCTCGCCGGCCTGGAACCGATAGCCAACGCCCTGACGGGCACCATCGCCACCGACCAGCGCCGCATGGAGGTCCTCGCGGTGCCGCTGGTGGCCGTGGTGCTGTTCTTGGTGTTCGGCGGCGCGATCGCCGCCGGCCTGCCGGCGATCGTGGGCGGATTGAGCATCGCCGGCGCGCTGGGCATCATGCGCCTTGTCGCCATCTTCGGTCCGGTGCACTTTTTCGCCCAGCCGGTGGTCTCGCTGGTCGGTCTGGGTATCGCGATCGACTACGGGCTTTTCGTGGTGAGCCGGTTCCGGGAAGAAATCGCCGAAGGCTACGACACCGAGGCCGCCGTGCGGCGCACCGTGATGACGGCCGGTCGGACCATCGTGTTCTCGGCCGTGCTGATCATCGCCTCCAGCGCCAGCCTGCTGGTCTTGCCGCAGGGCTTCGTGCACTCGCTCACCTACGCGATCTTCGCCGCGGTGGGCCTTGCCGCCCTGCTGTCAATCACATTCCTGCCGGCCTGCTTGGGCATCCTCGGTCGCCACGTCGACGCCCTGGGTGTGCGGACGGCGTTCCGGGTGCCCTTCCTGCGCAACTGGAAGTATTCGCGCGCCTACCTCAACTGGCTCGCCGACCGGCTGCAGAAGACCAAGACCCGCGAAGAAGTAGAGGCCGGCTTCTGGGGCAAGCTGGTCAACTTCGTGATGAAGCGGCCGCTGGCCTTCGCCATTCCGATCGCTGTCGGAATGATCCTGCTGGTCATCCCGTTGGGCAACCTGTCGTTCGGCGGCATGAGCGAGAAGTACCTGCCGCCGACCAACTCCGTGCGCCTCGCGCAGGAGCACTTCGACAAGCTCTTTCCCGGGTACCGGACCGAGCAGCTGACCGTGGTGATCGAGAGCAACAACCACAGCAAGGTCACCGATCAGCAGGTTGCCGACATCCGCAACCGGATCTCGGGGATCACCGGGTTCACCGACAAGACGTGGGAGGAGCGGCCGTGCCCGACCATTGCCGGCAACCCCTGCGTCGCCGGGCCGAATGGGACCACGCAGCCCAAGGACGACTCGGTGCGGGTGATCCAGAACGGCCTGGTCAACAAGAACGATGCCGCAAAGAAGATCGCCGAACTACGGGCTATTAACCCACCGAAGGGCCTGACCCTGCTGGTCGGCGGCACGCCGGCGCTGGAACAAGACAGTATTCACAGCTTGTTCGACAAGGCTCCGCTGATGCTGGTGCTGTTGCTCAGCGCCACGATGTTGTTGATGTTCCTTGCGTTCGGGTCGGTGGTGCTGCCGGTCAAGGCGGCGGTGATGAGCGCGCTGACGCTCGGGTCGACGATGGGCATCCTGACGTGGATCTTCGTCGACGGCCACCTCTCGACATGGCTGAATTTCACACCGACGCCGCTGATGGTGGTGGTGATCGCACTCGTCGTCGCGGTGGGTTTCGGCCTGGCTACCGACTACGAGGTGTTCCTGGTGTCCCGAATGGTCGAGGCACGCGAACGCGGCATGTCGACAGCGGAGGCCATCCGGATCGGCACCGCGACCACCGGACGCTTGATCACGGCCGCCGCGCTGATCCTCGCCGTGGTCGCCGGCTCGTTCGTGTTCTCCGACCTTGTGCTGATGAAGTATCTGGCGTTCGGCCTGATGGCCGCGCTGCTGCTGGACGCGACCGTGGTCCGGATGTTCCTGGTGCCCTCGGTGATGAAGCTGCTCGGCGACGACTGCTGGTGGGCTCCGCGCTGGGCCCGGCGGCTGCAGAACAAGATCGGCCTGGGCGAGATCGACCTGCCCGACGAGCGCAAGCGGACCTCCGTCAACGGCCGGGCGATCCGGCCGCCGGTCGCCGCCAGCCTGGTCGCCGCGAAACCCCGTGCGCCGCACGACCCCACGCACCCCGGCGCACCGCCCGAGCCGTCGCGCGCGATCCGTCCGGGTCCGTCGAGCCAGCCTGAGCTTCGGCCCGCCGCCGAGCCGCCGGGCCCGAACGCCGCCCGCGCACAGGCGCGGCCCAGCCAGCCGACGGAGGCCGCGACGACGCGCTTGTCGGTGCCGGCCAACTCCGAGGCCAACACCGCGCGGCCCCCGGCGCCGACGCCCCCCGCGCCACCGCCATCGGCCGGTCAGACCCGGGCCATCCCCGTCCCGGGGAGCCACCAGAGCAAGAGCGACCCCGCCGATCCCACCACCGCGCTCCCGGTCATGCGGCCTGAGGGCAACGACTCCGACGCCGCCACCGAGAAGATAAACGCGCGCGGCCAAGGCGATAACGGCGATAATCCGCGTCCGCGACGTCGCGCCGGCGGCGGGCTGTCCGCGCAGGATCTGCTGCGCCGCGAGGGACGGCTGTAAACCCGCTCGCGTCCTAGTGGGTCTTCTTTTCCGGATGGTCCGGTTCGACCTCGAGAACGGCCGTATCCTCGGCGCCCTCGGTCAACTCGTTGGCTTCGACGGCCGGATCCGGGGCGAGCAACACCTGTATCGCGTTGTTGAGGAACGCCACCGTCGGGACCGCCAGTAAGGCTCCGACAATCCCGGCCAGCACGCCACCGGTGGAAATCGCCAGCACCACTCCGAGCGGGTGAATCGACACCGCGCGGCCCATCACCAGCGGCTGCAGCAGATGCGACTCGATTTGGTTGATCACGATCAACAAACCGAGCGTGAGCAGCGCGTAGACGATCCCCTTGGCCAGCAGCGCGACCACCACCGCCACCAGCCCCGAGATCAGCGCACCGATCAGCGGGATGAAGGCGCCGAGAAACACCAGCGAGGCCAGTGGCAGCGCGAGCGGCACGCCCATGATGGCCAACCCGGTGCCGACCCCGGCCGCGTCGGTGAAGGCCACCAGGGAGGTGGCCCGGACGTAGCCGATCAGCGATCCGTATCCGGCACGGCCGGCTTCCAGCACCCTGTCGCGAACGTCGACCGGGAAGATCTTGGCCACGTACTGCCAGATGTTGCGGCCACCGTAGAGAAAGAAGATCAAGGTGAACAGCACCAGCACCGCGGCCGTGAGCAATTCGGTGATGGTGGCCGCGGTGGACAACGCACCGCTGGTCAACTTCGCCTGATTGTTGTGCAGCGCCTGGATTGCGGCGTTGCCCGCGTTGGTGATCTGTTCACTGCGCAGGTGCGCCGGCCCTTCGATCAGCCACCTGCGGGTGGTGTCGATGCTGCGGGAGACCTGCTCGGTCAGATCGGGCAAACCGACAACGAACTGGGTGATGACGAACGTGAGGATGCCGCCCAGCAGTGCGAATCCGCCCAGCAACACCAGCGCGACCGCGCCGCCGCGCGGCAGGCCCCGCCGGTCCAGCCAGTCCACGACCGGTACCAGCAGCGCACTGAGCATCAAGGCCAGCAGCACCGGGACGACGATGATCTCGAGCTTCTGCACCACCCAGAGGAAGGCCACCGCCGCGGCCAGGATGACCAGCAAACGCCATGCCCAAGCCGCGGCCTTGCGGACAAGGGGTTCGACCGAGGCGTCGTCGGTGTTTGCCGGCATCCCGCCAGCCTATCTGCCGCTCGGTGTTGGGCGACTGCGCCAGCACGATCCGGTTACGAGGGCGACACGCACGGAGTTGCGCCTCGATTGCCGCGCCACCTGCGCGGTTACCCTAAAACACGTGCCGCACGACGCACCCATCCGCAACCTCCGCTTCCCGGGCGGCGGTGCGTTCGCCGACGAGGGTGGGTTGCGTGCGCCCGCACGCGGGGGCGAGACGTCGCGGGGCAAGTACTGGTGGGTGCGGTGGGCGATCCTGGGCGTGGTCGCGATCGTGCTTGGCGTCGAGGTCGCGCTGGGCTGGGATCAGCTGGCCAAGGCATGGACGAGCTTGTTCGCGGCCAACTGGTGGTGGTTGCTCGCAGCGGTGGCGGCGGCGGCCGCGTCGATGCACAGCTTCGCCCAGATCCAGCGCACGTTGCTGAAGTCCGCGGGCGTGCACGTCAAGCAGCTGCGGTCCGAGGCCGCCTTCTACGCCGCCAACTCACTGAGCACCACGCTGCCCGGCGGCCCGGTGCTGTCGGCGACGTTTTTGCTTCGGCAGCAACGCATTTGGGGCGCCTCGACCGTGGTGGCGTCCTGGCAGTTGGTGATGTCGGGCGTGCTGCAGGCGGTGGGTTTGGCGCTGCTCGGGTTGGGCGGCGCCTTCTTCCTGGGCGCGAAGAACAACCCCTTCTCGTTGTTGTTCACCCTCGGCGGCTTCCTCGCGTTGCTGCTGCTTTCCCAGGCGGTGGCATCCCGGCCGGAGCTGATCGAGGGCATCGGCACCCGCGTCCTGTCGTGGTTCAACTCGGTTCGCGGCAAGCCCGTCGACACCGGCCTGGCGAAGTGGCGCGAGATCCTCATGCAGCTCGAGTCGGTCAGCCTCGGCCGGCGCGACCTCGGGGTGGCGTTCAGCTGGTCGATGTTCAACTGGATCGCCGACGTGGCCTGCCTCGCCTTCGCCGCGTACGCGGCCGGCGACCATGCGTCCATCGCCGGACTGACGGTCGCCTACGCGGCCGCACGCGCCGTCGGCACGATTCCGCTGATGCCCGGCGGGCTGTTGATCGTCGAGGCGGTGCTGGTGCCCGGCCTGGTGTCCAGCGGCATGTCGTTGCCCAATGCGATCTCGGCCATGCTGCTGTACCGGCTGATCAGCTGGCTGCTCATCTCCGCAATCGGCTGGGTGGTGTTCTTCTTCGTGTTCCGCACCGAAAGCCCGGGCGGCTCCGACGACGACCCGCCGACCGGTCCGCTGCCCCTGATCGAACCCGGGCTGCGGCCCTTCAACGATCCCGCCGCCGACGAGGCCGCGCTGCAGGGACCGTTACCGCCGCCCGACGCCAAAAGCGACGGCTAGCCGGCGTTGTTCTGCCGCGACGGGCCCGGCAGCGTGCCGCCGGCCGCAGGCGGAACCGGCGCGGGGGCGGCGGGCGGATTTCCCAACCCGGCGCTCACCGGCGACGCGCCCGCGCCACCGGGCGGCAACGCGGGCAGCCCACCAGCACCCTGCTGCATCATGCCCATCGCCTGCGGGAGGCTGATCGGCAGCTTGCACTGGGTCGACAGGCCGGTCAGCGGCTGCGCGATCGACGTCATGTCGGCGGCGACCTTGGGGTTGGCCTCGAAGTAGGTCTTCAGCCCGGTGACCGACTGCGGACCGGCCTGCTGCTGCAGCATCGTGGTCATCGCCTGGTTGGTCTCCGGGTGCGAGTCCAGGTAGTCGCCCATCGACTTGGAGACCGAACCGATCGTCCGGGCAACTTCACTGGCCGCGCACGGGTCGTTGGCACCCGTCGCCGGCGGACCGGCCATCAGTGCGGCGGCCGCGGCGGGCACTGCGGCGGCGATCAACCCGGCAACGAGCTTGCGACGTCGGTTCGCAATGCCTGACTTCATGCCTGAACTCCTCACGATTTGCCAACGCTGCCGAGTTGCGGCGCATTGCCAACTGCTGCGATGGACGGCCAGTTCGATTGCGAGTTCCCGTGCCCCCGCTCGGCCCAGCGACATCCTGTCATCCGGGCCGGTGCCCTGCCAGCCGGTGTGACCGAGATCCCGCTTGATCACCGGTCCGCAACGACTTGGCCGCGGCTTGGCAACGGTGCCGTCTGCGCAGCTCACGAATTCGTTAAGCCGAACTAATGCATAGGCTGCTGCGGTATCGTCGCCTGCACGCGTAAGCGAGATACTCGGGGAGCCTGAAATCCAGCAGTTTATGATGCGCCTCAGCCGCAGCCTGCGCAGGTACCGCTGGTTGGTCTTTGCATGCTGGTTGCTGGCATTGGTCCCGGCGATCTATCTGGCCATGACGCAGTCCGGGAATCTCACCGGCGGTGGCTTCGAAGTGTCGGGCTCGCAGTCGTTGAAGGTCCACGATCAGCTCGAGGATCAGTACCACGACCTCGGGGCGTCCTCGCTCGCGCTCGTCGCTGCCCCACGCCCCGATGCCAGCTACGACGACATGAACAACGCCGTGGCGCAGCTGCGGCAGATCGCCGGCGAATTCCCCGGCATCACGGAGAAACCCAACCCCACCCAGCGCCCGCCGCAACCCGACCGGCCCTATGTACTGACGCTGCGGCTCGACTCCCACAACTCCGGTACCAGCGACATCGCCAAGCGGCTACGCCAGAAAGTGGGCGTCAACGGCGACCAGTCCGGGCAGACCGCGGACGGCCGGGTGCGGCTCTACGTGATCGGGCAGGGCGCGCTGTCCGCGGCCGCGGCGGAAAACACCAAACATGACATCGCCGAGGCGGAACGCTGGAACCTGCCGATCATCCTGATCGTCTTGCTTGCGGTGTTCGGCTCGCTGGCCGCCGCGGCGATACCGTTGGCCCTCGGTGTCTGCACGGTCGTGGTGACCATGGGCCTGGTCTACTTCTTATCCGCCTACACCACGATGTCGGTGTTTGTGACCTCGACGGTGTCGATGTTCGGTATCGCGCTCGCCGTGGATTATTCGCTGTTTATCTTGATGCGGTTCCGCGAGGAACTGCGTAGCGGACGCCAGCATCGCGAAGCCGTAGACGCCGCGATGGCCACCTCCGGGCTGGCGGTGGTGCTGTCCGGGATGACCGTCGTCGCCTCGCTCACCGGGATCTACCTGATCAACACCCCGGCGCTGAAATCGATGGCCACCGGCGCGATTCTGGCCGTCGCGGTCGCCATGCTGACCTCGACGACCTTGACGCCCGCGGCGCTCGCGACGTTCGGCCGGGCCGCCGCCAAGAGGTCGGTGCTGCTGCACTGGTCGCGCCGCCCGGAGAGCACACAGTCCCGGTTCTGGAACCGCTGGGTCGGATCGGTGATGCGCCGGCCGTGGATATCGTCAATCGCGGCGGCGGCGGTCCTGCTCGTCATGGCCGCACCCGCGGCATCGATGGTGCTGGGCAACAGCTTGCTGCGCCAGTTCGACTCCTCGCACGAGATCCGCGCCGGCGTCGCCGGGGCATCCCAAGCCCTGGGACCCGGCGCGCTCGGTCCCATCCAGGTAATGGTCAGCTTTCCCGACGGCAGTGCGTCCTCACCCGAACACACCCAGACCCTGGCCGCGATCCGGCAGCGAATGGCGCAGGCCCCCGACATCCTCTCGGTCACCCCGCCGCAATTCGCCGACGACAACAGCAGCGCTTTGCTGTCCGCGGTGTTGTCGGTCGATCCCGAGGACATGGGCGCCCGGCAATCCGTCGACTGGATGCGCGCCCAGCTACCCAACGTGCCCAGCGAGGGAACGGCGCGCGTCGACGTCGGCGGCCCGACGGCGTTGATCAAGGACTTCGACGACCGGGTGTCGGCGACCGAGCCGCTGGTGTTGCTCTTCGTCGCTGCCATCGCGTTCGTGATGCTGTTGCTCTCGATCCACTCGGTGTTCCTGGCGTTCAAGGGCGTGCTGATGACACTGCTGTCGGTCGCCGCCGCCTACGGAAGCCTGGTGATGGTGTTCCAGTGGGGCTGGTTGAGGGATCTCGGCTTCGCCCACATCACGTCGATCGATAGCACCGTTCCCCCGCTGGTGCTGGCGATGACGTTCGGGTTGTCGATGGACTACGAGATCTTCCTGCTCACCCGCATCCGGGAACGCTTCCTGCACACCGGGAACACCCTCGATGCGGTCGCCTACGGCGTGAGCACCAGCGCCCGGACGATCACCAGCGCCGCGCTGATCATGATCGCGGTCTTCATCGGCTTCGCGTTCGCCGGCATGCCGCTGGTCGCCGAAATCGGGGTGGCGTGTGCCGTGGCGATCGCGGTCGACGCCACCGTGGTGCGGCTGGTGCTGGTCCCGGCGCTGATGGCGATGTTCGCCCAGTGGAACTGGTGGCTGCCGGGCTGGCTGCGCCGTGTCCTGCCGTCGGTCGACTTCGACCGGCCGCTGCCCGAGGTCGACCTCGGCGATGTCGTCGTCATCCCCGACGACATCTCCGCGCTGACCGCGCCCAGCGCGGACCTGCGGATGGTGCTCAAGTCGGCCGCGAAGCTCAAGCACTTGGCGCCCGACGCCATCACCGTGGCCGATCCGCTGGCCTTCACCGGCTGTGGGCGCAACTGCAAGGATTCCGAGGAACCCCGCGGCCAGGGGCCCGGACAGATTCCGCACCAGGTCAACATCAGCGAGGACGCCGTCAGCGTCGCGGTGAGCGCCGACGGTCCCAACCGCGCACAGTCCGGGGCCAAGAAGCTGGTCGACGGCCTGGCGTCGCGCAACGGCATCGCCCGGGCCATGGCGTGGGGCGACCGGCCGGTGCATCCCGTCACGCTGTGGCGGGGGCGGTTGTCGGTTGCCATCGACGCGCTCGAGGCCGGCGCCAAATCCGGCGACCGGCCGCAATTCGCGCGTCGCAGCCCGGTGGAAACCACCCACGTGCAATTGCCTACCGGCGATCGGCTGCAGGTCCCCACCGGTGCGGAGACACTGCGCCTCAAGGGCTACCTGATCATGTGCCGTAACAGCAGCCGCGATTATGCCGAATTTGCTGACATGGTCGACACATTAGAACCCGAAACGGCCGCAGTGGTGCTGGCCGGAATGGACAGGTATTACTGTTGTCAACCGCCCAGGCAGCAATGGATCGCGTCGGAGTTGGTCCGTCAACTCGCGGATCCGCATCCTTCCGATTTGCCTGACGATCGTTGGTCGGAACCGGAGGCCAAGGCAGACTGGGATGAGGTCAGGCAGCGCTGCCTATCGGTGGCCGTCGCGATGCTGGAGGAGGCGAGGTGACGTTGGCAGCCGACCGACGACGCGTTCCGCCGCCCCAGCAGCCCGCCGCGGAACCTCGTCCCCATGATTTCGACCAGCCGGTGGAGTTCTGGCCGACCTCCGCCATCCGCTCGGCGCTGCAAGGCGGCGACATCGACACCTGGAAGCGCATCGCCGCCGCGCTGAAACGCGACCCGTTCGGCCGCACCGCCCGTCAGGTGGAGGAAGTCCTCGAAGGCACTCGCCCATACGGCATCTCCAAAGCGCTCTGGGAGGTGCTGGAGCGCGCCCGCACCCACCTGGAGGCCAATGAACGCGCCGAGGTGGCCCGCCATGTGCGGCTACTGATCGAGCGGTCGGGCCTGGCCCAGCAGGAATTCGCGGCCCGCATCGGGGTGGCGCCCGGGGACCTGGCCACCTACCTCGACGGCAGCGTCAGCCCGTCGGCCGCGCTGATGATCCGGATACGCCGGCTCTCGGACCGGTTCGTGAAGGTGAAGTCGACACCTACGTCCGACTCCGACTGATTCGTCAGCGGGCGTTGACCGGCAGCACGTCGTTCACCAGCCAGTCGCTGCCCCGCTTGACCAGTGCCACCCGCAGCGCCGGTGCCGCCCGACTGGGCGGCTGACCGGGAGTGTTCTGGGTTACCCGCAGGATGACCGCAACACTGGCCGCCGTGGGGCCGATCGCCTCGATGCCGGCCGCCAGCGTCGAGGCCTGCGCCGTGACATTGCGCTGCCCGAGATCGACGCTGGATTTCTGATACTGCTGCTTGAAGGCGTCCGCGCGCTCGGGCACCATCATCGCCGCGGCCCGGTCGATGGAGCTGGTCGGGGAACTTGGGGTGAACGACGCCATCGCCTCGGCCATCCCGCTGGCGACCTGGACCGCGTCCCGGGAGTCCTTTTTGAAGTCGCGGTCGGTGCTGGTCCAGTGCGTGTATCCGGTCAGCACGGCGGCCGACAGGGCGGCCGTGCACAGGAAGACGACGGCCAAGCGCAGGCCCGGCGCCTCGTCGTCGGTGCCGACGCTGACCGAATCACGGCGCAGCAGCCAGAAATTGACCCCCACCCCTTCGGCGATCAGCACCAGCAGCACCGAGCACGCCGACACCCACCACAGCGGCCAGTCGAGGATGACGCCGATCATCAGCAGCGCGCCGATCGTGGCCAACGGCGCCAGGACGTCGAAGGCCAGCAGTCGCCAGAGGTTTCTCATCGGATCGACTCCAGGTGCGAGATCATCAGCTTGCCGTCGACGTTGGAGACGTCGAGGCGCAGACTCCAGTGCACCGTCTGCGGCTTGGCGCCGACGTTCTCGCTGACCGACGTCGCGACCAGCATCACCGAATCCGTCCGGGTGGCGAACGGCGGCAGCTTGGTGGTGACGACCGGTCGCGCGACGCCGGGCTGGGTGTCCAGGTCGTGGTGCACCGTCTCGATCGCCACCGACTCGATCCGCCCACTGCTTTGCGACTGCAGCTTCTCGACCACCTGCCGGTAGGGCTGCACCGTCGCGTCGAAGTCGCTGTTGAGCTCGCCGACCGTCCCGTCATGCAGGTGCTGCAGGCTCGCGTCGATGTTGGTGCTGTTCATGTTGATCAGCACGCCGGTCCAGTCGGCCGCGGTCTGCATGACGCGGCTCAGGTAGGTGCGTTCGGCCGACTCGTCACGGTGGTCGGACCAGATGATCGCGACGAGCACGATCGCCGCGACCGACAGCACGCCGAGAACCGTCGAGGCGATCCCGTACGCGGAAAAGACCGCGCCGTCGGCGTCGTCGGCCTCTGGCGCGCCGACCTCGGCGTCCTGCGCGTCTTCGTCGGCCGCCGGCTCGGTCTGTTCGGCCTCGGGCATGGGCGCGAGGTTACCCCGCCGCCGCTCGGCGTCCGCGCAGCAGGCGCCCGGCACGCGGAAGATGGTAAGGATGGCAGGGTGACGTATGCGGCCACCCGCTCGGGCCTCGACCTGAGCCACATCGACGAAAATGCCCGTCCCCAAGACGACCTGTTCGGCTATGTGAACGGTCGCTGGCTGGCCGACTACGCGATTCCCCCGGACCGGGCCACCGACGGCGCCTTTCGCACCCTGTTCGACCAGGCCGAGGAGCAGGTCCGCGACCTGATCATCGAAGCGAGCGACAGTGGTGCCGCCCACGGTAGCGATGCACAACGCATCGGCGACCTGTACGCCAGCTTCCTCGACGAAGACGCCGTCGAGCGCCGGGGCACCCAACCGCTGCACGACGAGCTGGCCACCATCGACGACGCCGCCGACTCGGCGGCCCTGGCCGCTGCCGTCGGTGCGCTGCAGCGCACCGGAGTGGGCGGCGGCGTCGGCGTTTACATCGACACCGACTCCAAGAACTCGACCCGCTACCTGGTGCACGTCAACCAGTCCGGCATCGGGCTGCCCGATGAGTCGTACTACCGCGACGAGCAGCATGCCGCGGTCCGCGCGGCCTACCCCGGACACATCGCCCGAATGTTCGCCCTGGTGTACGGCGGGGATGCGAGCGACCACGCCGACACCGCGGCCCGCATCGTGGCGCTGGAGACCAAACTTGCTGCCGCGCACTGGGATGTGGTCAAACGCCGCGACGCCGATCTGACCTACAACCTGCGCACCTTCGCGCAGTTGCAGACCGAAGGTGCGGGTTTCGATTGGACCGGCTGGGTCACCGCGCTGGGCAGCAGTCCGGAAGACGTTGCGGAAGTCGTTGTGCGCCAGCCTGATTACTTGACCGCCTTCGGGGCACTGTGGGACAGCGAAAACCTCGACGACTGGAAGCGCTGGGCGCGTTGGCGGTTGATCCGTGCCCGTGCCTCGTGGCTGACCGACGCCATCGTCGCGGCGGACTTCGACTTCTACGGCCGCCTGCTGACCGGGACCGAGCAGATCCGCGACCGCTGGAAACGAGGGGTTTCGCTGGTGGAGGGCCTGATGGGCGACGCCGTCGGAAAGCTTTACGTAGAGCGGTATTTCCCGCCACACGCCAAGGCCCGCATCGACGCGCTGGTGGACAACCTGCAGGAGGCCTACCGGGTCAGCATCAGCGACCTGGATTGGATGACGCCGCAGACCCGAGAGCGCGCGCTGACCAAGCTGCGTAAGTTCACCGCGAAGGTCGGCTACCCGGCGAAGTGGCGCGACTACTCCGCACTGGTGATCGACCGCGACGACCTCTACGGCAACTACCGGCGCGGGTACACGGTCAATCACGACCGCGAGCTGGCCAAGCTGGGCGGCCCGGTCGACCGCGACGAGTGGTTCATGACACCGCAGACCGTCAACGCCTACTACAACCCCGGGATGAACGAAATCGTCTTCCCCGCAGCCATTTTGCAGCCGCCGTTCTTCGACGCCCAGGCCGACGACGCCGCCAACTACGGCGGGATCGGGGCGGTGATCGGACACGAGATCGGGCACGGCTTCGACGATCAGGGCGCCAAATACGACGGCGACGGCAATCTGGTCGACTGGTGGACCGACGACGACCGCAGCGAGTTCGGCGCCCGCACCAAGGCGCTGATCGAGCAGTACGAGACCTACATCCCCCGGGAATTGAAGGGCCACCACGGCCCGCCCCATGTCCAAGGCGCCTTCACCGTCGGGGAGAACATCGGCGACCTCGGCGGGCTGTCCATCGCGCTGCTGGCCTACCAGCTATCACTGAACGGCGAGCCCGCCCCCGTGATCGACGGCCTGACGGGCGTGCAGCGGGTGTTCTACGGCTGGGCCCAGGTGTGGCGCACCAAATCCCGTGAGGCAGAAGCGATCCGGCGGCTGGCGGTGGACCCGCACTCTCCGCCGGAGTTCCGGTGCAACGGTGTCATCCGCAACCTGGACGCCTTCTATGAAGCCTTCGACGTGGCCGAGGACGATGCCTTGTTCCTGACACCCCGGCGCCGGGTCAGGATCTGGAACTGACCCCGGCCGCGGCCAACGCCTCGATGCGGGCGGGCACGTGCTTGTGCCAGGGCGTTCCGGCGTAGGAGTCGCGCCACCCGGTCGATGTCAGTGCGTTCGGGGCGACGCCCGGAATGACGGTCTGCCCGTCATCCCCGACGTAGTCGAGCCCAAAACCGTTGGGCAGAGCCGCATGTCCGGGAAGCATCGTCTCGGTGACCTCGACGGTCGCCTCGGCGCTGCCGGCCGCGGTGGTGATCCGCGCCCGAGCGCCGTCGACGAGTCCGAGGTTTTGTGCATCTTCGACGCTGACACGCAGTGCCCCGTCGGTGTCGCGTTTGCGCCAGGACGGGTCGCGGAATATGTCATTGGCGGTGTAGGCGCGCCGCTCGCCCACCGATAGCACGATGGGCAATTCCGACGTCGTCAGTTGCGGCGGCGCGGCGGCGAGTGCCCGCAAATCGTCTAGCATCTCCGGGATTTCGAGGGCGATCTTGTGATCGGAGTGACTGATCAGCGCGAAATCGTCCTCGTAGTTGTGCGCGGTGAAGGTGACACCTGACGGGCTGTTCATGATGGCGTCGAACAGTGCGTTGCCATCGGCGTGGCCGGCCCGCCGCACCGCGTCGGGATAAGTCATCGCGGTCTTCTGGGCCAGCCCCCACACCGCGGCCGCCCCGGCCATCCCGTCGGGCAGCGTCGGCCCGAGCGTTTCGTAGAGCACGTACGGAACCAGGCGTGCCATCGTTGGATTGCCCGCGACGGCGGTGAGGAACGCTTCGGCGTAAGCCTCGCGGCCCTGTTGGGCGGCCTCGTGTAACGGCCGCAGGTCAGCGTCGTCGAGGACGCCGAGCGCCCGCACCAGCCGGGCCCAGATCTCCGGCTCGGGCAGCGTTCCCGACAGCGGCTTGAGCAGCGGCCGGCGCAGGTGAAAGCCGTTGTGCGGAAACTCGAAATTGAAGAAGGTGGCTTCCGGCTTCTCGTATTGAGATGCCGCGGGCAACACGTAGTGGGCCAGTCGCGCGGTCTCGGTCATCGCGACGTCGACGACCACCATCAGCTCCAGCGATTGAAACGCCTCCCGGCATGCCGTCGAGTCGGCCAGCGAGTGCGCGGGATTGCCGCTTTCGACGATCATCGCCCGGAACCGGTCCGGGTGGTCGGTGAGGATCTCCTCGGGCACCGCGTTGGAGGGCACCAGGCCGGCGATGATCGGTGCGCCGGTGACGGGGGTGCGGCCCGACACAGTGCTGAACAACGGCGCAAGCGCCGAATGCAGGTGCTGGCCGCCCTTTTTCGCGAAGTTGCCGGTGAAAATCCAGAGCAACTTGTTCAAGTAGGAGCTCAGCGTGCTGTTGGGTGCCTGCTGGATTCCGAGGTCTTCGAACACCGAGACGCTCTCGGCGGTGCCGATGCGCCGGGCCGCGGTCCGCAGTAGCTCTTCGTCCACCCCGCAACGCTCCGCGTAGTCGGCGATCGAGACGCCCCGCAGCGCGTCGCGTACGGTGTCGACACCGTGCACGTGCTCGGCGAGAAATCCTTCGTTACAAAGGTTTTCCTGAACCAGCACCGCGGCCAGGGCGGCCAGGCACCAGGCGTCGGTGCCCGGTCGCACCCGCAGGTGGAAGTCGGACATCTTCGCGGTGTCGGTGACGACGGGGTCGATCACGATCATCGACCGCTTTGGGTCCTTGGCGATCTCGTTGAGCACCACCCGGGCCCTTGGGAAGCTCTGCGACATCCACGGGTTCTTCCCGACGAACACCGACACTTCGGCGTGCTCGAACTCGCCTCGGGTGTGGCCGCCGTAGAGCTGCCCGTCGACCCAGGCTTCACCGGTCTTCTCCTGCGCCAACGCATTTGACCGGTACTTCGACCCCAGCGCCTTCAGGAAGGCGCCGCTGTACGCCCCGCCCAGGTGATTGCCCTGCCCGCCGCCGCCGTAGTAGAAGATCTTGTCCCCGCCGTAGGTGTCGCGGATGTGCTTGAATCCCTCGGCAATCTCGACAATCGCGGTTTCCCAGTCGATTTCTTCGAAGGTGCCGTCGGCGCGGCGCCGCATCGGCGAGGTCAGGCGAGCGCGGTTGTTCTGGTAATGGTCCAACCGCAACGCCTTGTTGCAGGTGTAGCCCTGCGACGCCGGATGGTCCTTGTCGCCGCGGATTCGGGCCAGTGTGCGATCTTCGACCTGGACGACGATGCCGCAGTTGCATTCGCAGAGAATGCATGCGGTGGACTGCCACTCAGCGGCCATCGCGGGACTTCCTTTCGGATTACTTCTTCAAGGCAGCCAGCAGCGAGTTGCGCAGCTGACGATGAATGAGATCCAGCGGCGCCACGTCGCGCCGCACCCTGGCCAGCACGATGGCGCCCTCCAGCGCCGAGGTCATCAGCACCGACAGCTCACGGGCCTGCTCGGCCGGTATGCCGTCGGAGATCAGGCGCTGCGCCATCTGGCTGGTCCAGCGGTCGAACACCGCTGCCGCCCGATCGACGACGGGGAGCATCCGCTCGCGGTCGTCACCGGATTCCACGGAGACCGCCACAATCGGGCAGCCGGCCCGGAAGTCACTGTCGAGCAGCTGGCGGCGGTACTTGTCCATCAGGGTGTCCAGCAGGTCAAGACCGCTGCCGGCCGCCTCGATGACGGCGCCGACGTGATCGCCCGCGTAATCGACCGCCTCGCAAAGCAGTTGGGTTCGCCCGCCGGGGAAGTAGTGATAGGCCGAGCCGCGCGGCGCGCCGCTGTGCTGCAGAACGTCGGAGATCGCGGTGGCGTGGGCGCCGCGTTCCCGGATCAACAGCGCAGCAGAGATAACCATCCGCTCGCGTGGACTTCGCATCGGCACCCCATCTACCAGGCCTCAAACAGGATATGTATGATGCTATACATAGTCGCCCGGCAAGCGAAAGCCCCCCATTTTTTGGGGGGCGAACGCTAGTTGGTTATCCAGTCGCTAGATCCGTCGTTCTTCTTGTACGAGCCACCGCTGGAGTTCTTCACGATGATGGGATCGCCCGGACCGAAGTTGTCGAAGAACCACTTGGCGTTGCTGGGGCTGATGTTGATGCAGCCGTGGCTGACATCGCGCTTGCCCTGGTCATCCACCGACCACGGGGCGCTGTGCACGAAGTCGCCGACGTTGTCGAACCGGACGGCCAGCTCGACGGTCACCTTGTAGCCGTACGTCGAGTTGACCGGGACCCCGTAGGTCGAGGAGTCCATCACCACCGACGGCATCTTCTCTTGCACGTAGTAGGTGCCGTTGGGGGTCTGGTGGTTACCGGACGTCATGCCCATCGACATCGGGATGGTCTTCTCCACGGTGCCGTTGCGCGTCACGGTCAGTTGATGCGTGGCGTCGTCGGCCGTGGCGATCAGCTGGTCTCCCGTCCGGAAGCTCGACTTGGTGCCGCCGGCGTCGATGTTCACCGCGGTGTTGGCGGGCCAGAAGTTCAGCGGGCGCCAGCGCAGCTGGGTCGGGGTCATCCAGTAGAACTTGCCCGGGACCGGCGGGATCGACGACACGTGCACGGCGGCCTGGGCCGCGCCGGAGTCGTCAACCCGGCCGGGGAAGTTGATGATGATCGGCTGCGCGACCCCCACCATCGAGCCGGTTTTCGGCACGAACGAGGGCGTCCCGAACGGCGCCGTGCCGGTGAACGGGTTCGGGTCCTGTCCGTCGGCGGCACCCGCGGCGGCCGGCATTGCCACCGGCGGAGCCCACGGAGGCGGAGGCGGGGCGTCACCCGGCGGGGGCGGCGGAGGCGGCAGCCCCGGTAACGGCGGCAGCTCGAATGGGGGCGGCGCGGGCGGGTCCGCGGGTGCGGCAACCACGCCGGGATCGCCGGGAGCCGGCTCCGGATCCGCGATGGCGGGGCCGGTGCCCAGCACCAGCGAAGCGGCGACGCCGGCTGCGCTCAGAGCCGCGAAGAGGCTTGCCCTCGTCCAGCCCGACATATGCATCCCTCCAGTCAGTTGCTGGACCCAGTGTGGCATAGCGGCGCGGCCAGCTACCTAATCCGCGCTGGGCGCGACCCCGCTCAGGGACGCAATCCGGGACTATGACCTGCCAAGTTATGAATCGCGTGAGCTTGACGGGGCAACGTCCAGCACCCGTTTGTTGGCCGCAATGCCGACCAGTGCGATACCCATCAAACCCGCCGACGCGATCAGCATCGTCGCCACGCTGTGCTCGTACAGCAACCCACCGGAAAGTGAGCCGGCCATGATGCCCACCTGAAACGCCGTGACGTACAGACCGGACGCCCCGTCGGGGTCGTCGGCGCCGTTGCGCATCGCGGCGGATTGCATCATCGGCGACACCGCGGTGGCCATGGCGCCCCACAGCACGATCGCCGCCGTCCCGATCAACGCGGTCGCCACGGTGGTGGTGCGGTCTCCGAACGCCAGCGCGGTCAGCACCACGAACGCGGCGGTCAATCCCGCCATGCACAAAATGACGGCGCCCCGGGGCCGGCGGTCCAGCGGCCGCGCCACCAGTGACACCGACAGCAGGCCGGCCAGGCCGTAGGCGGCCAACAACCAGGCCTGGTTGGGCCCGCGCACGCCGACGACGTCGCGGATGATGACCGAGATGTAGGTATAGGAAACGAAATGGCCGGTGACCGCGACCATCGCGAGCAAGCTCACCGTAATCAATCGCCCGTTGCGGTGGTGGCGCGACCGCGGGCCGACACAGGCCAGCTGACCCTCGGTGAGCACCATCTCCGGCAACATCGCCCGGGCTGCGACCGTAACGATCACCGCCGCGGCGGTGACACACACGACCGCCAGCCGCCAACCCCACATCAGGCTCAACGCAGCGGTGAGCGGGCTACCGATCACCAGCGCCAGGCTGGTCCCGACATAGATCGACGTCGTTGCGCGAGCCGCGTGGCTGGCCGGCACCAACCGGGTGGCGATCGGGGCGATCACCGCCCACAGCAGGCCGTGGGTGACCGCGCACAGCACCCGACCCGCGGCCAGTACAGCGAAGTTGGGCGCCAGCGCCGAGATCACCTGCGAGACCGTCAGGCACGTCAGGCTGAGCATCAGCGCGCGCCGGCGCGGCCAATGCGCGGTCCAGCGCACCAGCGGAACCGTCGTCAAGGCAGCGACCAACGCATACCAGGTCAGCAGGGTTCCGACATAGACGACGCTGACGTGTAGATCCCGGGAGATCGCGGACAGTGCGCCGACCGGCAGGATCTCGGCCGTGACATAGATGAATGCCGCCGCGGCCAGCACCGCCAGCTGCGCGGCGATCCGTGGTGTCCACGTTCGCGCGGTGGCGGCGGCTGTTCCGGTTTCGGCGGTCATGGCGTGGGATACGGTGTCGGCCGGACTCCCCAGTTCCTGGGTTGTCGTGCCTAATGCGATCACACTGCATTACCGTACGCACCGCAACAACGGGCTCGGCCGAGTTAGGGCCGCAACATCGGTCTCAACTACATCACCGATCAGGAACGAACCAGACGCGCGATAGCGGCCGATGCCTCGGCAAGCTTGTCGTCGGCGTCGCTGCCACCCTCGGCGACTGCGCGGGTCACGCAGTGGTTGAGGTGCTCGTCGAGCAGGTTCAGCGCCACCGACCGCAGCGCACTGTTCACGGCGCTGACCTGGGTGAGGACGTCGATGCAGTACTTGTCTTCCTCGATCATCCGCGCGATGCCCCGCACCTGACCCTCGATGCGCCGCAGCCGCTTGGCGTAATTGTCCTTCTGCTGCGAATATCCGTGTGGAGTCGTCATCTCGGCCTCAAAACCCTCCCGGCTACGCATCCCGCCTCTGCGGCGTGTCAATCCTCCACGATACCCTATACCCCAGCGGGGTATGACCGGTGAAAATTCGCTTGTCAGGGCCGCGCATACTTGACCAATGGCCCTCAGCGACCCGGCAACCGTTGACATCAAACCGCGCAGTCGTGACGTCACCGACGGTCTGGAGAAGACCGCCGCCCGGGGCATGCTGCGGGCGGTAGGCATGGACGACGAGGACTTCGCCAAGCCGCAGATCGGGGTTGCGTCGTCGTGGAACGAGATCACGCCATGCAACCTCTCGCTGGACCGGCTGGCCAAGGCCGTCAAAGAGGGAGTGTTCGCCGCCGGCGGCTACCCGCTGGAGTTCGGCACGATCTCGGTCTCCGATGGCATCTCAATGGGTCACGAGGGCATGCATTTCTCGCTGGTGTCCCGCGAGGTGATCGCGGACAGTGTGGAGACCGTCATGCAGGCCGAACGCCTCGACGGCTCCGTGCTGCTGGCCGGCTGCGACAAGTCGCTGCCCGGCATGCTGATGGCCGCCGCCCGCCTGGACCTGGCGTCGGTGTTCCTCTACGCCGGCTCGATCCTGCCGGGCGTGGCCAAGCTCTCCGACGGCAGCGAGCGCGAGGTGACGATCATCGACGCGTTCGAGGCCGTGGGCGCGTGCTCACGCGGGTTGATGAGCCGCGCGGACGTCGACGCCATCGAGCGGGCGATCTGCCCCGGCGAAGGCGCGTGCGGCGGCATGTACACCGCCAACACGATGGCCAGCGCCGCCGAGGCGCTGGGCATGTCGCTGCCGGGCAGCGCCGCGCCCCCGGCAACCGACCGCCGACGCGACGGGTTCGCCCGGCGCAGCGGCCAGGCCGTCGTCGAACTGCTGCGCCGCGGGATCACCGCCCGCGACATCCTCACCAAAGAGGCGTTCGAGAACGCGATCGCGGTGGTGATGGCATTCGGCGGCTCGACCAACGCGGTGCTGCACCTGCTGGCGATCGCCCACGAGGCCGAAGTCGCGCTCTCGCTCGAGGACTTCAGCCGGATCGGGGCGAAGGTGCCGCACCTGGCCGACGTCAAGCCGTTCGGGCGGCACGTGATGTCGCACGTCGACCACATCGGCGGCGTCCCCGTGATGATGAAGGCGTTGCTGGATGCGGGGCTGCTGCACGGCGACTGCCTGACCGTGACCGGCCAGACGCTGGCCGAGAACCTGGCCGCCATCGACCCGCCCGACCCGGACGGCAAAGTGTTGCGCGCGATGAGCGACCCGATCCACCCGACGGGTGGGATCACCATCCTGCGCGGGTCCCTGGCGCCCGAGGGCGCGGTGGTCAAGTCGGCCGGTTTCGACTCGGACGTCTTCGAAGGCACCGCAAGGGTTTTCGACGGAGAAAGGGCCGCGCTCGACGCACTCGAGGACGGCACCATCACCAAGGGTGACGCGGTGGTGATCCGTTACGAAGGCCCCAAGGGCGGCCCCGGGATGCGGGAAATGCTGGCCATCACCGGCGCGATCAAAGGCGCGGGGCTCGGCAAAGACGTGCTGCTGCTCACCGACGGCCGGTTCTCCGGCGGAACGACCGGCCTGTGCGTGGGACACGTCGCGCCCGAGGCAGTCGACGCGGGGCCGATCGCCTTCCTGCGCGATGGCGACCGGATCCGGCTCGACGTCGCCGGCGGCACCCTTGACGTGGTGGCCGACCCGGACGAATTCGCCTCTCGGCAAGAGGGTTTCACGCCTCCACCGCCGCGCTATAAGACCGGCGTGCTGGCCAAGTACGTCAAGCTGGTCAGCTCGGCCGCGATCGGCGCCGTCTGCGGGTAATCCGACGTAGCCCGTCCCGGGCCGAAATCAACCGGCCGGGCAGGGTGAATTCCTGCCTGGCTCAGCGGGTTTCGCTGCTATGCGTGCGTAGCCGCGGCGCGCGTGCGCATGCCGAAGTAGGTGGCGTTGAGACCCAAGAACGTCATCAACGCACCAGCGACGACATTCGACCAGATCATGCCGGTTGTCAGCGCGACGCCCGGCACGACCCACGGCGAGACGATGACCCACACGCCCAGCACCGGCAGCGTCCAGGTCATCCCGTGCGCCCGGTCCAGCGCCGTCGCGAACCCGTATGCCAAGAACGCCAACGCGATCCCGACGATGAGGTCAGATGTGGCGAGCGATGCCGTCCCACTGAATCCGACGATCCATGGTGACGCAGCGACATACAGGCCGGTCAGCAGGGCCAGACCGAAGGTGAAATGCGCACTCATCGACTCGGCAACGCGTTCGTAGCGCGCCCGCAGGGCCAATAAGTCCGGGTGGTGATCGATTGATGAATGGACTGTACTCATTTTGTGACCTTTCTGTTATGCAGCAAGCCTTTTGAGCGGACTGCAAACCATCCATCTGTTGCAAGATTACGCCTGGTCACACGGCGCCAGCAACGAAAATCGGAGGCGCTTATGCTAGTTGACCAACGCGATCGCGAAGCCGTCCCAATGCTTGGCGCCGACCGTCTGAATCACCGCGGTGTCCAGCCGCGAGTGCTCCCCCATCACCTGCAACGTCTCTCGCGTCGCGGCCACCTTGGCGTCATCTGACTCCGGCGACAGGATCCCGCCTTCGCGAATAACGTTGTCCACCACAATGAGTGCTCCGGGACGGGCCAGCCTGACCGCCCACTGCAGGTATTCGACATAGTGCTCTTTGTCCGCATCGATGAACACCAAATCGAACGGGTCGCCGGTTACGGTCGGCAAGGTTTCCAGCGCCGCGCCGACTACCACCTGTACCCGATCGGCGACGCCGGCCCGCTGCAGGTTGGCCCGGGCGACCTCGGCGTGGTTGGGCTCGTACTCCAATGTCACCACTTGCCCGTGCGGACCAACCCCACGTGCCAGCCAAATGGTGCTGAAACCACCGAGGGTGCCGATTTCGAGAATGCGGCGAGCCTGAATGGCGCCGGCCAGCACGGACAGGAACTTGCCCTGCTGCCATGACACGGCGATCTGAGGTAGCCCGGCCGCGTTGCTGGACTCCAGCGCCGCGGACAACGCCGGATCGTCACCGATGACTGTGCTGTCCAAAAAGGAATCGACATCTTGCGGGGTGGGCCTCTGGGTCATGCGATCAACGCTAGCTAGCGCTCCGGATCGTCGTAGCACCTGGTCATGCATCCGATCGATAACGGACACCCGCCCAGCCTTTACCAGATACCCGTATGGGGTATACATTGATCGGGGCGGTCCGTTCCGCGGACAACCAGAGGAAGGTAACCACTGGATTGCGGTGAATCCACCGGAATCCCTTAACGACAAGGGTGATTCACATGGCGCACTACGACGAGGGGACCCTGCTGACCTGCGGTCACGAGGGGTGCGGGTGTCGCGTCCGCATCGAGGTCGGATGCCACTGCTCCGGCGCGGACGAGGATTACCGCTGCACCTGCGGCGAAGCGCTGGTGCCCGTCAAGTAAATCCCGCAGGCCGGTCGTTGCGTTCGAATCGCCGATCAGCGCGCGAACGCACGACCGGCCAGCTCGACCTCGGCCGCCGGACCTAATGCGACCGCCGAGGCACCCACCGCCACCGTGTAGCGGCCCGGCTTGATCCGCCAGCTTCCGGCACTGCCGTCGTAGCGAGCGAGCAGGCGCGGGTCCGCCGTGATGGTCACCCGGCACGTCGCGCCCGGGTCCAGCTCGACCCGCTCGAATCCCAGCAACCGCAGACGCTGTTCACCGGCGCAGGTCAGATACAGCTGTGGGACGTCGGCCCCGCTGCGATCGCCGGTGTTGACGACGCTGAAACTCGCGGTAACGGAGACACCGCCGGTGACCACCAAGTCCCGGTAGTCAAAGCTGGTGTAGGACAAGCCATGACCGAACGCGAACAACGGCGTTTGGTCCCGGTCGGCGAACCACCGATAGCCGACCTCCGCCCCTTCGAAGTAGTCGATCGCGGTTAGTGTCCCCCACGCCGCACCAAGGTCGGTCAGCTCCGGGCGCGGAATCTGATCGAGGTCCACCGGGAACGTGATCGGAAGCCGCCCCGACGGATTCACCTGGCCGGCAACGATCTCCGCGATCGCCTGGCCGCCGGCCTGGCCCGGATACCACGCCTGCACGATCGCGTTCGCCGCGTCTCGCCACGGCATGACCACCGGGTTGCCGGTCTCCAGCACCACCACGGTGTTCGGGTTGGCGGCCGCGACCGCAGCGATCACGGCGTCTTGACCCCACGGCAGCGACAGGTCCGCACCGTCGAATCCCTCGCCTTCGACCCGGATCCCGAACACGATCGCGACGTCGGCTCGCCGCGCGGCCAGCACCGCCTCCGCCGGGTTGAGACCGGGATCAAACTCGATCTGCGCGTTCGGGAATTGCTTCCTCAACTCGTCGACCGGGCTGGACGGCAGCAGGTACAGATTTCGGGTGCCGCCGGTCAGGCCCGGCCCGCCGATCGGGACCACGTGCGCGTAGCCGCCCGGGGGAACGACGGCACTCGACCCGCAACCCGTCGGCACACCGAACTGCGCGTAGCCGCCGATGACGGCGATGCGGGCGGGAAACACCAGCGGCAGCACCCCACGGTTCTGCAGCAACACGGTTCCCTGCCGCGCGATCTGCAACGCAATCTGGTTGTGGGCGGCCATATCCGGCTTAGAGAAAGGCCCCGCCGCGGCACCATCGCGGTCAATTCCGACTGCGAACATCGACCGCAATATCCGCCGAACCATGTCGGACAGACGGTCTTTGGGGAACCGGCCGTCTGCGTAGGCCGATCTCAGCGGGTCGGTGAACGCCTCGGACTGCCAGAACACGCTGTCGATCTGGGCGCCGCATTCCTGGTCTAATCCGTGCAGTGCGCACTCCCAGCTGGGTGTGGCACCCCAGTCCGACATGACCCAACCGCGATATCCCCAGGCGCCTTTCAGCACGTCATTGATCAAATTCCCGTTTGCCGAGGCGTAGTCACCGTTGACCTTGTTGTAGGCCGTCATCACCGCGCCGGGCTGGGAGCGCTCGATGGCGATCTCGAAAGCCAGCAGATCGGATTCGCGATGTGCGTCGGGATCGATGATCGCGTTCAGCCAGTGCCGGTTGGTCTCGTTGCAGTTCAGCGAATAGTGCTTGACCGTCGAGATGACACCGTGTTGCTGAATCCCGTTAACCGACTCCGCGGCGATCGTGGCGGTCAAAAGCGGGTCTTCCGAGACGTATTCGAAGTTACGGCCATTGCGCGGGTCGCGGGCCAGGTTCATCGCGCCGGCCAGTTGCACGTTGAACCCACGGCTGCGTGCCTCGCGCCCGATCACCTCCCCCGCTGCGTGGGCGAGAGCGGGATCGAAACCGGCGGCCAGCGCCAACCCGGCCGGCAGCGCGGTGGCGGTGTCACCCGGCCGGTAGCCGGGATTGGTGACACCGAGGCCGGCATCGCTCATCCGCAGCGCCGGGATACCGAGCCGGGGGATTCCGGGCACATACCCGGCGCTCATCGGGGTGCCGGGCGGGATGCGGCCATCGGCCAGCGGCCACAGTTCCGAGACCCCCATCACCGCGACCAGCAGCGTGAATCGCTCGTCGTCGGTCATTTGGCTTTCGACATCCCGGGCCCGGGCGTCCGGGTCGTCTCGTTCGCCTAGTTCGCCCACCGCACACCCTCTTTGGCGTACACCACCCGCAGCACGTGCCCAAGTTCGGGTCCCATCACCAACTCCGCGAGCGTGCAGATCGTCTCGACGAACTCCGGTCCGTGTGGCGGTTGCACCTGGCACAGGTGATGCGCGACCTCATGCAGCACCACCAGCTCGCGCAGCGCCCAGTCGGCGGTGTCCCGGTCGGGAACCGCGATAATGCCTGCGCCGTCATGGTTTTCGTAGTGCGCCGCGGTGGCCGCCCGTCGTGACCGCACACGCAGCGGCGACACCTCGGGCCAGCGTTCCCGCACCGCCGGTAGCGCAAGCACCTGGTCAACATAGCGCCGTACGGACGCCACGGAGCCGAATCGGCCCTCCGGCGGCAGCGTCAACTGGGTGCCGAAGAATTCCAGGGCCGAAGATCCATGCTCCGCGGCCCGGTCGAACAACGTGCGGACGAACTCCTCGGCCGCGTACACCTTGGCGCGTTGGGAATCCCGCTTCGGCGTATCACCCGCTGTCACGTCCCCAGCGCGCTCCGCGCTCCGGGCAGCTCGGGACTGTTGCCGAGCCGCGCCCGCTTCCCGGCCCGATCGCCCGCGCGCCGCGCCGCCGACGAATACCCGGCCGTCGCTCGGTTGGCTTGCCAGGTGCCGCGCGCCTTGGACGCCCTGCGGTAGTGGTCGTGCAGCTCAACATCTTTGTCTCGCAAGGCGATAGCGGTGCCGGGCCGACGGCTGCGGTCCTCGGTGGCCGCGCGCCGAGCCTGCTCGCGCGCCTCGCTCAGCCGCTGACCGACGCGGGCCCCGAAGGCCAGCTGGAAGTTGAGCCGGGCGGTGATCGTCGGGGTGGGTCGGTGCGCACCCGAGGCGAGATAGGCATCCGATGCCCGCACCATCTGAACGACCAGGCTGGCGTACAGGGCGTGGCTGGCGTCGATGTCCTCGGTGAACCCGTAGGCGTAGAGGAACGTCGAATTCGATGCTATGTCGCATTTCACGTCGTTGGCCGACGCGATCAGCACAAAGAGCTGCACGTAGGTCCGCAGCCCCCTGGTGCCGGCCGTTCCGATCGTGATGGTCCGCTGGGTCGGCGCCTGCGCCTCCGAACGGTTGGACGCATGCGACCGGGCGACCGCCAAGTCGATGGATGCCGCCGTCGCCATCCGCTGTGCGGCGCTCATGAACGCATCGGCCTCGTGCGCATTGTCGGTGCCTTCGGCCTGACGCAGCAGCGCGGCGATGCGGGCCAACATTTTGTCGTCAGTCATAGCGCCGCTCCTCCTCATCGCTTCGCTCTGCATCGTCGCCGACGCGGGTCATAGCGCCGCTCCTCCTCATCGCTTCGCTCTGCATCGTCGCCGACGCGGGTCATAGCGCCAAAATACGGGAGCGATCCGACATGGTTTGGTGGCGGAGCCTAGAGCCGATCGGTGATCCAGGAGACGACGTCGCCCAGCACCTGGTCGCGCTCGGGCTCGTTGAAGACCTCGTGGTAGAGGCCCGGGTAGACCTTCAGCGTGACGTCGGTGGATCCCACACATTCGACCAGTCGGCGACTGCCGGCGACGGGCACCAGCCGGTCGCATTCACCGTGCACCACCAACAGCGGCGCGGTCAGTGCCGGTGCCCGCTGCGCCATGGTCTCGCCGACCTCGAGCATCGCCCGGCCCACGCCGAACGGGATCTTTCCGTGGTAGACGAGCGGGTCGGCCTTGTACGCCGCCACCACCGCAGGGTCGCGGGAGATGGCGTCGACGTCGAGGTCCTGCACCGGCACGCCGGGCAGCACGGCACCGAGGATTTTGGCGACGAACGCCACCACCGGCGCGACCTGATCCTGGGCGGCCACCAACGGCCCGGACAGCACCATCAGGTCGTAATTATCCGGGCGCTCGACGCCGTAGGCGAAGACGATCCCGCCGCCCATGCTGTGCCCGAGCACGATGCACTTGAGGCCGGGGTGTTCGCGCGTGGCGATACCGACCAGGGTGTCGAAGTCCGCGGTGTACTCGGAGACGTCGCGCACCAGCATCCGCTTGCCGCCGGAGCGGCCGTGTCCGCGGTGGTCCAGCGCGTAGGTCACCAGTCGGGCCTCGGCGAAGCGCTGCGCGACGTGGTCATAGCGGCGGGCATACTCTCCGAGACCGTGCGACAGCACCACCACGGCTCGCGGCGGTGAATCCGGCGTCCAGACGTCGTACACGATGCGCACGCCGCCCAGGCCGTCGAAATTCCGTTCAGAGCGGGTCATGGAGGGTCCTAGTCATTAGGGGCAGCGTAATGGCTCCTGGGGCGCTAGTGTCCGAGGCTCTGCGTAGGCTCGGTCGGGTGAGCTTGCTCGCAGAGAACCCCGACGACGCAGAACTCCCCGCCGCGGGCGGGAGCCACGGCGATTTCTCAGCCCATGCCGAGCCGTATCGCCGCGAATTGCTGGCGCACTGCTATCGGATGACCGGTTCCCTGCACGACGCGGAAGACCTGGTGCAGGAGACGCTCCTGCGGGCCTGGAAGGCCTACGACCGGTTCGAAGGCAAGTCCTCGATACGAACCTGGCTACACCGCATCGCCACCAATACCTGCCTGACCGCGCTGGAGGGCCGGACCCGACGGCCGTTGCCCACTGGGCTGGGCGGCCCCAGCTCGGATCCGACTGCCGAGCTGGTGGAACGCCGCGAGGTGCCCTGGCTGGAGCCGCTGCCCGACCTGACGGAGGACCCGGCCGACCCGTCCGTCATCGTGGGCTCGCGCGAGTCGGTGCGGTTGGCGTTCGTCGCTGCGCTGCAGCATCTCTCACCCCGGCAGCGGGCGGTGCTGCTGCTGCGCGAGGTGCTGCAGTGGAAGGCCGCCGAAGTGGCCGACGCGATCGGTACCACCACGACCGCGGTCAACAGCCTGCTGCAGCGGGCCCGGTCCCAGCTGGAATCCGTGGGGCCCAGCGCGAGCGACCGCCTGGCGGCGCCGGATTCGACCGAAGCCCAAGACCTGCTGGCGCGCTACATCGCCGCGTTCGAGTCCTACGACATCGACCGGTTGGTGGAACTGTTCACCGCCGAGGCGGTCTGGGAGATGCCGCCGTACACCGGCTGGTACCAGGGCGCGCAGGACATCATCACCCTGATTCACCAGCAGTGCCCCGCCGAATTGCCGGGCGACATGCGGATGATTCCGCTGGTCGCCAACGGGCAACCCGCGGCGGCGATGTACATGCGAGCCGGCGATCAGCACGTGCCGTTTCAGCTGCACGTGCTGGATGTGCGCAACGGCCGGGTGTCCCATGTGGTTGCATTCCTGGACGACGCATTGTTCACGAAGTTCGGGCTGCCCCGGTCCCTGTGACGGGGCAGACGCCGATCGGCGAGAAGGGTCTAGCCCATGACGGAGTCCCCCACCATCACGCGGGTGCCCGGCAAGCCATTCTTTCTGTTGGGCGCCTTTGACATTGGCGACCTGGGCTATGCCGCCGAGGAGTTCTTCGTCTCCGGTACGGCCTCTTCCTACACTCCGACGTCGGAGTTGGGGCCCGACGGCCGGTGGCGTGTAGCACCTTCGGGCGCTGCCGATTACATCACTCGGATCGTGGTGCTGACGCCGACCGATCACGCGCGGTTCAACGGGACGGTGCTGGTCGAGTGGCTCAATGTCAGTGGCGGCATCGACGCTCCGGCGGTCTGGATGATGGCGCACCGCGAGATCATCCGCGCCGGCTACGCCTATGTCGCCGTCTCCGCCCAGCAGGTCGGAGTGGAAGGCGGCGCCAGCCTGCTCGGTGCCGACATGTCCTTGAAGAGCCAGGATGCGACACGGTACGCGGCACTTCGCCACCCGGGCGACGCGTTTAGCTACGACATCTTTTCCCAGGCGTCCACGGTCGTCAGGAGTGCCGGCGACGGAGGCGTCTTGCGCGGACTGCGCGCGGAACATGTTGTCGCCCTTGGTGAATCACAGTCAGCGATGTTTCTCACCACCTACGTCAATGCCGTCGACCCGCTCGCACAAAGCTACGACGGCTTCCTGGTGCATTCCCGCTTCGCCTCCGCCGCACCACTGGACGGCGGTTCCATCTTCGACGAATTGCAGTCCACCACACCGGAAGCGGTCGCCTTCCGTCCCGACCTGCGCGTCCCGCTCGTCGCGATCATCACCGAAACCGACCTGTTCGGCGCCGTGCGGCATGGCTATTACTTCGCCAGGCAGCCCGACAACCGGTGGCTGCGGGTCTGGGAGATTCCCGGCTCCGCGCACGCCGACAATTACACGATCCAGGTGGCGCCCATCGACACCGGGTCCGCGCCGCTGAAGGACATCGTGGCCGCTTATGCACCCACCAACATGCTGATGGGACAGGAACTCGACCACTACATCAACTTCGCCCCGCAACACCACTATGTCGTGCAGGCGGCGATCGCCGCGCTGACCACATGGGTGCGCACCGGCGAGGCTGCGCCAGCCGCCCCACCCATCGAGATGGGTGAAACCGAACTGCCACAACCGATTCTGGATCCGAACGGTCTCGCGCAAGGCGGCCTCAGGACGCCATGGGTGGACGTGCCGCTGGCCCGGACCTCGGGGGACGGCGCGCTGGCAGCGGACGCCGAGAACGTGATGTCGGCGATCTTCGGCTCCGGGGAACCCTTCGACGAGGCGACTGTGCGCCGGCTCTACCCGGGCGGTTGCGCGCAGTATCTGGATAGCTTCACCTCGGCGCTGGACACGGCCATCCGGTCCGGCTTCATCCTGCCCGCGGACCGCGCCGAGATCCTCGAACTGGCCGCCGCGACCTACCCTGGCGGCGATTCATAAAGTCGGCCTTCACTTTTCGGCGGCCAGCACGGCGCGCACCGCGTCATTGACGGTGCTCAGCAGATCGGGATCCAAGCCGGAGCGACCGCGCACCAATATCGAGGCACTGTTGGGAGCCGGGAGTCCCTCGGCCGGGCACAATCCGTCGGGAAGCTTGCCGATCTTCGGCAACAGCGCAAACCCGAGCCCAGACCGCACGGCGGCGTAAAGCCCGGCCAGATCACCGCATTCGGCGACGATCTCGTAGTCGACGCCCTGCTTTTCCAGCAGGGCGAAAGCCGGCTCGCGCAATGTGCACGGTTCGGCATAGATCACCAAAGGTAGCGGATCATCCCGCCGGACGCCGAAAGTCCGCGCGCAAACCCACTGCAGTGCAACGATTCCCGACGCATTGGCGCGATCCAGCCCCGATCCGTCCAGCATGATCGCCAGGTCGACCAGCCCACGATCGACCGCATCCGCCAAAGAGACGTTGCGGTCCAGCCGGAAGCGTGGCCGTCGGTCGGGAAGCCGGTCGGCCAGCACGCTGGTCAGGGCGGGCAGCATCACGTCCGCGCCGTGTTCGGTCGCACCGACCGTCAGCACCCGCCGTTCGGTCGCGCCGAGATCGTCAAGCGCCGAGTCGTGCGCGGCCAAAATCGTGCGCGCATGCCGCAGCACCCGCTGACCCATTTCGGTGAACAAGACGCCGCGACCGGAACGCTGGACCACTGACTCGCCGACCACGCCCTCGATTTTGCGTAGATGCTGGCTGACCGCGGACTGACTGAGGTGCAGCGCGGCGGCGGCCCGGTGAAATCCGCCACAATCGGCGACCGCGACGAGGCTGCGCAGCGGCGCGATGTCCAGCACCTGGGCCATGTCAGTAGCCTAGTTCGATCAGCATAGATGATCAATTACTGAAGGGGTGGGCTAAATTATCAGGGTCATTCCCGGCTGACCGATAAGCGTCGGCGATTGATTGCGATCGCCAAAAATCGTTGGACGGAATGGATAGGGCTTGGCGAGTATGGGGGCATGCACTTGCCGCGTATGCCCCTGACCACCGCTTCGGCGGTGACGCTGTTCTATGCGATCGGCTACCCGATCGGCGCGCTCGCGGTAGCCGCCATGACCCCGATGGCCGTCTTGGTGCTGCGATTCGGTTTAGCCGCAATCGTTCTGGCGGCCTGGGCCCTGCTGGCCAGATCGACATGGCCGCGGGGAGCGCAGTTCGGTCACGTCGTCGTCGCGGGTCTGCTGATCCAGGCCGTGCAGTTCTGCTGCCTCTACGAGGCGCTGCTGCTCGGAGCGTCCGCAGTGCTGTGTGCGGTGGTGATCGCGATGAATCCGGTCACCACCGCGATCCTGGGCGCAGTGTTCCTGCGCGAGCCACTGGGTTCGGTGCGGATCGCCGCGCTGGTCCTCGGTGTCGTCGCGGTGTTCGCCGCATGCGCCAGACGGCTGCTGGGCACACACGGCGTCGACCCGGTCATGTTGCTGCTTGTGGCTGGGCTGCTTGGGCTTTCGGCGGGCGGCGTGTACCAGCAGCGGTTCTGCGCCGGGGTCGACTTCCGCACCATGAGCGCGGTGCAGAATGCGGTCGCGCTGCTGCCCGCGGTGGCGCTCGCGCTACTCACGCCCTTCGCCGTGCACGACACGGCCAAAGCCGTCGTCGCGGTGACGGGCATGGTGCTGCTCAACGCCACGCTGGCGGTCAGCCTCTACCTGCGCGCCATCAGCTTGCACGGCGCGGCCGCGGTGGCGATGCTGTTCGCCATCATTCCCGCGGCCGCAGCGGTGCTGACCTGGCTGATGCTCGGGCAGCGGCCGGACGTCGGCGTCGCGATCGGCCTGCTCGTCGGTGGCCTCGCCTGCTGGCTGAACAGCAAGGCAACGAGCCGGCACCGTGCGGGAAAGCCAGACCAGCGCCCGGCCGAGCAGCCGCGGCCGCGTCTAGAACAGGCGGCTATCGGGTGACGGGCCTTCGACCGGACGGAGGAGGCCTGCACCGGTAATCAGTGGCAGGTCGAGCGCGGACAGCAGTCCGGGCGCGGCCGCGCATACCGCGGGGATGGCGTTGACCATGCGCGATGAGCCCGCGATGCGCGCACCCAGATCGTGGTCATGGTGCTCGGCCATCTCGAATTCGCAGCGCATGCTCGGCGAGCCGTCGATCTCGACACGATAGGCGCCACGCCCGGATGCCAATCCGTAGCCGAGGTCCTTCGGCGGGAGACAGATGTGCGGTTGCGGCCAGTCCGGCGCGATGTCGTCGCGCATCCGCGTCACGTGGTCGACGACGAAAGTTGCTGTGTCCCCGACATACCCGGTCAGCGTCGAGCGCATCGCCGCGATCGTCCCGGCCGCGATGTGCCCGGTGGGCGTGTCGAACGACTCGGTGGCGGGGATCCGTTCGTTGTTCTCCTCGATGTGGTCGATCTTGACGCCCAGCCCCGCGGCGAGCTGGTGTAACACCGGGCCCCAGCCGAACGTGAAGATTCCGGGCTGGGCGGCGAAAGCCTGATACTCCGGCGGCTTGCCGAATCCGAGGATCTCGTACACCGCGGCCCGATCCGGGTAGGTGGCGTAGTTGAACATCTCGGTCACGCGCACCGATTCGATGACCCGCGATACTCCGGTAAGGACCAGTGGCAGAACATCATTGGCGAATCCGGAGTCGATGCCGGTGGTGAAGAACGACACCTTGCCGTCCAGCGCGGCCTGGCGCAGCGGATCGGTGAAGGCCCCGCGCTCAGGCCCTGGGGCGTCGGGAAAGACCAGCGGTACCACCGAACACGACACCACGTTCTTTCCGGCCCGCAGGATCGACACCAGGTCCTCGACGGCCTCCAGCGGACGCAGGTTGGCGCCGGCCGCGTACACCACCGCGTCGGCGTCGCCGGCGAGCATCGGCGCCGGGTCCTGAGTGGCCAGCACGCCGATGGGTGCTATTCCGCACAGCTCTCCGGCGTCGCGTCCGGCTTTGGCGTCGCTGTGGACGACGAGATCGGTCAGTTCCAGCTCGGGGTGGTCGATCACGCCTCGCAGCGCGATGATGCCCATCGAGCCCGGCCCCCAGACTCCCACCTTCAGCACTTTTCTCCTAATATTAGGACGGTTATTCTTACATTTTGGACGGATGCTAGGGAGCTGGGCATGGGTACGTCAACCGCCAAGTCACCGCCCACTTCTCGGGTGATGGACGTGCTTGGCGCGCTGGCGGATTCACCGAACGGCCGAACCTCGGCGGAGCTGGCGAAGGCCTGCGCGATCAGCACCTCGACCTGCGCCCTGGTGCTCGCCGAGCTGGAACGCCGGTCCTGGGTCACGCGGCGCGGGGACCGCCGCTTTTGCCTGGGCAGCGGGCTGTTCGGCCTGGTGCACGGGCTGCGGACGCAGTTCCCGCTGCTGGACCGCGGACGCGATGCCCTGGCCTATCTGCACGACACCCTCGGCGCGGGCTGCTCGATGTCGAAGATCGGTGCCCGGCACTTGACCACGGTCGACGCGGTCGGGCACGGTACCGACGGCGCGCATGCCGTCGGCCAGCGTTTCCCGATCGACCCGCCGTTCGGGCTGGTCGCGATGGCCTGGCGCGATGACGATTTCGTCACGGCCTGGCTGCAGCGGGTGATGCCACGGCTGACCCGCACCGAAATCGCGCAGCATCAACGGGTACTCGCCGACATCCGGGCTCGCGGCTACGGCGCATGGCGGTTCGACGACACCCACCAATCGCTGCACAACCGCTTGGCCGGAGTACTCGCCTCGCTGGAGCCGACCGCGCAGGTCACCCGGCAACTCACCACACTGATGACGATGGTGACACTGCAATCGATTACCGACTCGCTCGAAACAGATTTGGCATCAACGGAATTCGTCGTCCTACCGATATTCGCCCAGGACGGGCAACCGGAATACCAGATCGAGATCCATCTGGGTGGCTCGGTGGGATTGACGCTGGTCGCACTCGAGGCCGCGCTCACGCATGCGCAGGGCCTGCTCGGCGCCGGGGTGGGCTGACCGGCGCGCGTGATTACGCTGAGGTCATGCCTGCCACCTTCGAGATTCGGCGTGCGGCTGACCGGGCGGTCACCACGACGCCGTGGCTGAAATCCCGGCATTCGTTTTCGTTCGGCGACCACTATGAGCCGGACAACACCCACCACGGGTTGCTCGTGGTCAACAACGACGACGTCGTGGCACCGGATGCGGGTTTCGATACCCACGCCCACCGAGATATGGAGATTGTGACGTGGGTGCTGGAAGGTGAATTGACACACCAGGATTCCGCCGGCAATCACGGTGTGATCTATCCGGGCCTGGCGCAACGCATGTCGGCGGGCAGCGGAATCCTGCATTCGGAGAAAAACGATTCCGCCACGCAGCCAGTGCATTTCGTTCAGATGTGGGTCATCCCCGACGAAATCGGCATCACCCCGGGTTACCAGCAGCATGAGATCGGCCACATCGGCGCCGAACTTGTGACCATCGCCTCGGGCATACCGGGGCGCGATGCCGCCATCTTTCTGCACAACCGCAGCGCGGCACTGCGCGGGACGCGGCTGCAACCCGGCGACACCGTCACCGCGCCCACCGCGCCGTTTCTGCACGTCTTCGTCCCGCGCGGCCGGCTCACCCTCGATGGTGCGGGCGAGCTGTACGAAGGCGATGCGGCTCGGCTCACCGACGCCGACGGCCCACGACTGACGGCGAGCGAGCCGACGGACCTGCTGATCTGGGAGATGCACGCGAAGCTGGGCGGCTAGACCAAATAGAGTGGGCGTGACAGACAGGAGCCGGCATGTCGAAAGTGCAGCCGCGGCACGCGGTGCCGAACCCGAAGCGGAACATAAAAGCACTCAGATCAGTGCGATTCTGGGCACTGCCGGTCGGCGCCACACTGGCCCTCATGTCGGCGCTGTGTGCGCTGTATCTCGGGGGCATTTTGAATCCGAGCACCAACCTGCGCCATTTCCCGATCGCCGTGGTGAACGAGGACGCCGGAACCGCCGGGCCGAAAATCGTCGATGGCCTGCTCTCCGCGCTGGATAAGAACAAGTTCGACATTCGGGTCATCACCCACGACGAGGCGAAACGGCAGCTGGACCGGGCGCAGGTCTACGGCGAATTGGTGATTCCGCCAACGTTCTCGTCGAATTTGCGCGACTTCGGCGCCAGCGCCGTCACTCCCACCAAGGCGGAGAGGCCCTCGGTCACGATCTTCACCAACCAGCGAGCCGGCACCTTGGCTGCCGGCATCGCCGGGCAGACCCTGAGCCAGGCCATGGCTGCCGCTAATACCAAAGTGGGACAGTATCTTTCGTCGGAGGTCGCACAGCAGACCGGTGGGGCGCCGTTGACCGGCGCGTCGCAGTCGGGACTGGCCAGCCCGATCGACATCAAGACGGCCGTGTACAACCCGCTCCCCAACGGCACGGGCAACGGGCTGTCGGCGTTCTACTATGCGTTGTTGTTGCTGCTGGCCGGCTTCACCGGCAGCATCGTGGTGTCCACCCTGGTGGACTCATTGCTCGGTTATGTGCCGGCCGAATGGGGCCCGGTGTATCGATTCGCCGAGCAGGCCAACATCTCCCGCTTCCGCACCTTGTTGGTGAAGTGGGGAATCATGGTGGTGCTCGCGTTGCTGACGTCGGGCGTCTATATGGCCATCGCCCATGGACTCGGCATGCCTATTGCGCTCGGCTGGCAATTGTGGGCGTATGGCGTATTCGCGATCATCGCGGTGGGTGTGACATCCAGTTCGCTGATCGCGGTGCTGGGTTCGATGGGCTTGCTGTTCAGCATGCTGGTTTTCGTGATCCTCGGGTTGCCGTCGGCGGGCGCCACGGTCCCACTGGAGGCGGTGCCGCCGTTCTTCCGCTGGCTCGCCGAATTCGAGCCGATGCACCAGGTGTTCCTGGGCGTGCGCTCGCTGGTGTATCTCAACGGTGCCGGCGAGGCAGGTCTCTCACAGGCGTTGTTGATGACGTCGATCGGGCTGGTGATCGGTCTGTTGGTGGGTGGCATCGTCACGCGCATATACGACCGCAGCGGGTTCCACCGGATTCCCGGGGCCGTCGAGATGGCGATCGCCGAGGCGCACCAATCGCAACACAAGGCACGCACGGGCAAGCACGAAAGCTCGGGCGAACCAAGCGACGCGAGCCCGAGCGAACCGGATCCCGAAAGCGTAAGCGACCAAACGTAATTCGGGCGCGGCCGAAGTGTCACACGTTTGTTATTAATGTTGACAGTGGGGCTGGTGTGACTGATGCTGTGTATGTTGCATCCACATCAGGGCCGAAAGGGCTGCCGTGCCGACACGACGCGCCGGGTTGTGCCGACTGGCGGCCGGCCTCACGGCCATGTTTGCCTGCGCCACACTGACAAGCACCATCGCACCGCCGACCGCCCACGCCGCCGACGGCCGCGAAATGCTGGCCAGCGCGATCGGCGCCACCAAGGGCTCGTATCTGGTCTACAACTTCGGCCCCGGCCACCCCACGCCGCTGATGGACGCCAGCGGTCACTGGTATGAGATGAACAACGGCGGCCACCTGATGATCATCAAGAATGCGTCGGGGCGCCTGGCACCGCACCTGCTGGTCGATACGCATCAAGGTGACCAGGCGCGCTGCGAGAACAACCCCGGGGCCCGCACCGGCGAGGGGTTATGGCAAGCCTCCGAGCTGTACGCGCCGCTGCAGGCATGGCAGCGGATGGGGCAGCCGACGATCGCGATCAACGCCAACTTCTTTGACGTGCGCGGGCAGAAGGCCGGTTCGTGGCGGCAGACAGGCTGCAGCTCACCGCTCGGCGCGTTCGTGGACAACACCAACGGACAGGGCCGCGCCAACCAGGCGGTCACCGGCACCGCCGCTTACCCCGGCAAGCAAGGGCTTTCGGGCGGCGGCGAGAGCTGGTCCTCGTTGACGACGATGATCCTGCCGACGGGCGGCGCGCCATACGTGGTCTGGCCGCGGACCAAGAACGACTACGACGCCGCCACCCCGGTGGTAGCGGACCTGCTCAACAAGAACGAGAAGTTTGTCGCGGTGTCCGGGATCGGGCTGTTGGGCCCGGGCCAGACGCAGCAGTTGCACGACGGCGGACCCAGCGCCGCGCGAACGGCCCTGGCCTACGTCAAGCAGCGCGACGAGATGTACATCTTCGAGGGCGGCAGCTACACGCCGGACAACATGCAGGACCTGTTCCGCGGCCTGGGCAGCGACACCGCGGTGCTGCTGGACGGCGGTGGATCGTCGGCGATCGTGCTGCGTCGCGACACCGGCGGCATGTGGGCCGGCGCGGGTTCACCCCGGGGGTCGTGCGATACCCGTCAGGTGCTCTGCGATTCCCATGAGCGGGCACTGCCCAGCTGGCTGGCCTTCAACTAAACTTCCTCAGCGGCAGCGGCTTTCGCCTCACCCGGCCCGAACCGGAAGATCAGCAGGCTGACCGCCACCACGGCTGCCGTCAGCGCGAACACCGGGGCGATGACGAACCGCGACAATGTCGCGCCGAGAAAAGCACCGGCACACATCGTGAAAACCACACTGAAGCGCAGCTTTTGGCGCTCACCCGTACCACCGGCCAGTCGGCTGTCCAAACCGAGACTGACGATCGTCGACGTCAGCACCGTGGTGGAGAGTTCCTGGATTCCGAACTGACGCGCACTCGAGTGCTGCAGACCGAACGTCACCGCGAGGAAGCCGATCATGATCAGTTTGGTGTTGTCGTGGTAGTGCAGCACGCCCGCACCGGCGAGGATCGACAAGCTAACCAGCAACCCGATTTCCGCTGTCAGCACGGTGGTGATCCAGGTCCGGGCCCGGTCACCGAAATGCCGGGACAGCCGGCCGCTCAGGATGGTGGTGGCGATGAAGGTGGGCAGCGCCACCGAGACCGCGGTCAGGTCGATGCTGGTTCGCGGGGCCATCCAGAAGCCGAGGAAGATCACGTTGCCGGTCATGTTGGCGACGAACACGTGGCCGAGGACCAAGATACTGATCGAGTCGGCCAGGCCGGTGGCAAAGGTCAGCAGCAGCAATGCCGCAACGGTCGATCGCTCGGATACCGGCGACGTGGCCACGGGGTGAGTCTAAGGGTGCGGGGTCAGATCCAGCGAGGTCACGGTCGTCATCCTGGTCACCATCCAGCGCCCGTTAGCGCGCTTCATGAATAGCCGATAGGACAGGTACTTCAGCGCCGGGATGTTCTTGGTCAGCGGGCTGGTCGAGGTGGTGTTGGTGTACACGATGACAACCGCGTTCGAACCGTCCAGTGATTCGACCGCCGCGCCGGTGACTTGGGTTCTATTGCTGATTTTGGCTTGCTTGTTCGGGGCCACGATGGCGTCGACGAATTTGCGGTACTGGGCCTCGAAGTCACCGCCGAGGTAGCCCGACGCGCGATCGGCGAGGCTGTCCATGTCCTCCGGCGTGTAGGTCCACAGCGTCGTGATGGCGTTGGCCGCGGTGCGGGCCACGACGAGCTTGGTTGCCGCCGCCGCGCGGTCCGCCAGATAGGGCTGCATGGTCGCGCCCGCGAATGCCGCGGAGCCGACGAACAGCAGGGCCGCCACCACTACGACGATGGTCATCCCTTTCCCGGCCAGCAGTTTGCGCCGTCGGCGGCCACCCTTTTTGGTCTCGGTCCCCGACTCAGCGGACTCGTCGGTCTCCTCGGCGTTCGCTTCAGCGTCACCGTCGGGCTGATCCGTCGCGTCGCTGTCGGTCGCCTCGGCGGTTTCCGTCGTGACTTCGGTTGCCGCGGAGGTGCTTTCGTCGCGCTCGACGGCCTCCTCGGAGGCCACCTCTGCGGTCAGATCACCTGCAGCAGGCTGCTTATCTTCCACTGATTCCCTTCCCGCATAGCAGTTGCCGTCCAACGGTTGGTGTTCTCGAACACCTGCTTCTGATCCGGCGACTTGGACGTGACCTCGGTCGCCACCATTACGGTGACGCTGCCATCGTCGTTCCACCGTTCCACGGCCGCACCGAGGATGGTGCCTTTGGCGGGTTCCGCCCGGGCGACCTGCAGCAGGATCTCGTTGGCTTTGTCGTGATACTGCTTGGCGAAATCGCCTGTGGCTTGGGCTAATACCCGCGTGATGTAGTCGTTTGCGTGAAACGGGTCAAGTGAGGTGAACTCCGTCATGAACCCGGTCACGTAGTTGAGCACCTCGCGGTCTTTGGATGCGGCGTGCTCACGGGATTCATGCGAGATCAGGATCAGGGTGGACAGCGTGATCGCCACCGCCATCAACACCCCGGCGACCGAACTCGCCAGCGGCAGCCCCCACGGCCGGCGCTGCGTCACCGGGTCGGTCGCGACGAGCAGTGCTCCCTGTCCGGGCTCAAACTTGCGCCGGGGACTCATTTCCCGTTCCCCGGCGGTTTCGGCTTGGTCAGCACGGTGAGGTCGTTGACGCGCCAGGGGCCGTCGCCGTCCTTGGCGAACTGCACGCGGACGGTTGCGGTGATGTATCGCTCCTCGGGCGCCGCGCCGCGCCGCCCCTGCATGAACAACAGCATCGTCGCCCGATCCGGCGACGCCGATTCGATCGAGCCGTCGGTCACCCAGTACTCATTGATCACCGGGTTTCCCTTTTGGACGATGTCCTGCTGAGCCTTGAGCTGACTCCGGTAGTTGTCGGTCGCCAGCGACTGGGCACGCGTGAAATCGTCGTGCAGCGACTTCGGATCGTACGTCAGCATCTGCGCGACGATCTTCGGTCCCTGGATCGCGATCTGTGCCCGCGTTTCATCGGTCGCCCGGTCGCGGGAGTAGACGACCGCGTAGCTGACGACGACGCCGGCCAGGCACAGCCCGGCCGCGGCGAGCACCGCGATGCCCGTCCACCGCCGGATATCGGCCCGCGGCCGCTCCGGCCGGCAGGATCGGACCTCGGTGCGCAGCAGCATGTCGGCGAAGGTGCGGCGCCGCGAATCCCACAGCGGCCAAAGCCATCCCACCACCGAGACGGTGTCGAGCAGGTGAGCCAGGTCCCGCAGCAGCAGGCCCCAGGCGCCGACGACCGCGCCGTCGCGCCGCGTCACCGCGATACCGCACAGCGCGCGTCCCAGGCTCCAGCCGAGCGTGGTCGGCAGCAGCAACCGGTTGACCAACATCGAGAGGATGGCGATGCCGAGAACACAGATGCACAACCACCACCACGCGCCGCGGGCCGGCACGGCGAACGACACCAACGCCATCGTCGTCGCCACGGCCGCGGCGGGCAGCACGTCGACTGCGAACGCGCAGGCGCGAATATGCCAGGGCGCCAAGGCATTCTCCGATGACACTTGGGTGGCCGTGGTCTGAGTGTCCTCGACCACCACCGTCACTTCGTCACCTGGTCGAGCTTGGCTATTCGGTACTGGCCTTCGTCGATCGCCATTTTCACCCGCAGCCGATAGCCGGTTTCGTTCTGCGACTGGTCAGTGGCCACCTTCACGCGCATTGCCACCAGCACATCGATCGAGCCGTCGTTGTTATTGCGCTCGACCGCTGCCCGCACATCCGCGACCTGAACGTGGACGTTCGCCGACTGATAGGCCTGCACGAGCATCCCGGTGTAGACCATGGCCTGTTCGCGGAACGCGCCGGTGCCGCACTCGACGATCTTTTGTTCGCTCGCGATCATCGCGCTGGTGTCGGGCGCTTGCGTCGCCGAAACGCAGTCGATCGCCGCCTTGAGCGCCGCGGTGTTGTTACGCGCGATTGCCTGGCTCTCGTGGTGATACCGCAGCGCCAAGTAGCCTCCGGTACCGACGCCACCGGCCAGCAGGACGAGGGCGGCGGCAATGCCGGCCAGCCACGCGCGGCCCAGACCCGACGGGGGTCGCCCGGAGCCGGCGGCATCGGCATCCGCCTCGGCCGCATCCTCCGTCGTGGCGTCGGCGTCCGGCTGTTCGGGATCATCGGCCGCCGGCACGGCCTCGGCTTCGGCCTCCGGCAGTTCGTCGGCTTCGGCTTCCGGGGTGGCTTCGGTTTCGGGCTCAGCCGACTCCTCGACCGTCACCCCGGTACTGGTCTGGTCGGCTCCGACCTCGGATTCTGATGAATCCTCGCTCGTCACCTCGGTGTTGGTCTGGTCGGCTCCGACCTCGGATTCTGATGAATCCTCGGTCGTCACCTCGGTGTTGCTCTCGTCGGCGGCGGCGTCCGATTCCTGACGAATCTTCGGCCGTCTCCGACGCAGACGACTAATCATCGACATCGGTGGTGGGTTCAGCCGGCTGGCGCCAGCATCTCCTTCCATCCGTCGTCTCCTGTTTTGGTCGAGTTTTCGACGGAGTATTTGACACCGTCGGGCCCTACCAGTTCACCGCTCTGGGGACTGTATACCGCTGAGGGAGGTCCGGTGGGAGTGTAAACGCACGGGTTGGGCTGCTGTCCGTTGCACTGCACGGTACCGGACCCGGGCCGGGTCAAGGGGTCACTGGTCGGCGGTGGCGTCCCCGCGACTCGGTCCGAGGGTGCCGGGTTCATGCCGTTGTTGATCGACGGCGCCGGGATCACCATGCCCGGGCGCACCGACTGATCGCATCGCGCTCCCGGCGCGGGACAGGTCAGGATCTGGTTCGGATCCCCGAACCAGGGGTTCGTTCCGGCGGGCACGTACGGCCTGGGGTCGCGACACTCGCGCGGCGTCGCCGCCCGCTTGCCGGGGATATCCGTACACGGGATGTTGCGCGATCCACGCACGCTGTTGGCCGGCGTATCCATCGGAATCTTGCAGTAGGTACCCGACGGCAACGGCGCCGTGCTGGTGTCGGCCGGAGACCGCCACTCCGGGGCCGGAATGAAACCGGTCAGACATGGCGGCGGCTGGTTGATCGACAGCGCCAAGTCGAGTGCGGCCTGGTTCGGGAAAGGAGCGGCCACCGTCTGAGCGATCGAGGCACCCTGCGGCAGGAACACCAGCACCTGCTCCACCCCGGTGTGGTAGCGCTTGAGCAGGTCGAACACCACCTCGAGATTCGCCAGCGTCTGCGGCAGCGACTCCCGCACGTCGCTGAAGACCTCGTTGACCTGATCGGCGGTCGGCGCCGCTTGGGACAGAATGCTTTTCACGTTGCTGTCGCGTTGCGCGGCCTGCGCGGCGAGCGTGTTCAGGTTGCGCGCCCAGCGCTCGATCGCGTCACCCGACTTCACTTGGCTGTCCAGTACCGGCCCGGAGTTCTGGATGATGTCGTTGACGTTGGTGATGTTCGTCCGGAAATCGCCGACGATCGCCTGCGTGGAGTCAACCAGGCGCTGCAGCGCCGGGCCCAGGCCGCCGACTGACTCTGCCGTCTCGTCGAGCAGCTTGCCGATCTTGTCCCTCGGCAACGCCTCGAGCCCGCGGTTAGCGGTGTCGAGCGCCGGCCCGATCTCGGCCGGCACCGTGCCCTTGGTGATGGTTTGTCCGTCGGCGAGATACTTTCCGGGGTTCCCGGTCGAGACCAGGTCCAGATACTGCTCACCGACCGCGGAAACCGAGTGGACGTTGGCGACCGTATCGACCGGGATCTTGTACTGGCTGTCGATGCTCATCGTCGCCTCGGCGCCATGCTCGGTCGGCTCGACGCCGGTGACCTTGCCGATCGTGATGCCGCGATACGTCACGTTGGCTGTCGGGTAGAGACCACCCGACGCGGGCAACTCGGCCTTGAGCGAGTACCGGCCGATCCCCATCAGGCTCGGAACCTGCAGGTAGTAGATGCCGAGTACCAGCAGCGAGACAACCGTCAGGACCAGGAACAGCCACAGCTGGCGTCTAATGAACGGAGTCAGCAATTCCGGTCCCCCCTTTCCACCAGCGGGCCGCCGGGCGCGTCATTCGGGTTCGGCGTGTAGCGCACGTCGGGAATCATCGTCTCCGGGTCGCGGCCGAAGGACTGCTCGAGTGCCCGCAGAGCGCCCGACAATCCGGTTCCGGTGAGGAACGCGTTGTCGACGGAACTGTAGGTCACGTCAAGCGTCAGCGAGATGTTCACGTAGTCACCGCGGAACATCTTCGGGACGGTGTCGATGTCGAACGGCTGGGTCAGGATCAGCTTCAGCGCGCCGATCAGATACGGCGACGAGCGGCCGAGTTCCTTCAGCGGGCATTGCAGTGCCTGCAGGTCGGTGTGCAGCGGCGCGCGGGCCTCCGACAGGTACTGGTCGGCGGACCCGCTGAGCCGGCCCACCGCATCGATGGCGTTGATCAGCAGGTTCTTGGTGTCGGCGAAATGCTTGATCAACGGCGGAATGTCGGTCAGCACTCGATCGAGGACATCCGACCGCCCACCGACGTAAACCAGCAGCCGGTTGGTGGAGTCGATCGCGTGGGTGATGTCGTCACGCTGCTGGTTGAGCTGGGTGGTGAAGGTGTCCAGCTTGCCCAGGAAGGACCTGATCTGTTCCCCCCGCCCGTTGAAGATGTTGTAGACCTCGTTCTGCAGCACCTCCAGGTTCGGGATGCCGCCCCCACGCAAGATCAACGACAGGCTGGCCAGCGTCTGCTCGGTGGTCGGATACGAGGACGAATTCTTCAGCGGAATAGTGTCGCCGTCCCTCAGCAGCTCCGGCGACGGGTTCGGCGGGGCGGCCAGCTGCACGTGCTGAGAACCCAGCAGCGAAGTCTGGCCGATCCTTGCGATGGCGTTCTTCGGGAGCTTGACGCCGCCCTTGATGCCCAGCGTCAAGGTGGCCACCCAGTTCTTCAGGTTGATGGCCTTGATCGAGCCGACGAAGACGTCGGCGACCATCACCTTGCTGTTGCCGTTGATCGCCAGGGTGTCCGGCACCTGCACGTAGACGGTGTAAGCCCCCGTCCCGTTGCCCGGGCCGCCCGGAATCGCCACGTTGGAGATGCCTCGCCACCCGCAGGAGCTCAGCACCGTGGCGATCACCAGCAACACCAGGCCCTGCCAGGCACGGTGTCGGATCAGCGCGCTCGCCGCGCGCAGCGCGGTCACTGGCCCAGCCCTGCGTCAGCGGGCACCGGCGGACCGCCGGCGTTGGGTGCCGTCGCGCCCACCGGCGCCGGCGTCGGAGCGACGGGACCCGGCAGGACGTTCGGACCGGGCGCCGGCGGCTGGATCGGCGTCGGGGCCCGCAGCCCGATGGGCGGCAGGATCGGGTTCTCGTCGTAGGCGTTCGGCGGCCCCGGCGGCGTCTGCAGGTTCGATTGAACGGGTTCGATGTTCGGGCCGCCCATCAGTTCGGAAAGCGAGTCGGGCGTCATCAGGCCCGCGGTGATCGGCCCGACTTGCTGGCCCTGCATACCCGGAGCCACGATCCAGCCTTGCTGGGTGTTGCGGTGCGAGGTCGGTGTATCCGGCACCCAGATCCCGGGGACGGTCGTGTCCTTGTAGCCGTTGGGCGGGTGCAGCCGGTCTTCGGAGTACGCGACTTGCTTGGGCAACGTCTCGGCGGTGCTGAAGGCGTTGATACCGAACGGCAGGTAGTTGAACTTGATCGCGTCCAGGACCGGCGCCAGGTACTGCGCACACAGTTCGGCGGATTCCTGGTAGCCAAGCCGGCTGCCGGCCTGAATCGAGCTGCAGATGAACTGCATCGGGTTCGCGAAGTTGGTGATCGCCGGAATGGCCACCACCGAACCGTGCGACGGGTGATAGATCTGGTTGATGTTGGCCGCGGCCGTCGGCAGGACGTGCAGGGCGGTCTCCAGCCCGTTCAGCGGATCGGGTTGCAGCAGCGTGTTCGTAGCGGTGGCCAGGTTGTTGACGTCGGTGGACAGCACCTCGCGGTTCTTGTTCAGCCACGGGCGCACGGTGGTCAGCAGACTGTCGAACTGCTGGATGGCATTGGAGAGGTCGCCGTCGGAGCTCGCCAGCCGGCCGGTGACATCTGCCAGGTTTTGATTCAGCGCGACGAACTGCGCGTCGTCCTGGTGCAGCGCGTTGACGAACAGCGCCAGGCTGCGCACCACCGCGAAGAAGTCGCCGCGGCCCTCGTTCAACGCGTTCAACGCCGACGACAGGCTGTTGAGCGCGGTGTTGATCTGCTTGCTCTTGCCGGCCAGACCGTCGGCGAACGACGAGATGACCTCACCGAACGGCCCCGTCGGCTGCTCCTTGGTGGGACCCAGCTTCGAGATGATGTTGGTGATGCTGTTGCGCAGTTCGTCCCACTCCACCGGCACCTGGGTGCGCTCTTCGGGGATCACGGCGTTGTCGTTCAGCACCGGCCCACCCTTGTAGGGCGGTTCCAGCTGGATCGCGCGCGACGCCACCAGGGTGGGGTTGAGGATCACCGCGGAGGCGTTGGCGGGAACCTTGTATTTGTTCTCGTAGTGGAACGTCACCTTCATCTTGTCGCCGACCGGCTCGATGTTGTCGATCGCGCCGACCCGCAGGCCCATGATCTGGACCTTGTCCCCCTTGTAGAGCGCGTTCGCCGCCGGGAAGTAGGCGACCACGGTGTTGTTCGTCAACTTCTCGAACAGCCGGTAACCGACATAGCCGACGACCAGCGCCACGACCACCACCAGCGACCCGATGATGACCGTCGTCCGGGACATCCTCGGTAGCCGCACGTTGCGGATGTCAAAGATGGTGCTCAATTCTGGCTACCTCCCGTGACACCGCTACCGCCCGATCCGCCCGGATTGATGAACGGTGCCGGCAACTGGTTCCCCGGCCCGGGCGGGGCCGGTGGGCCCGGCGGCAGTCCCGGCGCGAATTGCGACGGGGGCGGGACCGGACCGGCCGGCGCCAGGTTCTCGGTACGCGCGCCGGGCGGTGCTTGCGTCGGCAGCGGCACCGGTGTGCCCGGAGCGTTCGGAGGTGGATCACCCGGACGCCCGGCGATCGGAATACCGGGAGTGGGCGGCAGCCCGTCGGGGTTCGGCGGTGACGCCGCGACGTCGACCGGCGCGGGGAAGCCGGGGCCGCCGAACGGGCCGGCGCCGGCACCCGCACAGGGCAGCGGGTTCCACGGCCGCGGCAGACCCTCGTCGCCGACGGTGACGTTGCCGCCGGGGTTCGCCGGCGTGTACGAGCACGGCGACCCGGGTGGGATGGCCGGCCCCGGATGCTCCGGGGTGCCTTCCAGCACCGGCGGCGCCGGCGGCGGCGCACCGTTGGGGAACCGGGTGCCATTGGGGTCGGGCCAGCGGTATTCCGGCAGACCGGCACCGCGCCAGAAGTTCTCCGGGTCGATGCCGCGCTTCTTGAATGCGGCGTCCACCCACGGCTGGATGATCTGGTAGAGCGCCAGGTTGTGCAGGACCACCTTGAAGAACGGTCCCGACGCGATGGCCTCGTTCAATGACGGAAGGAAATGGCCGACCTCGGTCAGACCCGCCGCCACGTCGTCTTTGCGCTCAACCAGGATCTGGCTGATCGTGCGCAATTGCTCCAGCACGTGGTTGAGGTTCGGGTTGTCGTTGATCAGGCCCTTCACCTGCTCCGAGAAAGCGGCGATGTTGCCCAGCAGCGCGTTGATGGCTTGTCCGCGTTCGTTGAACGCGGCCAGCAGCGTCTTGGCGTTCACCAGCAGGCGGTCGACCTGCTCGCTGCGGTCGCCGAGGACGCTGGCCACCTGGTTGGCCTGGGCGAGCAGATGCTTGACCTCCGCGTCGCGTTTGCCCACCGTGTCGGAGAACTTGGCGACACCGTCGAGCGCTGCGCTCAGGTGCGGGTAGGTCTGGTCGATGGTCTCCGAAAGCACATGCAACGACTTCTTGACCATGTCGATGTCCCAGCCGGAGGCTGCCTTGGTGACGTCGAAGAAGGCGTCGTAGATCTGATAGGGCGTCGTGCTCTGGCCGATCGGCAGCGAGGCCCCGGGCCGTAGCTGTTGGGAGCCCCGCGCCTCGATCTCCATGACCTTCTTACCGAGGATGGTGTCGGTCTTGATCGCCAGCCGGCTCTCGGTGCCGATGGTGTTCGTGCCGATCGAGAACTTCACCTCGATGTGGTCACCGTCGATCTTGAGCGCCTCCACCTTGCCGACATCCATGCCGGCGATGCGCACCTTGTCGCCGGTGCTGATTCCGCCGGAGTCGGTGAACTGCCCGTAGTAAGCGGGCTTCGCGAACAGGATCGGGACACTGGTGAAGCTCTGTCCGACGCCGATCACGAGCGCCGTGACCACGATGCCCATCAGGCCGATCCGAAGCCGGTTCGGGGGTTCCAGCGTTCTCATTGCGGCGTGCACCTACCCGTCGGCTGCTGGAAGAGCCGGACCGTGCGGACCGGGCCACCGCCCTGCAGACCATTGATCTTCAACGTGATGTCGCAGGCGTAGAAGTTCACGAAGTCGCCGTAGGACCCGATGGCGCGCCCGATCATGTTCAGCGCGGTCGGCACCTTCTTGAGGTAGTCCTGCAGTTGATCTTGCTGGTCGATCAGCGGCTGCTGAATCCCATCCAGGTAGTTGATGGTCTTGTGCAGCAGTGCGCGGTCCTCGCCCAGCAGGTCGGCGACGGTGCCGGCGGCGTTGCTGATGTGCGCGGTCCCGCCGGCCAGTTGGTCGCCGTGGTCCTTGAGCCCGGTGATCAGCACCTCGAGGTTGTTGATGGTCTGATCGAATTGCTGGCGGTGCCGGACCGTCGTGTCCAGGACGATGTTCAGGTTCTTGATCACCTCGCCGATGGCCTGGTCACGCTCGCCGATCTGACTCGTCAGCTGCGCGGTCTGGTCGAGGATGTCGTTGATGGTGCCGCCCTGACCCTGGAACACCGTGACGAGCGCGGTCGCGATGGTGTTGACCTTCTCCGGGTCCAGCGCCCGGAACAGCGGCTTGAAGCCACCGATCAGTGCGTCGAGGTCGAGTGCCGGCGAGGTGTGCGACATCGGGATGAATCCACCCGGCGACAGCACCTTGTCGGCGCCTTCACCGTCGCCACGCTTGAGCTCCAGGTACCTGTTGCCGATCAGATCGAGGTAGCGGATCTGTGCCGTCGTCGACTGATACAGCGGAACCGAGCGGTCGACGTTGAACTTCACCCGCACGCGCTTGCCGCCGTCGGCCAGCTGCACCGAGTCGACCTTGCCGATCTCCACCCCGGAGGCGCGGACGAATTGGCCCTGCCGCAGCCCGCTGATGTTGTTGAATTCCGCCGAATACGCGTTGGTGCGGTCAAACCGCATCTGACCGAACACCACGATGATCATGACAGTGAACAGCAGCAGCACCAGGGAGAAGATGCTGAGTCGGACGAGCGTACCGGTGATTTTCATGGGTTGATCGTGTTATCCCCTACCTGACGGCCCCAGACGTACTCGATCGCGTAGGGCGAACCGGTGTCGAGGTGGTTGTACGGCGCGATGCTGTTGCCGGAGTCCATCACCAACTCGGGTGCGGGCCAGAGGTCATGGGTGATGTGCTGCCAGCAGCCCGGCGCACCGCCCGGTCCGCCGCGGGCGTTCACCCGGGGCAGGTTCTCGGGATAGATGTAGGGGTTCGGCGCTCCACCGACCACGCCGGCCAGGCCGCCGACCAGGCTGGCGATCGTGGCTACCGCCGAGACCGGGTTGGCCAGCAATCCAAGGCCGGAGAGCGCCTCGGTGTGGGCGTTCAGCGAGTACCCGTTGCCGGCGAGGAACGAGGCGGCCTTCGGCTCGATGTCGTGGTAGTTGCGCAGCGTGCAGAAGATCGCCGGGCTGTAGGTGTCCAGCAGTTGCGCCGACGGCACCAGGTCCTCGGCGCCACGCGCCAGGTACGGCCCGCCCTTCTCGAATATCTCCGCACCGGTGTTGCCGAACCCGGCCGCCGACAACAGCGCTTGGTCCAGATCCTTTTGCTGCTGGTTGATCGTGCGGGAAGTGACGACGGCGTTGTTGAGGAAGTCGAACAGGTCGGGCGAGGCGTTGGCGTAGGTGTCGCCGAGGCCGGCCAGCTGCTGGATGTCGTGGCGGATCTGCGGCATCTGCGGGTTGACGTCGTCGAGGACGGCGTTGGCGTTGACGATCGACTGCCCGAACTTGTCGCCGAGGCCGGCCAGCGACTGCGCGGCCGCGCTCAGCGTCAGGTTCAGCTTGACCGGATCCACCTTCTCCGAGATCGAGGTGATGGTCTGGAACAACGTGTTGATCTCCGTCGTCACCGTCCTCGCGTCGATGACCGACTGCGCGCTGAGCTTTTGCGGCGACGGATTCTGCGGCGTCGTCAGCGACACGTACTTGCCACCGAACACCGTGGTCGCCTTGATGTCGGCGTTCACGTTGGACGGGATCAGCGATAGGTACCTGGGGTAGACGTCCAGGGTGAACTTGGCCGCCGGCTTACCGTCGCGGACGATCTCGGAGATGGCATCCACCCGGCCGATCTCGACCCCGTTGTAAGTGACCTTCGAGCCCGGGTCCATCACCAGCCCGGCCCGCGCGGCCAGCATCGTCAACTTGGTCTTGGGGGTGAAGTCGCCGCGGAACTGCCCGTAGACCATCACGAACACGAGCACAGCGATGACCAGCAAGCCGACGCCCGCCAACTTGTAGGGCGGGTTCCGCGCTGCGTTGATCTTTCCGGGTCGGGTCATGGCGCTACACCGTTAAGGCGAAGTTCGGGTTGACGCCGTAAAGCGCCAACGCGGCGGACAACACGACAACCTGCACCGAGACCAGTGAGAAGCGCATCGAGCGACCGACGGCCTCACCCACACCGACGGGTCCGCCGCCGGCGTTGTAGCCGTAGAAGCAGTGGGTGATCATCACGACGGCCGTGATCAGGATGGCCTCCACAAATGACCAGAACACGTCATCAGGACGCAGGAACGTCCGGAAATAGTGGTCGTAGGTGCCGTTGGACTGTCCATAGATCACCGTCGTGGTGATCTGCGGGGACAGGAAAGTCATGATGATGGCCATCGAATAGATCGGGATGATCACCACGAGCCCGGCCATGATCCGGGTGGTCGCCAGGAACGAGATCGACTTGATGCCCATCACTTCCAGGGCGTCGATCTCTTCGCTGATCCGCATGGCGCCCAGCTCCGCGGTGGCGCCGGCGCCGACGGTGGCGGCCATCGCGATGCCGGTGACGACGGGCGCGGCGATGCGGACGTTGATCAGTGCGGCAAAGAAGCCGGTGAACGCCTCGACGCCGATGTTTCCCAGGGAGGCGAAGCCTTGGATGGCGACCAGGGAGCTACCGGACAGCGTGACGAAGCCGACGATGGCGACGGTGCCGCCGATCACGGCCATGGCGCCGGTGCCCATGCCGATCTGGGCGATCAGCCGCAAGGTCTCCTTGCGGTAGTTGCGCAGCGCGTGCGGGATCTGCCCGAGCGCCACCGCTCCGAACCAGGCCATCTGGCCGATGTCGTCGAGGCCGCGGCCGGCTGCACCGCCGTAGCGATTGAGGTTTTCGGCTGCCCGGGGAAAGCGGGCGCGTAAGACGGCAGCGGTTGACATGTCAGTGCCCCGTCCCGAATCGCACGCCGATCGTGGTGAGCACGACGTTCACCGCGTACAGCGCGACGACGCAGAGCACCACGGTTTCGTTGACGGCGGTACCCAGGCCCTTGGAGCCGCCGCGCACCGTCAGCCCGCGGAAGCAGCCGACCAGACCGGCGATCAGGCCGAAGATCGCGGCCTTGATGGTCGCGATCATGACCTCGGGCAGGCCGGTGATCGTGGTCAGGGTGGCCAGGTAGGCACCACCCGAGACGTTCTGCAGGTACACCCCGAAGAGGTAGCCGCCCACCAGGCCGACGGTGATGACCAGGCCGTTGAGCAGCGTGGCGACCAGGGTCGCGGCGAGCACCCGGGGGACCACCAGCCGGTGGATCGGGTCGATGCCGAGCACCTCCATCGCGTCGATTTCCTCGCGGATGGTGCGCGCGCCCAGGTCGGCGCAGATTGCGGTCGATCCGGCGCCGGCCACCACCAGCACCGTGGTCAACGGGCCGAGCTGGGTGACCGCACCGATCGCCGCGCCGGCGCCCGACAAGTCGGCGGCACCGAACTGCGCCAGCAGCACGTTGAGGGTGAAGATCAGCAACACGGTCAGCGGGATCGAGACGAAGACCGTCGGCAGGAATGCGACCCGCATGATGAACCAGCACTGCAAGACGAACTCGCGCCACTGGAATGGCCGCCGGAACAACGCCCCGCCGGTCAGGACACACATCCGGAAGAATCCGCCGATCAGGGTCAGCGGTGTCTCCAGTTGGTCGCGCACGTAGCCGACCAAGTGCGGACGCGACGACGTTGTCACCACTGCCCCCTCACACCGGCACCGCCCGCCTCGCGGCGCCGCGAATCATGTCGCACGCCTTTCCCCCTCGCCACTGCGCTGCTAGGGGGACCCCCACCCCTCGTCGCTGGGCGGCTGGGGGTACCCCTACCTTGCCCCGGACCCACATGTGTGACCACCGACTCCCTACTGGCAAGTAGTAACGGAGACCACAGGAATGTACCCGATGGCCAAGCACGTGTGAACCGCATCTGCACAATTAACCCTTCGTCAACAGTGGGCAAACGTTACAGTCTCGATCAGGTTTCCTCCCCCGCCGTGAAATCCCTTGAAGTAGCCTGCTTTTGAGCTGCGTCCGCGTCACCGTAGCGAACCCTCAGCTCAGTCTTGAGGACCTTGCCGGCCGGGTTGCGGGGCAACGCGTCGACGATCTCGAGTGCTTTGGGGTGCTTGTAGCGTGCGAGCCGCTCGGTCAGGAACTCGTCCAGGTCGTCGAGCCGGGGTCCGTCCTCGATGATCGCCACGACCGCGATCGGCACCTCGCCCCACTTCTCGTGGACGCGGCCGATGACGGCGACCTCCACGATGCCGGGATGACCAGCGAGAACGTTCTCCACCTCGGCGCAGTAGATGTTCTCGCCGCCGGAGATGATCATGTCCTTCTTGCGGTCCACCACCCAGATGTAGCCCTCCTCGTCCATCCGGACGAGGTCGCCGGAATGGAACCAGCCCCCCGCGAACGCTTCCGCGGTGGCCTCCGGGTTGTTCCAGTACCCGCTCATCAATGTGGGTGCCCGATAGACGATTTCGCCGACCTCGCCGATCGGCACGTCGTTCATGTTTTCGTCGACCACACGGGCGGCGACCGTCGGGATCACCTTGCCGACCGATCCGCGCTTACGGATCGCGTCCTCGCCCAGCAGCATGCAGGTGACCGGGGACATCTCGGTCTGCCCGAACGCGGCCAGGATCTGGGTGCCGGGGAACGTCGCCGACATCTCGCGCAGCAGCGCATCCGGAGCGGGGGCGGCGCCCCACGACATGATCCGCAGCTTCAGGTCGCGGGGGCGGGCTTGCTGCTCGGCGCAGACCGCCTGCCATTGGGCGGGAACCAGGAAGATACCGGTGACCTTCTCAGCCGCCAGCACGTCGAGTAGCTGGCCCGGTTCGAACGCACCGAGGGGATAGATCACCGTCGGCAGGCCCAGCAGCAGCCCACCTAGCAGGTTGCCGACCCCGGCGATGTGGAAGAGCGGGACACCGATGAAGCCGACGTCGTTGTTGATGTCGGCGCCGTTGGTGTAGAGCCCGGTCATCGTCTGACCGGTCAAGTTGGTGTGGGTGAGCACCGCGCCCTTGGGACGCCCGGTGGTGCCCGAGGTGTACATGATCAAGGCCGGCGAGTCGTTCGGGACGTCCGCCGGCTCGGCCGGGCCGCCGGGCTCGTCGATCAGGTCTTCGTAACCGAGCAAGCTGTCGTCGCCTGCGCCGCCGGCCACGATCACCGTGCCCAGCAGCGGCTCGATGTCGCGGACCCCGGTGGCCACCGGAGCCAGTACGGCTTCGGTGACCATGACCCGCGCCTCGCAGTCTTCGACCAGGAGGCCGATTTCGGACGGGGTGAGCCGGAAGTTCAGCGGAACCGCGATAGCGCCGAGCAGGTTGGTGGCCAGCATCGCCTCGACGAACTCCGGGCGGTTGAGCATCAGAATCATGACCCGGTCGCCAGAGCCGACCCCGCGGCGGCTCAGCGCTCCGGCCAGCGCGCTGACCCTTCGCTGTAGGTCAGCCCACGTCAAAGTGCGCCCCATGAACCGCAGCGCGACGGCCTGCGGCTGCATCAGCGCGTGCCGCTCGAGCTGATTGACCCAGTTCTGGCGCCGGGCCAGATACGGCTGCTCGTTCGGGTGTGCAGGCTGCGATGCTTGTGCCTCGTGGCTAGCAAGTTGCGCGGTCAACTAATGCCTTCCCTTCACTCGCGCACCGCTTGCGACAGGTTGATATTTGATAAAACATAGTGTTGTGTGGGTCACACTATGGCCTTACCGCCCTGATGACAAGCCCCGTTACAACCTGAAAACACCCTGAAAATCGCCCCGAAAGCCCTGGCCACCGACGTGAACGTACCTCTATCTACGCGACCCCACGGCAGGCGGCGACAGCTGCGCCGGGCGCAGTTGTCGGACGAGGTCGCGGGCCACCTGCGGGCGGCGATCATGTCGGGGACACTGCGCCCGGGCACCTTCATACGCCTCGATGAGACCGCGGCCGAACTCGGGGTCAGTGTCACACCGGTGCGCGAGGCGCTGCTGAAGCTGCGCGGTGAGGGCATGGTTCAGCTGGAGCCGCACCGCGGCCACGTGGTGCTGCCGTTGTCCCGGCAAGACATCGACGATATTTTCTGGCTGCAGGCGACCATCGCCAGGGAACTGGCCGAGGCGGCCACCGACCACATCACCGAGACCGAAATCGATGAGCTCGAGCGCATCAACAATTCGCTCGCGGCGGCCGTCGGCTCCAGTGATCCCGAAACCATCGCGGGGATCGAATTCTCGTTCCATCGCGTCTTCAACCAGGCCAGCGGGCGGATCAAACTCGCCTGGTTCCTGCTCAACGCCGCGCGATATATGCCGGTGCTGGTGTACGCGAACGACCCGCACTGGGGTGTTGCCGCGGTCGAGAATCACCGGCAGCTGATCGCCGCGCTGCGCCGCCGCGATGCGCCCGCGGTGATCGAGCGCACGGTCTGGCAATTCACCGACGCCGCACAGCGGCTGACCGAAATGCTGAACGGGGCCGGGATTTTCGGTTAGCGGGGGTTGCCGCTAGCTCGCGGCCAGCTGCTCGGCGCGTTGCTTGAGGTTGTCCGCGAGGTGGTCGAGCACGTTGTTCAGCATCGACTTCACCAGCGGCGCCGGCACGGGCATCGACGGTTCGACGTCGATGTCCACCGTCAGCAGGCTCGCGGCGCCCATTTCCACCACGCTGAACAGCTGCTCCTGTTTCTTGAACAGCTCGCCCTGCTGCATGACCGTCTGGATCTGGTTCGGGCCCGGGTAGTACACGGCCTGGATGTAGACGCCCTCGAAGCCTTGATAGGCGGCGTCCAGGCGCAGCTGGCTGGGGCGGCCGTCGTCATAGCGGGCAAGCACCCAGCAGCCCGTGACCCCGTCACTCCATTCCGGGTACCGCTCGAAGTCCGCGACGATGGCCATGACGGCGGGGGCGTTGGCGTCAACCTCGACGGTTTTGCTCAAAACGGGCATTGGCGAAGCATAGCCGGGCAAGCGAAAGCCCCAGCGCAGGGCGCTATCTCGGGCTCTAGGCCGATTCCCCATCGACGCAGGCCGTCGACAGCAGGGCCCGGATGGGGTCGGGAATCGGGACCGGTTTACGGCTGGCCCGGTCGACGTAGACGTGCACCCAATGCCCGACCGCGGTGACCGGCCGCGACACTTGACCTTCTTTCGCGCCCTCTTGGGACTCGAACACGCCCAGCCGGTAGGTGACGCTGCTGCGGCCCAGCCGTGTCACGGCAAGGCCCACCTCGAGGCTTTGCGGGAATTGCAGTTCGGAGAAATAACGGCAGCCCGACTCGGCGACGACACCCAGCGCCGGCATCGAGGTCGGCTCAAGCCCGGTGCCGATGGTGATGAAGGCATTGATCGCGGTGTCGAACAGCTGGTAGTAAACCGCGTTGTTGAGATGGCCGAACATGTCGTTGTCGGCCCATCTGGTGCCTACCGGCCACAGCACCGGGAAGTCCCTGTTGGTGAGCTTCTCTGGTGCCGGCGGGATGATAGCCATGGTTGTATTCCAACATGTTTCGTCGGATGCCCGGCTAGTTGCCGTAGAAGGCGTTCGTCAGGGCGTTGCCTTGCAGCGTGAACAGCCGTTGTGAGTCCGACCAGTCGGGCAGCAGTGAATCGAAGCCGTGGCAGGTGCGGGGAAAGACGTGCAGTTCGGTGGATACTCCGGCGTGCAGCAGCCGCTGCGCGTAGTCGATCGCTTCGTCGCGGAACGGATCGACTTCCGCGCAGGTGATCAAAGTTGGTGGCAAACCGCGTAATTCGGTGCACCGGGCCGGCACCGCATCAGGTGATCCCTCGCCCAGGTAGTAGCGCCACATCAGTTCGGCTGCCTCGCTGTCGAAGGCCGGACTGGTGCGAAACTCCGCTTTCGACGCGGTGGCGCGATCATCGAGCACCGGCTGGTGCAGCAGTTGGAACACGACGGGCGGCAGCGATCCGTCGGCGGCACGCTGCGCCATGGATGCGGCCAAAGTGCCCCCGGCGCTGCTGCCCGCGACGGCCAGCCGCGCGGCGTCGACGTCCAATTCCGCCGCACTGCCGGCCACCCAGTTCAGCACCGCGATCGCATCGTCGAGCGCGGCCGGATAGGGGTGCTCCGGGGCCAGCCGGTAATCGACCGACACCACCGTGCAGCGGCCGCGGCGGGCGAGTTCGGCGCACTGCCGGTGATCGGTGTCGAGGTTTCCCAGCACGAATCCGCCCGCGTGGCAGTAGACGACCACCGGTGCCGGCGACGGCCCGCCACGATAAATGCGGACGGGAACGGCACCGACTTCATCGCTGGTGATCGCCACGCCCGGCATCTCGGTGAGTGCGGCGGCTTCCCGGCGGCGCTGGTCGAACGGCCCGCGCATCAGCTCGATCGCCTCCGGGGAGAAGGCCGTTCGGGTGTTCGCAACCGCGCGCAGCACGGGATCGAGGCGCGCCGCGCCGTCCAATTCCGTCATCGACTCGACCGCTGGGGCGCGATGACAGCCTCGCCGTCGGCAGCGAACAAGGCGTGCTGTGGGCGACGGGAGAACATGAAGTCGGCGGGCTTGAACCTGCGCGTCATCTCCCAGAAGCTACGCGCGCTGCGCGGCCACTGCGTGACCACGCGCCCATTAGCGGCGCGGAAGTAGTTGCTGCACTGGGTGGTCCACACAGTGCCGACCATCCACTGGTCGATCTTGGCGATGAACTGCGCCAGCGCCGAGGGCCGCACCGCCACATACGTCTTGCCCTTGCGCCGCATGTACTTCAGCGCGCGCACGATGTAGCGTGCCTGAGCTTCCAGCATGAAGATCACGCTGTTGGAGCCGACGTTCGTGTTCGGTCCATAGAGCATGAAGAAGTTCGGGAATCCGGGAACGGCCATGCCGAGATACGCATGCGCCCCTTCGCTCCAGACCTCGCGCAGTGTCGTTCCGCCTTCCCCGGAAACATCCAGCTGTCCGAGGTAGTCGGCCGCCGCGTAACCGGTCGCGCACACCACGACGTCGACTTCGCGTTCGGTGCCGTCCTCGGTGACCAGCGATCGGGCCCGCAGGTATCGCGCGGGACTGGTCAGCACTTCGACGTTGGGCCGGGTCAGCGCCGGCAGGTAGTCCGACGAGAACACCAGCCGCTTGCAGCCTATCGGGTGATCCGGAGTCAGCCTCTGCCGCAATTCCTGGTCGGCAACGGTCTTTTCCAGCAGGCCGAGGGCGATGCCGGTGAAATCCTGAGTCTTTTCGCTGCCATGCTCGATCACCGAGATGTTGGATTCGCTGCGCAACCACAGCCGGGTTCGGTACAGCTTCTTGGCGAACGGCAGATGGGCGAAGGCCCAGCGCTCCCGTCGGGTGTAGTGCCGGTCCGGCTTCGGCAGAATCCACGTCGGCGAGCGTTGCACCGAGTACACCTGGCCGGCCACCTTCGCCAATTCGGGCAGCAGCTGCGAAGCCGTCGACCCGGTGCCCAGCACGGCCACCCGTGCGCCCTCGAGCTCGACCGAATGGTCCCATCGCGACGAGTGCATCACGATTCCGGTGAACGGCTCCTGCTCGACGAGCTCCGGAAACAGCGGCCGGGTGAACAGCCCGACGGCCGAGACCACGACATCGAAGCGGTGTTGTTCGCCGCTGCCGGTGGTCAGACACCACTGCTGGGAGTTTTCTTCCCAACGCGCCGTGCGGATTTCGGTGCGCAGTTTCAGGTGGGGCCGCAGCCTGTATTTGTCGGCGCAGCGCTCGAAGTAGGCGAGGATCTCGGGCTGCGGCGACCACAGCCGCGACCATTGCGGATTCAAGTCGAAGGAGAACGAATACAGATGCGACTTCACGTCGCAAGCCAGGCCCGGATAGGTGTTGATCCGCCAGGTGCCACCGACGTCGTCTTCACGGTCGAAGATGGTGAAGTTGTGAAAACCCGAGCGGGCCAGCAGGATTCCCAGAGCCAGCCCGCCCGGACCGGCACCGATGATGCCCACCGACAAGTCCGTTCTCATGTCGTCCTCATCGAATCTGCAGACATTGCCCACCATCGACGACCAGCTCCGAACCGGTGATGAACGACGCCGCGTCCGACACCAGGAAGGCGACCGCGTCGGCGATTTCGGTGGGCTGCCCGAGCCGCCCGAATGGCGCCGTCGCCGTCAGCCGGGCCTGTGTGTCCTCATCGAGCATCGAGGTCGCGATCGGTCCGGGGAACACCGCATTGACCCGGATACCGGACGGGGCCAGTTCGGCCGCCGCGGTTTGGGTCAGACCCCGCAGCGCCCACTTCGACGATCCGTAGGCGCAGTGCGCGGGGAACGGGCGGATCGCTCCCGTGCTGCAAATGTTGACGATGGACGCGTGTTCGGCCTCCCGCATCGCAGCGAGCGCGGCGCGCATGCCCAGGAACGCACCCAGACAGTTGACCCGCCAGGCGTTTTCGAAATCCTCGACCGTCTCGTCGGACAGGGCGGCGCGGTGCAGCACCCCGGCGTTGTTGACCAGTGCGCTCAGTAGCCCGAATCGGTCCACCGTCTTTTCGACCGCGGTCTGCCACTGCTGTTCGCTGGTCACGTCGAGCTCGATCGCGATCACCTCGTCGTCACCCAATTCGGCGACCGCGGCGACGACGTCATCGGCCCGCCGGTCGCACGCCGCGACGGAATACCCCTGCGCACGAAGCTTTTTGGCGATAGCCCAGCCCTGGCCGCCCGCGGCGCCGGTGACGAGTGCGACGCTCACGATGACGGCACCTCGGGGCTGTCGGACAGACCGTGACTAGTGACGAATTGGCAACGCCGCCGCTGGAAACGCCACTGCGCGTCGCGGCGGATGAATTCGTCGTCGTACAGCGCGGGCCGCAGGTGCAGGTCGCCCGCTCGGACGAACAGCACCTGCGAGCGTGCGGTCGCGGTGTCGTCGCCGACGTCTATGCGCGAGACACCGGTCATGTGCAGTCCGCGGGGCGCATCACGGAACATTTTGGCAATCCCCTCGTGTCCGGCGAAAGAGCGTCCATAGACCAAGAATTCCGCATCGGCGGTGAACAGCTGCACGCACGCATCGATGTCGCCTGCGTCAAGGGCGAGCGCATAGCCGGCTATCAGTTCGCGAATCGCCGTTTGGTCGTCGGTCACTGCCCGGTCGCCTCGCGTAGGTGCTCGATCGCTCCGCGCCGCAACGCCTGCGATTCGGCAGCCAGGGTGATCATCCGAAAGCCGAGCTGCGCCATCCCGTGACCGGTCTTTCCCTCGCTGGCGTGAATCCCGGTGACCAGTCCGGCTTCGGTGGCGACGCGATGAATGCGCACGATCGCGTCGAGCACTTCCGGGTGTCTCGTCGATCCGACCGGGGCGTGGCCCATCGAGATCGCCAGATCGGCGGGCCCGATATAGATTCCGGCCAGCCCGTCGACCGCGCAGATGTCGGTGAGAGTCGTCACCGCCGCGGCGGTTTCGATCATCGCGAATACGCTCACCCGCGCTTCGTGGTCGCCCGGGTCGAGCCCCAGGCTAGGGCGCAACGGGCCGAAGCTGCGGATGCCCGCCGGGGCGTAGCGGGTGGCGGCCACCGCCGCCGCGGCCTGGTCGGCCGACTCGATCATCGCGATGAAGACGGCATCGGCTCCGGCGTCGAGCACCCGGCCTATCGGCGCCGGGTCGGCATTGGGCAGCCGCACCGCGGTCGCGATGGGCACCTGCTCGAGGCGCCGCAGCATGCCGGCGATATCGGCGTCGTCGAGGTAGCCGTGCTGGGCGTCGAAGCCCACGTAGTCGTAACCGGCACGCGCGAATTCCTCCGGTCCGATCAGCGTCGGGCCGGTGATCCACCCGCCCCAGATCGGGGCGGGTTTGTCCAGCACCTCACGGAAGATGCTCACTGCGCGATCGCGATCTTCACGCGTTCGGGAACCGGCCGGCACGCCAGGTCGAATGCACCCTGCACGTCGTCGATGCCGAAGCTGTGCGTGAGATAGCAGCCGAGCAGTTCGGGATGTTCGGCGGCGAACTTGGCGGCCAGCTCGAGCACCCGCCGCCGGTCAAGCGTCACACCGGATTTCAGGGTCAGGTTGTTGCGCAGCATGAGACGCATGTTAATCGGGTAGGCCTCGTCGTCGGCGACGCCGAAGTAGAAGACGGTGCCGCCGGGCGCGGCGGCTTCGACGGCGTGCCCCAGGGTGGCGACCTGATGACCCACGGCTTCGATCACGATGTCGGCGCGGTCGGCGGGCGCCAGTTGACTGACCCACCGGTCGCTGGTCGCGCGAACCACGTCGTCGACGCCGAATGTTGTTGCGAGGCTTCGCCGGTCGACGGGGTCAACGCCGGTGACGCGCCGGGCGCCGGCAGCCTTGGCGACGTAGGAGAACAGCAGCCCGATCGAGCCCTGGCCGATGATCGCGACGTGCCGGCCGGCCAGGTCGCCCAGTTGCTCACAGGCGTAGAGGACACACGCCAGCGGCTGCAGACCGACCGCCTGCGCGGCGGTGAGTGCCGGGTCGTAGGGCGCAAGCCCGTCGCCGTCGCTGATCACCCGCTCCATCATCCCGTCGAAACCGGAGGCCCAGCCCACCACGCGATCGCCGGGGCGGTGCTGCCGATGTCGGCTGGCGATCACCTCGCCGGCCACTTCGTGGATCGGGAAGCCGTCTTTCTCGGCGGCGCTCGGCCCGTCGTCACCCGGCAGCCTGCCCTTGGCGCCCCGAAAGGCCGGCAGGTCACTTCCGCATACCCCGGCGGCCAGGAACCGCAGCAGCACCTGACCGTCGGCCAGGCTGTCAGCAGTCTTGTCAGGGATCGACGTGCGCTCGAACGCATACGGGGCGACGATCCGGTAGGACCACACGTCAGACCTCCACCGGGATCTGGTTCCATCCCCACTGGAAGCTGGACGGCAGGCGGGTGGCGCCCTGGCTCTTGATCTCGAAGTCGGGCACCCTGCGCAGCCATTCCTGTACCAGCACAGCCACTTCCAGCCTGGCCAGGTGATAGCCGATGCAGAAGTGCTGGCCGCGGCCGAACACCAGAGAGCGGGTGATGGGCCGATTCCAGATGAACTCGTCGGGGTCGGGGTACTCCCGTTCGTCGCGATTGGCCGAAGCCAGCAACGTGATCACGCGCTGGCCCGGCTCGATGGTTTGGCCGTGAAGTGTGAACGACCGGCGTGCCGTTCGGGCGAACCACTGCGCGGGCGCGCAGTACCGCAGCATCTCCTCCCGGGCGACCGGCACGTTGGCGGCGGGATCGGCACGCACCGCGGCGAGCTGGTCGGGCCGCCGGCTGAGCTCCCACAGTCCGTGGGCAGCGATCTTGGGTACGGTTTCGGTGCCCCCGATGAAGATGCACAACATCTGAGTGGCGGTCTCGACATCGTTCAGGGCACTGCCGTCGGGCAGCCGGTAGCCCAGCAGCCCGTCGACCACCGGAAGCGGGCCGCCGGATTGGTCGGCTCGGCGCCTTTGGACCACGGGTATCAGGTATTCGAGGTAGTTGGGGCGGGACTGCGCGGTGTCGACGCCCTCACCCGGCGCGGCGAGGCTACCGGCGTTGACCGCGGCCAACACCTGCGGTGCGAGTTCGGTTGATATGCCCAGCAAGTCGCAGACCATCGAGGCCGCCACGATGCCACCGTAGTCCTGAGTCAGATCGAACGAGCCCTGCGGCAGCAGCAGATCGAGGCGCTCGTTGGCCAACTCGCGGATCCTGGCTTCCAGCCCGGCGACCGACCTGGGCCGCAATGGCTGCGAATGCGCGCGACGGATCTCGCCGTACAGGTCGGCGTCGAACACCGCGTGAAACGGCAAGGGATGCAATGGCGGATCCTCGACCGGTCCGGTGTTGTGCTTGGCCAGCACCGCCGCGGCGGGCAGGGTTCCCTCCGACGCGACGAAGGTTCCATCGTTGACCTCGAGGACCCGCCAGATGTCGTCGAAGCGGGACAGGGCGAACGTATCCCACTGCGACATGTAGTAGACCGGATAGTCGTCGCGCAGAGTTCGGTAGTACGGCAACGGATTTGCCATGACGTCCGCGTCGAACGGGTCGTAGGCGAAGTCAGAGGTCGGGGCCGTCACTGCAGCGGGGAGGGCGGTAGGGCCTGCAGAATCGAGTCTTCCCAGCCGTCGCGCAATGCCGGCGCCACGCTCATCCAGGTGACGATCTCCGACGGTGGGCTCTCCTTCCACGAGGGGTAGTGGTTGGCGAAGCAGTCCCAGCCGCCATCCAGCGCCCAGTAGTGGATGACCTCGTTGTAGCGGAAGGTGGTGGTGAACGAACCCAGCCAGCGCTTGCCGGTGCGCTCCGACCACGGGACATAGAGACGTTCCAGCTCGCGGATGTAGTCGTCTTGACGTCCGGGCTTGGTCTGCATGATCTCCTGAATCACCAGCGTCGCAGCGAAATTGGCCTCGCGCAGCTGGGCAAGAGTTTTATTGCTGGGCCCGGGGTACATGATTCGCCCTTCCCCCGCGGCGCCGATCTCGGCCAGAAATGCCGACCACTTGCCGGCCGCGGCCTCGTGACTGCCACCGCGCGCCTGGGCCGCCCCGATCTTGGCGTAGTCGGCGAACCCGTCGATCTCCCAGATGACGGTCACCTGTGGCCAGTGACCGTTGTAGGGCGTGGCCTCCCAGATCGCGAACAGCCGGGCGCCGAGCTCCTCCATCATCGGTTGGTAGGTGTCGGCGAAAACCTCGGTGAAGCGGTCGGCAACTCCGGATCCCAGCGAGATCGTCTCGTGCAGGTAGAGCAGGGTGTGGCCGTGGTACTTCTTCATCAGTCGAGCCGGACCAGCTCTGAGTCGACGCGCGGATAGCTCGCCTCACACAGCAGCGTCTCGGTCGGTTCGACTAAGGCGGACGGGATCCCGGCTGCCGCAAGGGCGTAGCCCTTGAACTTGCGCGCCGCCGCGGACAGCACGTGCTGCGCCCGGGTCATCCCGCGGTTCACTCCCAACGGCCATCCCTCGCCCCACAGCGCGACCTCGGTCAGCCGGTCGCCCAGGGATTCGAGCACCTTGTCACGCACTCGGGCATCAGCGCTGAACGCCTCGGCGCTGACGGCCAGCGTGTGGCTCGTCGAGCCCATCGCGGTCGGGACGAATTCCGATTCGGTGTCGACCACGCCCACCCCGAGGATGCGCAGCGGCCGGGTATCGCAGCTGACCGGCAACAGCACGGTTACCTCCCAGCCCGCCATCACCCGGTCGTAGAGCCATCCCCCGGCCGAGTGCACGACGTCGACGGCGCTACCCGCCACCACGTCCAGTCGATATCGCAGGCACTCGCCGTTTCCCTGGGTCGCTCGTCCAGCGCCAACCCGCCGGCTCGGGCCGATGTCGAACGTCGGAGTGACCATCAAATCCGTTCCTCACCGCCACACCGCGGAGTGCAATGGCTCTACGGCATCTGACTGCAGCGCTTGTCATGGGCTTCTCAAGGGCTCACGCCGCCTCACGCAACGGGTGACGCGGCTCATCGCACAGCGTGACACTTCTGGCGAAATTTGTAAAGCTTCTCCGGAGCGGTCAGGAGTCGCGACGGGCCTTCAGTTCGGCCAGAATTTCGTCGGTGTGCTGCCCTAATTCGGGGGCCGGCCAGCGGGGCGCCCACGGTGTGCCGTGGAAATCCGCCGGGGTGGCCACCATCGACACGCTGGACTCTCCGTCGGGTACGTCGACGATGCCGCCCGCAGCGTGGAACTGCTCATCGGCCACGACATCTTCGATCGAGTTGATCGGCGACCAGAAGAAATCCGGTTCGGCCGCGAAAGCCTCCGCCCATTCGTCCAGCGAGCGGGTTGCGAAGATCTGGTCCAGCTCGGCGATCAGCTCCACACCGTTGGCGAAGCGGGCGGCGGCGTCGCTGAATCGCGGGTCGTCGAGCCATTCGGGGTGCCCGACGACGCGGCACAGCGGCGGCCAGTGCCGGTCACCCTCGAGGCCGACGATCCAGAAGCGCCGTCCGTCGCCGGCCGCGTAGTTGTTCATGCACGGGTTGCCCATGGTTTCGCGTTGCCCGATCGCGATCGGCTGGCCGGTCAGCAGATAGGTGTTGAGGTCGAAGCTCACGGTGTAAGCGCCCTGGCGATACAGCGAGGTCGTCACCAGCTGACCGGCCCCGGTGCGTTCGCGGGCCAGCAGCGCCGCGCAGATGGCCGCGGCCAGGGTCATGCCGGCCGAGTGGTCGCCCATGCCACCGCGCTGGAACGGCGGAGTCTGGCCGGGCCGGGTGAGCAGGTGGGCCACCCCGGCGCGCGACCAGAACGCGGCCACGTCGTAGGCGGCCCGGTCGGCGTCGGGGCCGGTCTGGCCGTAGCCGGTGATCAGGCCGTAGACCAGGCGCGGGTTGCGGGCCGACAGCGACTCGAAGTCCAGACCCAGGCGTTGCAACGCACCGGGACGGACGTTGGTCACGAAAACGTCTGCGTCGGCCAGCAATTCGAAGGCGGTCTCCCGGCCCTCTTCGGTGGTGAGGTCCAAGACGATGCTGCGCTTGGAGCGGTTGTCCAGCTCGAACGGCGGGTTGACGCCGAGGTCGCAGCCCAGCATCCGGCCGAACATGCGGCCCGGATCGCCGGCCGGCGGCTCGATCTTGACGACGTCGGCGCCCCAGTCGGCCAGGATGCCGCTGGCGGCCGGCCCGGCCACCCACACTCCGAGTTCGACGACTTTGAGGCCTGCTACCGGTCCTGCCATGGGTACGTTCCTACTCCGTACCGTCGCGGCGTGTTCTTCCTGGGTCACCGGGTTGATGTCCTTAAAGCTTTCCGCTCAGGCATTCCAACCCGGCAAGACGTCGGCGCCTTCGTCTGCCACGCACAGTGGGAGCATCCGCGATTTGCGCCGCTAGTGACCCGGCAATCCGAAGGGAACGGCCGGGGCAGGGTTGGCCACCGGCAACTGGCCTGGGATAGCCGGGGCGTTGCCACCTACGTCCGGCAACGGGAAAGGCATTTTCCCGTTGGCGACCGATGCCATCATGCCCGGGCATTCCATTTGTATCGCCATAGTGGCGACGATCCCCGCCATGCCCGGCGAAAGGCCGGTTTTTCCGGACAATTGCGAGGCCACCGACGCGAGCGTCGCGCCCGGTTTCACCAACATTGGACAGATCGACTGCCCGATCCCGGTGAGGGAGCTGGTGACTGAGCCGTTGGGCGGGTCCGCATGCCCGGGGGCCGGTGCCGTTGCTCCGGCCGTGAGGACTCCCACCGTAACCACGAGTGGACGAAGCACCGCTGAAGCCGCATTGCCGCGACCTTCCCGCGCCTCGGGTGGGCGAACCCGTGAGGCGCGACGGACCCTGTCAATCCTTTTGCGGTACATCGTCGGTGCGGTCATTGATCTCCTGGGTGGTGGCGGAAGTGCGCAAGCCGCACTCATTTCACTTTGATAACAATGGGCGCCTTTTGTCTCTTTTACGACACGGTTAGGTCAAGCTTTGTGATCTGGCCGTTTCCTTATCGTTGCCTCAAGTGCGTTGCGACACTTCGCCCCTCGATGGCCGACTCCCGACGCCGCGCCCACGGCTGCCAGTGGTTAGTGGGCTCAACGCCTCCGGGGCGATGCGGCCGTGCAGCCGGCTAGGCCTCTGATCTGCCCCCCGATGATTCTCGGCTGCCCGACGTATCGGAATACATGCGGACACCGTGCGACAGCCGGCCGCGGTAAGCCCACCGACAGGTGCGGCCTACCGACACCACACAAGAAGGGAGATCGTCATCGTGGTGACAATCTCGGGAAGATCGGTTCTGATTACCGGAGGCAATCGCGGCATTGGGCGCGCGCTGGCCGAGGAGGCCCTGAACAGAGGGGCCGGCCGGGTATACGTCGGTACCCGAAAATCCTTGGCCGACAACGACGATCCCCGCGTGACGCCGTTGGCACTAGACATCACCAACGGCGCGGACATTCAGCAGGCTGTGGACAAGGTCGGTTCTCTCGACATCTTGATCAACAATGCCGGTCTGGCGCTTTACGATGATTTAAGCGACCCTTCCGCGCTCCAACGGCACCTCGAGGTGAATCTCTTCGGCACGTACGCCGTGATCCAGGCCTTCCTGCCGGCGCTGACTCACTCCGGGGGATCGATCGTCAACAATCTGTCGGTGAATGCCTTGGCTCCCTTGCCGCTCATTCCCGCCTACTCCATCTCCAAGGCTGCCGCGTTCTCCCTGACGCAGTCGCTGCGGGTGATCCTGGCCGGGAAGGGCGTTCACGTCCATGCGGTGCTGACCGGTCCGGTGGACACCGATATGACCCGAGGTCTCGAAATACCCAAGGCCACTGCACAATCCGTGGCACAGGGCATCTTCGACGGGGTAGAAAGCGACGACGACGAAATCTTCCCCGATCCGATGTCGCGGTCGTTGGCGCAGAGCTGGCACGAGGGCGCCGCCAAGATCCTCGAACACCAATACGCGGCGTTGCTCGCACAGGCCGAGTCCGTCATCGGCTAAGCCCACGAGCCGAATTCGGCTCGACCCCTTGTCAACTCAACGAGATCATGACTGCCGCTACGGCGGTGAATGGAGAACAGACATGTCGCTTCAAAACAAGAACGCCCTTGTTTACGGCGCCGGAGGAGCGGTGGGGGCCGCGGTTGCCCGCGCGTTCGCCCGCGACGGCGCCCGCGTCTTCCTGACCGGACGAGACATAGGCGTCCTCGACGCGCTAGCGAAAGAAATCGTAGCCGCCGGCGGAGCCGCGGAGACCGCACGGATCGACGCGATGGACGAAACCGCTGTGGCGAGCCACCTCGACAATGTCGTGGCTACCGCTGGCACGGTTGATATCTCGTTCAACGCGATTGGGATTCCGCAGCGAGGGATACAAGGAATTCCTCTCACCAAGCTATCGGTAGAAAGCTTCGCGCTACCGCTAGCCACCTATCCGTGGGCGCATTTCATCACCGCCAGAACGGCTGCACGTCACATGATCAAGCAACGTTCCGGGGTGATCCTGATGCACACACCCGAGCCTGCCCGCCTCGGCGTGGGACTGACCGGTGGTATGACCCCCGCGTGGGCGGCGCTCGAAGGCCTCAATCGGATGTTCTCAGCGGAATGGGCCCCCTACGGTGTCCGCGCCGTATGCCTGCGCACCACTGGCATGGAGGAAACGGCGACGATCGACACGGTATTCGGCCTGCACGCCGACGCATATGGCACCAGCAGGGAGCAATTCGCGGCGGCAGTCTTGAATACGTCTCACACGAAGCGCGCGACCACCCTGGCAGAACTCGCGGATGTGGCCGCATTTGTGGCCTCCGATCAGGCCGCGGCACTCACTGGGACGGTCGTCAACTTAACCAGCGGAGTCATCGTCGACTGACCAATCTCCAAAGTCACGCGCATGACGACACGTCGGCTCGCCAGGCGATCCCGCCTCACGAAACGTCCGTCCCGGTCGAACTCGGCGCCCCGAAGACGCCGGCCTCGGTGGCGGCCTGGGCGAAGATCGCGGTGAAGCGTTCGGCCGACATCCAGATCCGGGACAGTGACGCCGCCCGACGGCGTTAACCTAGGCACCATGACCTTGGTGGCCGGACGTGGTCCCCTCAGCGGCGATCCGGCCGGGCGGTTCTCTCCCCCGCTGCCCGGCGACGTGGTCTACATCGAGCCGCACCCACGACGCGTTCAGGCGCTGCGGGACGGACGCCCGGTGATCGACACCGAGCAGGTGCTGATGGTGCACCGGCAGGGTCGCCCGCTGAGCTATCTGTTCCGGGCCGACGAAGTGGGCGACCTACCCGCCGAACCCGAGCCGGAAGCGCCGGGTTTCGTTCACGTGCCGTGGGATGCCGTCGACACCTGGCTGGAGGAAGGCCGCGAACTCGTTCACTACCCGCCGAATCCATACCACCGCGTCGACTGCCGTCCGACCAAACGGCGCCTGCGCGTCAGCGTCGCGGGCTGCACGCTGGTCGACACGCACGACACCGTGATCGTTTTCGAGACCGCGCTCGCGCCAAGGCTTTACGTCGATCCCGCGCATGTGCGCACCGATCTGCTGCAACGCTCTGACACGTCGAGCTACTGCAACTACAAAGGCTTCGCCACGTATTGGTCCGCCGTCATCGACGGCGATGTCATCGAGGACATCGCCTGGAGCTATCCGGATCCGCCGCCGGAAAGCCTTCCCATCAAAGGCTTTCTGAGTTTCGACGACGCGCGGGTGGACGTGCAGGCCGAGCTGCCGCTCAGCTAGCCAACGCAACGATCGCAAACATGAATAGCACCCCGGCGACGGTGCATCCCAGGGTCGCCGCGGTGCGCTGCCCGGTGTGTGCTTTCGGCAGAATGTCGGCGCTCGCCAAATACATCAGGAATCCCGCGAAGAAGCCAAGGTAGACCGCGAGGATGCGATGGGGAATCGTCACGATCAGCGTGAGAGCCGCACCGACAACCGGCGCGACAGCATCAGCGGTCAGCAGTGTCAGCGCCCGTCGGCGGTCATTTCCATAGATCGACGTGATGGTGTAGGTGTTGAAGCCGTCCGCGAAGTCGTGGCCGATCACCGCCACCGCGACCACTGCTCCCACGCCCGCACCCGCCTGGAATGCGGCTCCGATGGCGAATCCGTCCATGACGCTGTGGCCCACCAACCCCGATGCCGCCAACAGTCCAACGCTGGGCGCTTCCGCGATATCCGCGTCATTCGCCCGCTGGCCGCGATGAATACCGACGGTGTGTTCGATGACATGCAGCACGAGAAAGCCGAGAACGAATGCCACGAGCGAAGCAGGGATACCGAATAGCTGCCAACCGCCTTGGCTCAACGCTTCCGGCAACAGGTCGAAGCTCACCGCACCGAGCATCAACCCGGCGGCCAAGCCGAGCACGAGATTACGGTAGGAGCCGATACGCAGCGCCGCATAACCGCCCAACAAAGTGGTGAGGAACGAGCCAAAGGCCACCAGAACGGCCACCGCGCGGCCCACCTTTCTGCCGTCGATTCAACGGAGCAGCACGGCCCAAGAGTAGGGCGGTGAGTCCGGCGGCAGGACAGCGGGACTCTGCGCTCAACCGCCGTAGCTAGGGCGTCCGAGCTTCAGCTCGTGCTGGGCGATCATGTTGCGGAAGACCTCCATGGTGCCGCCGTAGATCCCGGCGGGTATGCCATGCCGGAAGATGAACTCGACAGCGCCGTCGTCCGCGGAACCCGTTGTATCAGTGGGCAATGCCGATGCTGCCCCCAGCATGTCCATCAATTCCGGTGAGACGTCCCGCATTGTCTGAATGAGCGCCACGCGTCCGTACATTCCGGGAGTCGACAGCGCCGCCTCGATGCGGGCCAAGCTGCGCCCAAGCCGGTATTTGATCGAGTCGTCGTCGATCGGGCGCCGCCCGTCCGCACCGGGCGTGGCCAGGATCACCGTGACTCCGTCGGCCGCCTCGGCCATCAGGTGGCCGTGCTCTGACATCATCGAAATGTTCTGCAGGCCATGGTCTTCAGTCTCGGTGATGCCGTGTTCCGCGTCGAGAGCGAACCGCATCACCGTCCAGCCGGCATTGACCTCACCGATCCGGTAGAGGTCATCGACCCGTACGTCGCTGTAATACACGATGTTGGTGCGGTCGCCGTCCAGCGTCCGGATGCCCTGGATTTCGATGCCCGGGGAATCCAGCGGCACCAGGAACATGGTCAGGTTTTTGTGTTTGCGCCCCTGCGGATCGGTGTTGGTGAGCAGGAAGACATACTTGGCGTTCTGCGCGTTGGAGGTAAACATCTTGGAGCCATTGATGACCCAGCTCGATCCATCCGCTTCCCGCACGGCTCGGGTCTTGCAGCTCGCGACGTCGGAGCCGCCCTCGGGCTCGGTGTAGCCCAGGCATAGCCGGATTTCACCGGACAGCACGCCCGGAAGTATCGCGTCGACGAGTTCGGGTGCGCCGAATTGCTTCACCAACCGCGCGACGACCGCCGTGGTGCCCCAGTGGAACCACGGCGTGTGGGCACGACCAATCTCGAGGTGGAAGATGCGCCGGCGCACCGGATTGAATCCGCCTTCGGACTCCAGCTTGAAATCCGATGTCAGATAACCCTCTTCAGCCAGCGCCAAATGCACTTGTTCACTGAAGTTTTCGCCAGTCTCGCGATCACGCCGCCGAACTTCGTCAGTGACGTGCTCGGCGACGAACGCCCGGGTCTGGTCGTAGAATTCCTGGTTCTCGGGCGAGAGGTCGACGTGGGAGAAGTCCATTGTCGTCTTTAATCCAACTAGGCGGCGTCGATCACGAGCGTACGGAAACGGTCCAGAGTCTCGAGCGCGTGCGCCATGCTGTCGCCGGGCAGGTGGATGCTCACCCAGGTGACCCCCAGCTTCTCCAGCTTTTGCAGGCCCTCGAGGTAAGCGTCGGCGTTGAAGTCGTCGTCGGTGATGCTGCCACCCTCGAAGTTGGTGAAGGTGATGTCGATCGCCGACCAATCTCTGCCGGCCGCATCGCATCTGCGTCGGAGATCGTCAATGCATTCCGTGAGGCGTTCCACGGAGGTGATGGACGCCGTGCCGGCGGTCTGGGCCAGCTGCGGCGGCGCGGGAAACGGGCACCAGCCATCGCCATACTGCGCTACCCGCTGCCGGGATGACGACGTGTTGCCGCCGATCCAGATCGGTGGGTGCGGGCTGCTGACCGGCCGCGGATGCGCCGTGATGCCGCGCGCGCTGAAATGCTTTCCCTCAAAGGTGATGTCGTCGCCGGTCCAGATCGCCCGGATCACTTGCAGGGATTCCTCGAACAGCTCGGCGCGCTCGTCGTAGCTGACACCCAGCGCAGCGAACTCGCGCTTGAGATAGCCAACGCCGACCGCAAGCGTGAAGCGGCCTCCGGACAGCAGGTCCAGGGTGGCCCCGGATTTGGCCACCACGAACGGGTTTCGATACGGCAGCACCACGATGTTGGGGATCAGCCGCAGCGTGGATGTGGTGGCCGCCGCGAAACCCAATGCGACAAAAGGATCTAATGCGTCGTGTCCGCCGGCCTCCAGCCAACGCTGCGACGGCGCGGGATGGTCGGTGAAGCCGAATCCATGGACGCCCGCCGCTTCGGCGGCCGCGGCGACCTTACCGATGCCGTCCCCACTGACCAGCTCGGGGTTGTAGGGGTAGCTGTGCATCGGGTGGGTGATCGTGAAGCGCATCTGGGTTCCCGGCCGTCAGAAGCGTGCGCGCGAGTCGATCGCGCTGTCGCTGGTGCGCAGCGGTCGGATCAGGGCCTCCTGCGCGAAGGAGGCCAGCAGCTCGCCCTCTTGCGCATGGACGGCGCCGCGCACATACGACATTCCGGCGCCGACCTGGGTGCTCTCGTGCGTGTAGAGCAGCCACCCGCTCCAGCTGACCGGTTCGTGAAAGGCGACCGAGATGCTCATCGGGGCGGTGGACACGGTCAGGTGCGCCTGGGCGGTGCCGATGCCCGGGTGCGCGCGCATGGTGGTGGAGATCCCCAGATGGCCGGTGAAGTACGCCAGCAGCGCCTTGGCCAGGTCGTCACGGGCCGGGATCGGGTCGTAGTGCAACCACGCGTGCAGCTCCGGCGGTCCGACCTCGTCGGGGCTGTTGACGTCGAGGACATCGACCAGGCGTAGCTCGCGTCCGACCATCGGCATCGGTGAGTGGTGCGCATCGGCCGGGGCGGCCACGTCGGGCCGGGGCAGCTGGTGGCGGATGACGTCGTCGGTGGGAACGTCGGCCAGCACCGTGATGCTCAGGCAGCGCCGCCCGTTCTGATGCACGGCGACGACCGCGGTCGCGGTGGACCGGCCCTCGGACACCACGTCGATGACGAGCTCGATCGGCGGCCCGACGACCACGGCACGCGAGAACACCGCGTGTGCCGAGCGAACCGACTTGTCCGGGAAGCGTTTGGCCACGGCGACAATCGCCTGGGCGAGCACCTGAGTGCCTTCCACCACCTGCCGTTCGTCGCCAACGGCGATGCCGGTGTCACCGGTGAACCGGTCGTCCCCGTCGGCTTGCACGTCAAACAGATCCAGCAGGCCCTGAACCGTCCACTCAGTCTGCTCAGATTCCGTGGTCAAATCGCACTCCACCTCTCGCGCTTGCGGCTTCCGGCTCAGCGTGACACTTTGAGTAGGATTTGTAAAGCTTGGCTAACAAGACTCCGGCGAGCACTGCGGGCCGGCCCCGAATAGGCCAATGGAAAGCACAGAGAGGCAACGTAATTGGGCATCGTGACGAGCACGTCAGAGACCGCGTTCACCCAGTCCGCCGAGACCGTGTACGACTTCGTCACCAATCCAGAAAACTGGACGAAGACCTATCCCGGCAGCGCGCACATCGGCGAACTGCCACCACTGCCACTCAAGGTCGGCGACACCTGGGAGGAAGCGGGTCCCGACGGGGATCGGATCTTCAGCTGGCAGCTGGCCGTCGCGGTGCGGCCCATCCAGTTCGTATTCACCTCGATCGGACGCCTGGGCCATGACCGCGAGGGCGGTATTTTTCAAGGGGGCTTGGAGGGCCGCATCACGGTGTCCTACCGGTTCAGCAGGCCGGGACAGGACATGACGCTGTTTTCCCGCACCATGACGATTGAGGCGCCCAAGCACGCCCCGCTGCCCGATCGGCTCTTCGAACAGGCCAACCCGGCCAGGATCGACGCCTATCACGAGGCCGTCGCACGCGAGCTCGCCCGGGCAACAGATTGACACCAGCGCCGCCATTGCATGACACTTCTGCGGTGTTTTGTAAAGCGGAATCTTTGCCCAAAGGCGCGCGCGGATGATCCCCGAGCCGCTGGCCAACGGGTTCTGCTTCGGCGAAGGCCCCCGCTGGTTCGAGGGTCTGCTCTGGTTCTCCGACATGCTGGGCGAGGCGGTCCACACCTCGACCCTGGGAGGCGCGCTGACCACGTTGCCGCTGCCCGGTCACTCTCCATCGGGCCTGGGTTTCCGTCCCGACGGGTCGCTGCTGATCGCCTCGGCCGAAGACCGGCGGGTGCTGCGCTACGACGGGGAAACGGTGGTGGAGATCGCCGATCTCACTCCCCTGGTACCGGCCAACCTGGGCGATATGGTCATCGACGACGCGGGGCGGGCCTACATCGGGTCCCAGGCCTTCTCCGGCGGCGTCATCGTGCGCCTCGACGCCGACGACAGCGTCACCGTCGTCGCAGCGGACCTCGACTTTCCCAATGGAATGGTCATCACGCCGGACCGCAAGACGTTGATCGTCGCCGAATCGACCGGCCGGCGGCTCACCGCGTTCACCATCGACGACGCCGGCGCACTGCACGACCGGCAGACCTTCGCCGACGGCCTGGACGGACCGCCCGACGGCATCACCCTGGACGCCGAGGGCGGCGTGTGGACATCGATGACGCTGGCTCACCAATTCGAGCGGATCGTCGAGGGCGGCGACGTGACCGACCGCATCGACATCGGCGATCGGGTCGCCATCGCCTGCACGCTCGGCGGCCCCGAACGCCGCATCCTGTTCCTGCTGTCGAGCACCGACGCTTATCCTCAGCGCCTGGTGGGCACCCGACTCTCGCGGCTGGACGCCGTGCAGGTCGCCACGCCCGGCGCCGGGCTGCCCTGAGACCCGAGAGGTAGACACGTGACCGACTCCTACTACGAGCTGATCGACCCCCCTAGTGGCCAAGCCGACGCGTTCGGAGAGAAGTTCCGGGCGACCGACCTGGCGCGCGGCACCTGGTCGGCGGCGATCCAGCACGGCGGTCCGGTGTCGGCGCTGCTGGCCCGGGCGCTGGAGCGGTGCGAGCAGCGCGACGACACCCGGCTGTCCCGGGTCGTCATCGACCTGCTGGGCGGGGTGCCGTCCGAGGGAGATATCTGGGTCCGTTCGCAGCTGCAGCGCGGCGGCAAACAGATCGAGCTGGTAACCGCCGAGATGCTGGCGCTGGGCCCCGACGGCCAGCCCCGCCCGGTCGCTCGCGCCAGCGGTTGGCGGCTGCAGCAGCAGGACACCCAGGCGGTGGCGCACGCGGCTGCCGAGTTGCCCCGGCCGAGAGCCGAAGCGCGCAACCGCAATCTCAAGGCCAAGGAGTGGGACCGCAACTACGTGCACAGCCTGGAGTGGCTCTGGCTGACCGAGCCGCTGAGCCCGGGCCCCGGCGAATCGTGGATCAAGCCGGACGCCGACGTGGTCCAGGGCGAGAACATGACGCAGCTGGAACGGCTGTTCGCGGTGGCCGACTGCGCCAACGGCATCGGCAGCAAACTCGACATCACCAAATGGACGTTTTTGAACACCGATCTCGCCGTGCACGTGTTCCGTGTGCCCGACGGTGACTGGGTCGGTATCCGCGCGGAAACCAGTTACGGGCCGGACGGAATCGGGACGACGATCGGCACGCTGTTCGACGAGCAAGGTGCGGTCGGCGCCATCCAGCAGTCAGTGCTGGTGCGCCGGCGGCCGCGGTCAGACTGACGGGGGAGCAGAAGAAATGTGGCTAGTTCGGCAATACTTCGTAAAGTCTCAGATATGACCCAGCCGGCCGGGGCGACGACCATGACCGAGGACACCTCGACGCGTCAGCGGATCCTGCTGGCGACCGCCGAGGTGCTCGGGCGCAACGGCAAGACCAAACTCAGCCTGTCCGAGGTCGCCGCCCAGGCCGGGGTTTCGCGCCCCACGCTCTACCGTTGGTTCGCGTCCAAAGAGGAGTTGCTGTCGGCGTTCTCGCAGTACGAGCGCCAGCTGTTCGAAAGCGGTTTGGTGAAAGCCACCGCGGGGCTCAAGGGCTACGACAAGCTTGACGCCGTGCTGCGATTCATTGTCGAGTACCAGCATTCGTACTCGGGTGTGCGCATGGTCGACGTCGAACCCGAGCACACCATCGCCGAGTTCGCCCACGTCATCCCGCAGATGCGCGACGGTCTGCAACGACACCTGCCCGGACCCAATGCCGCGGTGAAGGCGGCGACCGTGATCCGGATCGCCATCTCGCACTACATCGTTCGCAGCGACGACGCCGAGCAGTTCCTGGCGCAGCTGCGCCACGCCGTCGGGATCAAGCCCGCCGCGGCTGAATAGCCCTACTTCTCAGCGGGCCCTGCCGGCCCGCATCGTCGCAGGACAGAAGACTAGTCGAACAATACCGCCGCGTTCAGGTATCCGGTCGGGTCCAGCGCGGCCTTTACCGACCGCATCGCTGCGATATCGGTTGCCTGCCTTGACATTTCGAGGTAGGCCCGCTTGCGGCTGCCGACGCCGTGTTCGGAGCTGACATTGCCCCCGCATGCCGCGATCAGGTCCATCATCGGCGCGTACAACACCTTCTCCCGGTCGAGCGGCACGCGCAGCACGTTGAGGTGCAGGTTGCCCTCACCGACATGGCCGAACAACAGCGGCACGGCGTCGCTGACCAGCTCGCGAATCAAGGCGACCGCATCCGCGGCGAACCCGGCGATCGCCGCCAAGGGCAACGAGACGTCGAACTTCAGCGGCGGTCCGTACACGCCGAGCACCTCGGCCAGCGATTCGCGCACGCGCCATAGCCGTTGCTGCGCAGCAACATCCACTCCCACCGCGGGCTCGGCACACATCGGCGCGTCGGCGAGCAGGTCGGCGAGCCGGTCGGTCTGATCGTGGTCGGCGGCCAGCTCCACCAACAGCAGCCAGGCCGCCTCGACCGGTGCCGAAAAGCCGAGATGCTCGGCGGTCAGCGCGGCGGCGCGGCCGTCGATCAACTCCAGCGCGGCGATCCCGTCCACGTCCCGAAAGGTGCGGCCGGTGGCGATCAGCGCGTCGAGATCGTCGAAGCCGCAGACCGCCGTCACCCGGTGCGACGGCGTGGGATGCAGCCGCAGATCCAGCGCGGTGATCACACCGAGAGTGCCCTCGGCGCCGACGAACAACGCCGGCAGGTCGTATCCGGTGTTGTCGCTGCGCACCAGGCTGTGCCGGCGCATCAGCGACCCGTCGGGCAACGCCACATCCAGGCCGACGACTTGCTCGCCCATGTTGCCGTAGCGGACCGTGCGCAGCCCGCCGGCGTTGGTCGAGGCCATGCCGCCGACGGTAGCGGTGTCGCGGGCGGCCAGGTCCACGCCGAACACCAGGCCCGCCGCGATCGCGGCGTGTTGCACGGCGACCAGAGTGGCTCCGGCACCGACGGCGATGCGGCGCTCGACGGTATCGACATCGCTTAGCGCACAAAGCCGTTCGGTGGACAGCAGCACGTCGTCGTGCTCGGGAACAGTGCCGGCCACCAGCGAGGTGCGGCCGCCCTGCACGGTGACGTGGGCTCCGGCGTCACGGCACACCCGCAACACCTCGGCGACCTGCTCGGCCGACCCCGGCCGCACCAGCGCACTGGCCCGGCCGCGATAGCGGCCGGTGTGGTCGACGCTGCGCCCGGACAGCACATCGGGGTCGGTGACGACGTGGTTGGATCCGACAATCCCTTTCAGGTCCGCAACGCTGCCTGGCATGTTCGCGGTTATAGCACCCGCCGGTGCCGGTCGATCACACCGCCTTGGAAGACTGCAGGAATCACACGACGCTGGGAGCGGGGATGTACGACCTCGAGGACGTGATCAGGCAACGCCGTTCGATCAGGATGTTCCTGCCCGACCGGCCGGTGCCGCGGGAATTGCTTCACGAAGCGCTGGACCTGGCGATTCGTGCACCGTCGAACTCGAATGTGCAACCGTGGCACCTCTACTTCGCGTCCGGCGCGGCCAGGGACCGGCTGGTGGCCGCGCTGCTCGAGGCCGCAGAAGCGGGACCGCCGAAGGTACCGCCGCTGCCGGAAGCCTTCGCCCACTATCGAAGCGATACGGGGAAAGTGGTCTACGGGTCAATGGGCATCGCCCGCGACGACCAGGCCGGCCGGCGCGCCGCGGTGTTGCGCAACTGGGAGTTCTTTCGTGCGCCCCTGGCCGGCGTCGTGTGCATGCACCACGAGCTGGGCCTGACCGACGCCCTCGGTGTCGGGATGTTCCTGCAGAACCTGATCCTGACGCTCACCGCCCACGGGCTTGGCACCTGTGTCCAGGTGGCGATCGCCGGCTACCCCGAAGTCCTGCGTGAGCAGTTAAACATCCCGGCCGAGTTGACCATCCTGTGCGGCCTGTCAGTCGGCTACCCGGACCCGGATTTCGCCGCCAACCACATCCGCCTCGGCCGGGATCCGGTCGAACGGAAGGTCGTGTTCGCCGACGACTAGAACTCCTTGTGGTTCACGTCGGTGATCAGCCCGCCGTCCATGACGAACTCGCTGCCGGTGGCGTAGGACGACTCGTCGCTGGCCAGGAACAGCACGAACGTCGCGACCTCCCGCACTTCCCCGGGCCGGCCCAGCGGGATCGTCACCATGTCCTCGGGCAGGTGTTCGGTCATCGGAGTGCGGATGAAGCCCGGGTGAACGGAGTTGACCCGGATGTTGTGCGGTGCCAGCTCCAGGGCCGCCGACTTGGCCAGCCCACGCACGCCCCACTTGGACGCGACGTACGGGTGCACCATGGGCGCACCGCGCAGGCCTTCGATCGACGAGACGTTGATGATCGAGCCACCGCCGGCCGCGATCATCGGGTCGACGGCCACCCGCATGCCCAGGAAGGTCCCGGTCAGGTTGACGTCAATCACCTTCTGCCACTTGGCCAGATCGAAGCTCCGCAGCGGGCCGAGCGCCACGGTTCCGGCGTTGTTGACCAGCACGTTGAGCTTGCCGAATTCGCCGATCGCGGTCGCGACCGCGGCGTCCCACTGATCGGGCTGCGTGACGTCGAGGTGCACATAGCGTGCGGCCTCGCCGATTTCGTCGGCCAGCGCCTTGCCCTCGTCGTCCAGGATGTCACCGATCACCACCTTGGCGCCTTCCTCCACGAGAAGGCGCGCGTCTTCGGCGCCCATCCCGCGGGCACCGCCACTGATGAGTGCAACTTTGCCGTCTACCCGACCCACGTGAGGGTCTCCTTTCGTTTTAAGTGGTCACCAAAGTGCTTGGTGTGTAAAGGCCTTTGCCGGTCACCAGCGGTAAATCGAGGGTGGTTCGGATGCCGGGCGGTGCCGCGATCACGGCCGGGATCGCGTTGACGACACGACCGGCGGCGCCGGCGATCGCGGCGTGGTTGTGGTCGCCCTTGCGGCTGCTCGGAATGATGTCGACGGCGTACGACGGCTCGCCGGTGATCTCGACGCGGTAGGAGCCGTCGCCGGCGGCGGGCTGCGGCAGGTCGGGTCGCAGGTCGGGCCGCAATCGGGTGACGTGCTCGATGACGACGGCGGGATGGCCCTTGACCATGCCGCGAATCTCGAACTGCAGCACGGCCACCGTTCCCTTGGCCACATGGCCGACCGCGATGTCGAAATCCTCCGGCGCCGGTTCTCGCTGGTAGGACTCGGTGATCTGGTCGACCTCGATGCCGAGGCCGGCCGCCAGCTGACGGATCGCGGTGCCCCAGGCGATGCTCAGAATGCCCGGCTGCAGCAGCATCGGGATTTCGTCCATCGGCCGGGCGAAGCCCATATAACTCATGACTTCTTCGCCGTCGTAACTGGCGTAATCGTGAATCTCCATGCAGCGCACCTGCTCGATGCGCTGACACGTCCCGGCGAGCGCGAACGGGATCAGGTCGTTGGCGAATCCCGGGTCGACACCACTGATGAAGATGCTCGAATTCCCTTGCTTGGCAGCGTCCTCCACGCGAGCGATGTACTTGTCGGGCATGACGCCCCACGGGTATTGCAGCAGCCCTGGCGACGAGCCGACGACGTTGATTCCGGCGGCCAGGATGCGCATGACGTCGGCCATCGCGTCGGGCAGCCGAGTGTCGCCCATCGCGCAGTAGACGACGCACTCGGGCTTGGCAGCGATGATGGCGTCCAGGTCGTCGACCGCAGCGATGCCCGTGACGGTGGGGGCGTCCAGGCCGACGCCGCACAGTTCCCCGGCGTCGCGGCCCACCTTCTCCGGTGTGGACACGCACACGCCGGCCAGTTCGAACTGCGGGTTGGTGATCAGTTCGGCCAGGGCCAGGCCTCCGACGTTTCCGGTACCGACATGCGCGACGCGGATCGCCATCTACAGTCTCCGTCCCTTGAAACTTGGCAAACTTTTCTAGACACTAGTCCATAACTTCCGGGGCGCCTACCGGGCCGGACGTAACGGCGGCCAGCCAGAATGGAACGTCGATGACACAGCGCGAAGATGTCCAATTCACCTCCGGCGCCGACCGGATCAGCGCATGGCTCTATCGACCCGCCGGCGTCAGCGCCCCGCCGCTTCTGGTGATGGCCCACGGCCTGGGCGCGGTGCGCACCATGCGACTCGATGCCTACGCCGAGCGGTTCACCGCGGCCGGCTACGCCTGCCTGGTCTTCGACTACCGCAACTTCGGCGACAGCGAAGGTCAGCCGCGCCAAGTCCTCGACATCGATATGCAGCTGGCCGACTGGGCCGCCGCCGTGGCCTACGCCCGCACTCTCGACGGGATCGACCACGATCGAATCGCGCTGTGGGGCACGTCTTTTGCCGGTGGCCATGTGATCGCCACGGCAGCCCGGCTGCCGGGAATCGCCGCCGTCGTCGCGCAATGTCCGTTTACCGACGGCATCGCGTCGGCGCGCACGATCTCCAACCCGTTGGCCAAAGCGCATCACCGTGCGGGCAATTCGCGACGTTATCGGCGCCCGGCTGGGCAGGCCCCCGGTGATGATCGCGACCGCGGGCAAGCCCGGGGACGTCGCGTTGATGAATACGCCCGACTCCTACGCGGGCTACCTGGGGCTGGTTCCCGAGGGCGTCGAACTGCGCAACGAGATCGCCGCGCGCATCGCGATGAAGGTCTTCACCTACCGGCCCGGTCGGCGCGCCGCGAGGATCGGCTGCCCGATCCTGTTCTGTGTGTGCGAGCACGACTCGGTGGCGCCCGCGGACGCCACCCTGCGCCACGCGGCCAAGGCTCCCCGCGGCGAGGTGCGAACCTACCCGGAAGGCCATTTCGCGATCTATGTCGATGACGCCTTCGAGCGGGTGGTCGCCGACCAGCTCGCCTTTCTCGACAAGCATTTGAAGCCCGCGATCTGAGTAGTCCTAGACCACGCCCACGCCTGCGGCGAGGCGGGTCAGGGTGGCAATCCGCGCCAAGACCGGCATCGCGGCCAACACCAACACGTAGGCGCCCAGGAACCACAGCAGCTGGATACTGACGCCGGCGACGGGCTGGTAGATGTGTTGGGGCAGAACCGGATACAACATGGTCAGCGCGACCGCCCAAAACCCGAGGTAGTAGAACACCGGCCGGAACAGCCTGGTGCAGCGTTTCATCAGCCAGCCGCCCCAGTTGGTCCCGGGCTGCCAGGACGACAGGCATGCCGCCGCGCCCGCGAAGAAGAACAGCGGCATGATCTGGAAAATCCAGGTAAGTGCCTGAAACACCACCGAGGTGGTGAGCATGTTGTCCCAGATGAGCACGTGGTTTTCGATGATGCTGATCGCCATAACGGTGTGGCCGGCCACGACGCCGACCAGGGACACGATGCGAATGAGATCGAGGGCGCGGTCGCGGTCAGTCGGTGTGCGCGCCGCCAGCTCGGTGGGGCTGGGAATGCCCAGTGAAGTTGTCATGGCGAAAGCATCGCCGAACAGCAAATGCCAAGTCCCGCGCGAATCTACGCGTCAGGCCTGAGTAGTACTACTCAAAGACGGGCGGGCTACGGCCCGAGGGGAGATTTCGTGCGGATCGCCTCGTCGCGGATCAGCCCGCGCAGCAGCGCGGTGCTGAACTCGGCGGCGATTTCCTTGGCGCTGCGCCGCCCGCTCGGCCGCAGCCACCGGTAGCTGCCCAGCGTCATCCCGATGTAGCCCAGCGCCAGCACATGGGAGTCGCACTGGTAGAACTCGCCGCTGGCGATCCCGCGGTCGATCAGGCCGTGCACGTGGTGGTAGACCTGGGCTTCCTTCTCGCGGACCTCGGCGACCTGCTCGTCGGTGAACCACTCGGTGATGTAGGGCTGCTCCTGGAAGTACACCGCGGCCCGCTCGGGATCGCTGGCGATGCCGGTGAGCAGGCGAATCGTGTATTGGTAGAGCGCCTCGCGCGCCGTCCACGAAGGGTCGTCGTGCACGGCGGCCAGCGTGCCCTCGGCGGCCTGGCGGTAGATGTCGAACAGGATCAGCGACTTGCTGGCGTAGTAGTGGTAGACGGTCGCCTTGTTCAGGCCGATGACGTCGGCGACGTCATCCATCCGGGTGCCGTGGTATCCGCGGGCGGCGAACAGCTTGGTGGCAACAGCCAGCAACTCCTCGCGGCGTGTTAACCCGTTGCGGGTGATGCTGTCGGATGACATCTCTACTCACTATCGTCGCTGCCAGCGGGGCCGGACGGGCTTGGATCCAGGCCCGGTTCAAGCAAAGTTACCAATCAACTGGTTGGACAGTTTAAGGCCTCGATACGTTTCGGCCGCCTGTCGCACCGGCGCGGATGGGACTAGACTCCAATATTTGAACTAGTCGCAAGGGGAGAGGTAGCGCTGATGGATCCGAGCCCGGACTACGACGCGAGCGACGAGATCGAATTCTTCATGAAGTATTTCACCTGGGGCCTGCGTGGGGTTCAGGACGGCAACGGGTACCCGCCGCCCGCCTACCCGCCCGTCTAGACACGTCGCGAGCAGACTTTTTTCACACCCGCGGCCCGGCGTATCCGCCTACGTAGACCGGTAGGCGACGTCGAGGCGCTTGACTCCGTTGATCCAGCCCGATCGCAGTCGCTGCGGTTCGGCGAGCTTGGTGATGTCGGGTAACTGCTCAGCGAGCTCGTCGAAGATCAATTTGATCTCCATGCGGGCCAGGTTGGCACCGATACAGTAGTGCGCCCCGTTGCCGCCGAAACTCAGGTGCGGATTGGGATTGCGCGAAATGTCGAATCGAAAAGGGTCTTCGAAGACTTCCTCGTCGAAATTGGCCGAACTGTAAAACAGGCCCACGCGCTGACCTTCCCGAACCGTGACACCGCCGAGTTCGACGTCGGCAAGCGCGGTGCGCTGGAAGCAATGCACGGGGCTGGCCCATCGGATGATCTCGTCGACCGCGGTGGCCGGCCGCTCCCGCTTGAACAGTTCCCATTGATCGGGGTTGTCCAGGAACGCGTTCATCCCATGCGTCATGGCGTTGCGGGTGGTTTCGTTGCCGGCCACGGCCAGCAGGATGACGAAGAACGCGAATTCGACGTCCCCCAGCGCATCCCCGTCGATGTCGGCCTCGATCAGACGAGTGACGATGTCGTCGGCCGGGCAGCGGCGCCGCTCATCGGCCATGTTGTAGGCGTAGGCCATCAGCTCCGCATTGGCGACCGTGGGATCGCTGTCGAAGTCGGGATCGTCGGTGTTCATGATCGCGTTGGTCCAGTCGAACAACTTCGCGCGGTCTGCCTCCGGCACCCCGATCAGGTCGGCGATCGCCAGCAGGGGCAGGTTCATCGCGATGTCGTCGACGAAGTTGCCGTCCTGCTTGAGCGAGGCGGCGTGCACGATTTCGGCCGCCGCCCCGGCCAGCTTCTCTTCGAGCTGGGTAATCGCGCGCGGTGTGAACAGCCGCGACACCAGCTTGCGCAGCCGGGTGTGCTCGGGCGCGTCGTGGTTGACCAGCAAGGCTTTGGTCAATTCGAGTTGATCAGCGGTGACCCCGTCGGGAAGGCGCATGACCGCGCCCTTGCGGTTCGTCGACCACAGCTCGCTGTCCCTGGAGACCGCCTTGACGTCTTCGTGGCGGCTGATCACCCAGTAGCCACCGTCGTCGAAGATCGACTCGGGCTGTGCGTTCCACCAGACCGGGGCCGTGCGGCGCAGCTCGGCGAATTGAGTGACCGGCAGGCCCGCCAGCAATACGTCGGGGTCGGTGAAATCGAAGTTCTCTCCGAACGGACACGTCGTCGTGTTCATGTCGTCTCCTTTGACGGTTTCGATCATACAGATGATTGTGGGACGTATGACCAGGAGAAAACGTGCGCGTCGGATATCGTCGCGGTGTGCGGACCCGTGGATGGGGCGGCAGCGTTCCGGCCAGCGATGAAGAGGCGGTGGCCCGCATCCTGTCGGCCACCCGCCAAACCATTGACGACTGCGGCGACCAGATCACCTTGGCCGATGTCGCGCGCACCCTGAACGTCACCCGGCAGACGATCTATCACTACTTCGCTTCGACCGACGAGCTGCTACAGGCGACTGCTCAAGACGCGACCGCCGACTTCATGGACCACCTCGCGACGGCGCTGCACGGCATGACCGACCCGGCCGCGGCGCTGATCGAGGGCATCTGCCTGACCCTGGAGCGCTTGCCTAAAGATCCCTATATCGGCCTGATGCTGCGGGCGTCGCGCACCGCGGCGTTCGCCGAACAGGTCACCGTCACAAACGACACCGCCCGGGTATTGGGACGTTCGATTTTGGACCGCCTCGACGTCGACTGGTCGCCGTTTCCACCTGCCGCGATCGAAGACATCCTGCAGATTGTGTTGCGCACTCTGCAGTCGTTCATCATGTCGCCGCCGACCGGCGGGGTGACCGAACTGCGCCGTCTGCTCGGCGTGTGGATCGGTCCCGTCGTTGCGGCGCTACCGCGCAAGCCGGGTTAGAGGGCTTTGAGCTCCTCGGCGACGGCGGTCACCGATTTCTTCGCATCACCGAACAGCATGCTGGTGCCTTCCGCGTAGAACAGCGGATTGTCGATGCCGGCGAACCCGGAGTTCATCGACCGCTTGAGCACGATGACCGACTTCGCCTTGTCCACATTGAGAATCGGCATGCCGTAGATCGGGCTGGACGCGTCGTTGCGGGCGGCCGGGTTGGTGACGTCGTTGGCGCCGATGACGATCGCGACGTCCGTGCGGGCGAACTCGTCGTTGATGTCGTCCATGTCCTTCATGGCGTCGTAGTCGACCTCGGCCTCGGCCAGCAACACGTTCATGTGCCCGGGCATCCGGCCGGCAACCGGGTGGATCGCGTACTTCACCGTCACACCCTTGTTCTCCAGCAGGGCCGCCATGTCCTTGACCGAGTGCTGTGCCTGGGCGACGGCCAGGCCGTAGCCCGGCACCACGATCACCTGGTTGGCGTAGGCCATCTGGATCGCCGCGTCGGCGGCCGAGGTGGCCCTGACCGTCTTGTCGCCCCCGCCGTCGCCGCTCGGGGCGACCCCGCCACCGCCGAAGCCGCCCGCGACGATCGCGGGGATGGACCGGTTCATCGCCTTGGCCATCAGGTTGGTCAGGATCGAACCCGAGGCGCCGACGATCATGCCCGCCACGATCATCGCGGTGTTGTTCAGCGCCAGGCCCGCCGCGGCGGCCGACAGCCCGGTCATCGCGTTGAGCAGTGAGATGACCACCGGCATGTCGGCACCGCCGATGGGCAGCACCACCATCAAGCCAAGGAGGCCGGCCGCGGCAAGCAGGCCGACCATCCACCACAACGGTGCTCCCCCGCTGCCGGGATGCGCATGCAGGCCGATGACCACCGCGGCAGCCACGGCCGCGGTCAGCAGCAGCAGGTTGACCGGTTGCTGGGCCTTGCCGAAGCCGATCGGCGATCCGGAGATGAGTTCCTGCAGCTTGCCGAACGCGATGATCGATCCCCAGAACGAGATCGATCCGATGATCGCGGCGAACAGCGAGGCCACCACGATGTGCACGGTCGGGGACTCGCCGTGCTGGAACGCCGAAAAGCCTTTGGTGTCAATGAATTCCGCAAGCGCGATCAGCGCGACCGTACCGCCGCCCACGCCGTTGAAGAACGCCACCAACTGCGGCATGGCGGTCATCTTGGTCAGCCGCGCCGGCGGAACGCCCAGCGCAACACCCACCACCAGACCGGCGATGATCAGCACCCAGGATTCGGTGTGCCGGATCTTGACCAGCGTGGCCCCCACCGCCAGCGCCATACCCACCGCCGCGATCAGGTTGCCGCGCACCGCTGTCTTGGGCCCGGTCAGGCCCATCAGGCCATAGATGAAGAGCCCGAAAGAGATGATGTAGAGGCCGATCACCAAGTAGTTCATTTGGCGGCCGGCTCCTCGCTCGTGGCGGGCACGGGCTTCTTCTTGCCCTTGAACATGCCCAGCATCCGGTCGGTGACGATGAAGCCACCGATGACGTTCAGGGTTCCGAACACCACCGCGACGAACAGGATGATCTGCACCGCCAGCGACGGGTGCTCAACCTCGCCGAACACCACCAGCGCGCCCAGCACCACGATGCCGTGAATGGCGTTGGTGCCCGACATCAGCGGGGTGTGCAGCGTGTTGGGGACCTTGGAGATCACCGCGAACCCGACGAAACCGGACAGCACCAGAATCGCGAGGTTGGCTAAAAGTTCGTCGTACATCTAGGAGTCCTCTCGGTCGCGGGTCACACACGAGTCCGCGATAACTTCGTCACCGAAGTCGGGGGCGAGCTTGCCGTCGGTGATCAGCAGGTCCAGCAGGGCCGTGATGTTCTTGCTGTAGAGCTCACTGGCGTGCTCGGGCATGGTCGCCGGCAGGTTGAGCGGCGAGGCGATGGTGACGTCGTGGCGGACGACCGTCTGCCCGGGCTCGGTGAGCTCGCAGTTGCCCCCGGTCTCCCCGGCCAGGTCGACCACCACGCTGCCGGGCTTCATTGCCTGCACCGCCGCGGCGGTCACCAGGCGCGGCGCGGGCCGGCCCGGAACCAGCGCCGTGGTGATCACGACGTCGAATCCGCTGATCGCTTTTTCCAATGCCTGCTGCTGCTCGGCGCGTTCGGAATCGGTGAGTTCGCGGGCGTACCCGCCCTCACCTGCCGCGTCGATACCGACATCGAGCCACTGCGCTCCCACCGACCGCACCTGGTCGGCGACCTCGGGACGCACGTCGTACCCGGTGGTACGCCCGCCGAGCCGCTTGGCCGTGGCCAGCGCCTGCAGCCCGGCCACGCCCACCCCGAGCACCAGCACCGTGGCCGGCTTGACCGTTCCGGCCGCCGTCGTCAGCATCGGGAAAAACCGGGTGGACTCCGACGCCGCCAGCAGCACGGCCTTATAGCCGGAGACGTTGCCCTGCGACGACAACGCATCCATCGCCTGGGCCCGCGAGATGCGCGGGATGGCCTCGAGTGCGAACGCCTGCACACCGGCCGCCTTCAGCGCGCCAATCGAGTTCTCGGCATTGCGGGGCGCCAGGAAGCCGATCAAGGTCTGACCGCTGTGCAGCTTGCCGACCTCGGCGGTGTTCGGCGGCGCGACCTTGACGACGACATCGGCGGCCCACGCGTCTCCGATGGTGGCGCCGGCCTCGGTGTAGAGCTCGTCGGGAAGCAGAGCCCGCGCACCCGCTCCGGCCTCGACCACCACCGCCACACCGCTGCTCACCAGGGATGCGACCGCCTTGGGTACCAGCGCGACACGCCGCTCATCGGTCCCGGACTCGGCAACCACCCCGACCCTGACGGTGTTGGCCTGCGCATCTGTCATGGCGCGTACATCTACTTTCCTTAGCTCAACTGCCTTGTTGCGAACTCCGTTGAGTTGAACACCCTAGCGGCCGCTACCAAAGCGGGATGTCTTGGCCGTGTTCGGATGCCGGCCGGGGCCCGAAGTAACGCCGTTCTGATTCCTCGATCGGCACGTCGTTGATGCTGGCCTCGCGGCGCGCCATCAATCCGGACGGCGTGAATTCCCACAGTTCGTTGCCGTAGCTGCGATACCACTGGCCGGTGTCATCGTGGCACTCGTACTGGAACCGCACGGCGATCCGGTTGTCGTGGAAGTCCCACAACACTTTGCGCAGCGCATAGTCGAGTTCGCGCTGCCACTTGCGGGTCAGGAACGCCACGATCTCGGCCCTGCCGACGACGTGCTCGCCGCGGTTTCGCCATCGCGAGTCGGGTGTGTAGGCCAGGCTGACTTTTTCGGGGTCGCGGGTGTTCCAGGCGTCTTCGGCGGCCTGGACCTTCTGCAGTGCCGTTTCATACGTGAACGGGGGGAACGGGGGCCGGGATTCGGCGGCGTCGGTCATGAGTCCATCGTGCTCGATCGGTGTTCATCGCGGTTTAAGAGTCGCGCCGGCGACCTGAAACTGGGCGCCGCGGACCGTGACCTATCGTGACGGTCATGGACTTCGCGATGTCGGCTAAGGCCACCGACTACCACAAGCGGTTGTCCGACTTCATGACTGAGTATGTCTTTCCGGCTGAGGCCGCCTACGACAGCTACCGCCACGAGGCCGGCCCCGACGACCACACCGTTCCGCCAGTCATCGAGGAACTCAAAACCAAGGCCAAAGAACGTGGCCTGTGGAACCTGTTCCTGCCGGCCGAGTCGGGGCTGACCAACCTGGAATACGCCCCACTGGCCGAGCTGACCGGCTGGAGCCTGGAGCTCGCCCCCGAAGCGGTCAACTGCGCGGCGCCGGACACCGGGAACATGGAGACCCTGCACCTGTTCGCCACCGAGGAGCAGCGCAAGCAGTGGCTGGAGCCGTTGCTGGCCGGCGAGATCCGCAGCGCCTTCTCGATGACCGAGCCGGCGGTCGCCAGCAGCGACGCCCGCAACATCCAAACGGCCATCGTGCGCGACGGCGCCGACTACGTCATCAACGGCCGCAAGTGGTGGACCTCGGGCGCGTCGGACCCGCGCTGCAAGATCCTGATCGTGATGGGCCGGACCAATCCCGACGCGGCCAGCCACCAGCAGCAGTCGATGGTGCTGGTGCCGATCGATACGCCGGGCGTCACCGTGGTGCGCTCCACATCGGTCTTCGGTTACCAGGACCAGCCCGGCCACTGCGAAATCATCTACGACAACGTCCGGGTGCCGGTGACCAACCTGCTCGGCGAAGAGGGTTCCGGTTTCGCGATCGCCCAGGCAAGGCTCGGGCCGGGCCGCATCCACCACTGCATGCGCGCGCTCGGTGGGGCCGAGCGTGCGTTGGCCTTGATGGTGCACCGGGCCAACACCCGCATCGCGTTCGGCAGGCCGTTGGCCGACCAAGGCCTCGTCCAGCAAGCAGTTGCTAAGTCCCGCAACGAAATAGACCAGGCCAGGCTGCTGTGCGAGAAGGCGGCGTGGACGATCGATCAGCACGGCAACAGGGCAGCGCATCTGCTGGTGTCGCAGATCAAGGCGGTAGCCCCACAAATCGCGTGCGATGTCATCGACCGCGCCATCCAAGTGCACGGCGCCGCGGGCGTCAGCGAAGACACGGCGCTGGCCCGGATGTACGCCTGGCATCGCGCCATGCGCATCTTCGACGGACCCGACGAGGTGCACATGCGAACGATCGCACGCGCCGAACTCGGCGGCGAGCAGTCCACCTTCGCCTCGGCGGTCACCACGCATGACTGAAGCGCTGCGAGAACTGTCGGGCGCCTGGAACTTCCGCGATGTCGCCGACGGCACGCCCGCGCTTCGGCCCGGACGGCTGTTCCGCTCCGGCGAGCTGAGCCGACTGGACGACGACGGCCGCGCAACCCTGCGCCAGCTGGGCATCACCGACGTCGCCGACCTGCGCGCAAACCGCGAAGTTGCCCGCCGCGGACCGGGATTGGTGCCCGACGGCATCGAGATCCACCTACTGCCCTTCCCCGACCTCGGCGATGACGCGCCGACTGATGACGAGGCTCCGCACGAAACAGCGTTTCGACGGTTGTTCGATGGCGAACCCGGCGAATCCGACGAAGCAATCAACGCGACCGCCGTCCGCTACATGACGGACGAATACGCCCAATTCCCAACGCGTAACGGGGCTCGGCAGGCGCTGCACCGGGTCTTCACCCTGCTGGCAGCCGGGCGTCCGGTCCTCACGCACTGCTTCGCGGGCAAGGATCGCACCGGCTTCGTCATCGCCACGGTGCTGGAAACGATCGGCATCGACCGCGACACCATCGTTGCCGACTACCTGCGCAGCAACGCCGCGGTACCCCAACTGCGAGAACACATCTACGACATGATCCAGCAGCGCTCCGACGTCGAACTCACCCCGGAGGTGGAGACGTTCACCGAGGCGCGGTTGTCCGACGGTGTCCTCGGCGTGCGTCCGGAATACCTGGCCGCCGCGTACCGAACCATCGACGAGGCATTCGGATCGCTGGACGCCTATCTGCGCGACGCGGGTATCAGCGAGGCAGACGTCGAGCGCCTACGCGGCGAACTGCTCGCCTGACTCGCTGACCACCCCGGTCGCGTCTGGGCTTAGGCCAACTTGAAGTCGGCCTGCTTCGCCGCGGACAGGTCGGTGATCTCGTCCCAGTGCGCGGCGACGTCGTCCACCGTCGGCGGCGTGTCGAAGTTGACGCCGTCGGTCTGGAACAGCGCGACGCGCTGCACCTTGCCCCCGCCGACCACGAAAACCGAAGCGCTGTTGGGATTTTCCTCGGTGCACAGGTAGGCCACCACCGGCGCCACATACTCCGGGGTGAGCTTCTCCAGCACTTCCTTGGGAAGGATGTCCTCGGTCATGCGGGTGGCCGCGATCGGGGCGACCGCGTTGGCGTGGATGTTGTACTTGGCCCCCTCCAGCGCCAGGCTGTTGATCAGGCCGACCAGCCCGAGCTTGGCCGCGCCGTAGTTGGTCTGGCCGAAGTTGCCGAACAGGCCACTGGTGGAGGTGGCGACGACCACGCGGCCGTAGCTCTGCTCCCGGAAATGCGGCCAGGCCGCGCGGATGACGTTGTATCCGCCGTACAGGTGCACCTTGAGCACGGCATCCCAGTTCTCGAACGACATCTTGTGGAAGGTGCCGTCGCGCAGGATCCCGGCGTTGCTCACCACACCGTGGATCGCGCCGAACTCGTCGAGCGCGGTCTTGATGATCTTCTCGGCGCCCTCGGGCTCGGCGACGCTGTCGTAGTTGGCGGCTGCCCGGCCACCGGCGTCCTTGATCTCCTTGACCACGTCGTCGGCCATGTTGTGGCCGGCGCCGGTGCCGTCGCGGGACCCACCGAGGTCATTGACGATGACGCTGGCACCCTCCTTGGCGAGGGTCAGCGCATACTCGCGACCCAATCCCCCACCGGCTCCGGTGACGACGATGACGCGATCCTGCACTCCGGGCATCAGGTTCCTCTCTGCGTTGAGAAATCAAAGGTTGTGGTCGGCTGTCGAAAGTTGCCGGGCCAGTGTGTCAGAACAGCCTGCGGGCCAACTTCAGTGCCCGCTCCGTGTACGGCGGGTAGGTGAAGCTGGAGAGGTCGGGACGGGTCGGTTTGGTCAGCACCGACTTGCGGTGGCTGAACTCCTCAAAGCCCCACTTGCCGTGGTAGGCACCCATTCCCGATGCGCCGACCCCACCGAACGGCAACTTGGCCGTCGACACCTGGAAGGCGAGGTGGTTGACCAGCATGCCGCCGGCCGGAACTTCCCTGATCACCTTCTCGCGGACTTCGCGCGACTTGGTGAACAGGTACGCCGACAATGGCTTGGGCCGTGCGTTGACGAAACGTATTGCGTCGTCCAGGGATTGGACGGTGATCACCGGCAGGAGCGGTCCGAAGATCTCGTTTGTCATCAGCGGCCCGTCCACGTCGGGGTCGACGACGACCGTCGGCTCGATGCGCAGGGTCGACGGGTCGGTGCCGCCGCCCACGCTGACCTTGCCGCCCGCGCCCTTGAGGTAACCGCTGAGCCGGTCGAACTGGCGCTGGTTGGCCACCCGCATGCCGGTCGGCCCCTCCGAGCGGTACTTCGTGATGGCCGCGCTGATCTTGCTCACGAGTTCGTCGCGGATCTTCGCGTCGGCCAGCACGTAGTCGGGGGCGACGCAGGTCTGCCCGCCGTTGAGCAGTTTGATCCAGGCGATCCGTTTGGCCGCGACGTCCACATCGGCATCGGCCGCGACGATCACCGGGCTCTTGCCGCCGAGCTCGAGCGTGCACGGGGTCAGGTACGGCGCCGCGCCTTCGTAGACCTTGCGGCCGATCTCGGTGCCACCGGTGAACATCACCCGGTCCAAGCCCTGCGCGATCAGCTCCTGGCTTACCGCACCGTCGCCTTCGATCACCGCGATCGCATCGCTGTCGAGATAGCGCGGCACCAGCTCGGCCATCAGGTGCGAAGAAGCGGCCGCGATTTCTGACGGCTTGAGCACCACCGCGTTTCCGGCGGCGATCGCGCCGACCGCCGGACCCAAGGTCAGGTAGAACGGGTAATTCCAGGCGCCGATGACCAGCACGGTGCCGTAAGGCTCGTACTCGATCCAGCCCCGGCCGGGAAGTTGCGCCGCCTCGAGGAGGCGGTATTTGCGCTTCGTCCACTTTCGCACGTTCTTGGCGGCGTACTTGGCCTCGCCGATAGTGCCGGCGACATCTCCGATGAACGCCTCGAACGGGTGGCGGTCCAGGTCCTCGGCAAGCGCGGCGTTGATCGCGGCGTCGTTTTCTTCCATCAACCTGGCCAGCTGTAGCAGCTGACGCTTGCGCCACTCCAGGTCACGGGTGCGCCCGGTGGCGAATGTCTGGCGCAGCCGGGCCACTGTCGCGGGGATATCGACGGGCTGAGCCGCCGCGGCCCCGTTGGTGGACTCGGATGTCTTTGGTGCAACCGATTCGGTAGTCATCGCTGTCTTCCCTTCTCGCACCTTCCCGGAGATGCCCACGACTGTGTGCGCGGACACTCACGGGCGATAACCGCGATCCTAACCATCCGGTTGGGTGGGCAGTAAAGGAAGATCCGGCAAGCGCCGGCCATCGACGCGATGACCAGGAGTCGTCTCGCCACGGATGTGGCCAGACCGCCTGGTCAGGGTTTGGTTGCGGTCACATACGTGACCACAAAAGGTCGGGTCTCGGGCTGCGACGCCCGGCCCAGCCGCAGCGCCTCTTCGTGCCCGTCGACCGCCGCGGTGGCCCAGCCGTGAGCCGCGAACCAGTCCGCACAATCGGGGCGCTCCCCATCCTCGAACCACAGGTCGAATGGGTTGAACGAGGTGTCTTGGCCGCGGGCTTCGCGCTTGGCGCGTAGTTCGGCAAAGCTGGCCTCGGCTTCCCGGCGCCTGTCCGGGTCGATGCCGAAGTTCTCGACGGACACCAGGCTGCCCGATGCGCTGAGCGCGTCGATCGCGATGAACAAGGCCTCCTGCGCCGCAGCCGGCAGGAACGGCAACAGCCCTTCGGCCAGCCACGCCGTCGGCTGACTCACGTCGAAACCCTTGCTGCGCAACATTGCCGGCCAGTCGTGGCGAAGGTCGACGGGCACTGGTCGCCGCTCGGCGATCGGCTCAGCGCCGAGGCCGTCCAGTGTTCCGGTCTTGTACTCCAGCACCTTGGGCAGATCGATCTCGTAAACGATCGTGCCGGCCGGCCAATCCAACCGGTAGGCGCGGGAGTCCAGGCCCGCGGCCAGCAGCACGATCTGCCTAACACCGGCCTGCGCAGCGGCGGCGAAGTAGGCATCGAAAAAGTGGGTGCGCACTGCCTGCGAGTCGATCATGTTCTGCGACCGGACCGAAAAGTCTTCGTCCTCGGCTTCGTCATCGCCGTCGCCGGCCCACCACGCGGCCACCTGCTCGCGAACGCCCTCGAGTTCGGGCGTCGAGACCAGTGGCTCGGCGAACGGGTCGCGGATCAGCGGATCAGCGCTGGCGGTCTCGGCGGCGCGGGCCAGCGCGACCATCACCGCGGTCGCCCCGACACTGGTGGCGATGTCCCAGGAGTCGTCCGCGGTACGCGGCATTTACCGGCGCTCAGCGATCACGAAGTCGGAGAAGGCGTCCTTGTCATCGTCCAGCTCGACGCTGGCAACCCGGCGGCCCACACGGTCCATCTCGTCCAGCGAGTTTTGCGCCGTGGCGCGCCAGCCGTGGTCGTTCAGCCACTCCGCGACGTCCGCCCGATTCTCGTCGCGATACATCAGCTCGCCGACGTCGACACTTTGCTCAATGCCGATCTCGTCGGCCACCTTCTTGAACCGTTCCCGCATCTGCTCTCGCCGCTCATCGGAGTGCGTGGGTGCGGTTTCGGCCGAGACGCGGCTGCCCGCCGGGCTCAGTTCGCCGATCTGGGTGAACAACTTGTCCTGGGCCTCGGCAGGCAGATACATCAACAATCCCTCGGCCAGCCACGCGGTGCGCTGAGCCGGGTCGAAGCCGGCGGCACGCAGCGCGGCCGGCCAGTCCTCACGCAGGTCGATGGCTACCTCGCGACGATCGGCGGAAGGGGTGGCGCCGCTTTCGGCCAGTGTGGAGGACTTGTAGTCCAGCACTTGGGGCTGGTCGATCTCGTAGACGGTGGTGCCGGCCGGCCAGTCCAGGCGGTACGCGCGCGAATCCAGACCCGACGCGAGGATCACCACCTGGCGGATCCCGGCGGCGACTGCATCGGCGAAGTACGCGTCGAAGAAGTGGGTCCGAACCGCCTGGTAGCCACGCATGTGGTGGATGCGAGCGGCGGATTCTTCATCGATGGCTTCGATCTTGGCCACGACCTCCGGGTCGAGCATCGCCTCCCAGATGATCTCGGCCCCGGCGTTGTTGACCAGCAGTCTCGCGTAGGGGTCCTGGATCAGCGCGTCGGGCTGCTCGGTTTCGATGGCGCGGGCGGCAGCCACCATGACCGCGGTGCTGCCGACGCTCGTCTTGATGTCCCAAGTGTCGTCATGTGTGCGCAGTGAACTCATCGTGTGCTCCCGGTCTTGTGGTGTCTCGTTGGGTCAGTGGGTTGGTCCGCCGAAACGCGCCCGCAGCAGCGCGCTGCGCACGGCATCGTCGGCCAGGTCTTCGGGGACCGCGCGGCCCAGCCGGGCCATCTCCTCGCGGTTGTTCACGACTGTCACCTGCCAGCCGTGGCCGGTCAGCCACTCGGCGGCATCCGTTCGGTCGGGCTCGTGGAAGGTCAGCGCCTGGACGTTGACGTCCAGGCCGAGCCGATCGCGCATCCGCTGCCAGCGGTTGGTGTTGCTGCTCGAATTCATGCCGAACGCCTCGATAGCGACCTGGCTGCCCGGCGCGCTGAGCGCGGTGAACATCTCGAAAAGCCGGTCCTGGGCATCGCTGGGCAGATACGGCAACAGGCCCTCGGCCAGCCATGCCGTCGGTTGGGTGCGGTCGAATCCGGCCGCCGTCAGCGCCGCGGGCCAGTCTTCGCGCAGATCGATCGCGATCGTGCGCCGACGGGCGGTGGGCACCGCGCCATGCGATTCCAGAATCGCGGTTTTGTACTCCAGCACCTTGGGCTGGTCGATCTCGTAGACCGCGGTCTTGACGGGCCAATCCAGCCGGTAGGCCCGGGAGTCCAGGCCGGCGGCCAGAATCACCACCTGCCGGATCCCGTCGCGGGCGGCGTCGGCGAAGTACTCGTCGAAGAAGTGCGTCCGTACGGCCTGGTAGTCGATGCTGAGGCGATGCGCCCGCTGCCCGTGCGCGTCGCCGTCCAGCCAAGCCAGCTCGGGATCGGTCAGCCGGGCCCACGCATGTCCGGCGGGCGACACGAGTTTCCAGGCGAATTCGTCACGAATCAGCGGGTCGGATCCAGCCGTCTCCGCGGCGCGCGCGGCCGCGACGCCCAACGCGGTGGCGCCGACGAGCTCGGTGATGGCCCACGAGTCCCCCACGGTTCGAAGCGAGGGTGGTAACGGGGGCTGCAACGAGGAGGAATCGTCGAGATCAGTCATCTCGCGCCATGCTACCCGAATAAGTTAGTTAGCCTATACGCTTTGTGCGCGATCTCACTGCACGCCCGAGCGCCGCGATTACCCGGCTAGGCCCCGGACCGAAACAGCGCGCCGTCCAGCAACTGGCCCAGCATGCCGGTGACGGCCTGCATTTCCTGGTAGCTCTGGACATAACCGGCGTAGAACCCGGCACCGCACAGCACCACGAGAAGTGTCTCGATCAATGCATTGGCATCGATGTCGGCAGCGAACTCCCCCTGCGCGATTGCGTCGTTGATCGCCCGGGTCAAAAACCCTCGGCAAATCCGTATCGCATCGTTTTCGGATTGGCTCAATTCCGGGTGGCGCTGGGATTCCAGAATCGAGCCGATCAGAAACGCCGAGGCCGAGGGATGCTCGGAATTCACCGCCACCGCCGCCGAGATGAACCCGGTGAGCCGCGCCATCAGCGTTGTCTCACGGTCCGCCTGGGCAATACCGGCGCCGAATAGGAGTTCGGTGGTTTGGCTCAACACTTCCCGATACAGCACTCGCTTGCTGGAAAAGTAGTGGTTGATGGCTGGCCGGGTGAGATCGGCGCGCACCGCGATGGCCTGGAAAGTGGCTCCCTCGTAGCCGCGTTCGCTGAAGACGATTCGGCCGGCGCGCAAGATTCTCTTGCGCGTCTCGTCAGCCTTAGCGGCGGGTGGACGGCCCGGCCGGCGCCTCGCCGTTGACGGCACCGTTAAAGTGTGCCACCCGCGTGATGCGGCATTAAGGCATTTGGCGGAATGTTGCCAAATTTTCCCGCTTGGTAGTCCTCGACTGCTTGGAGCAATTCCGCTCGCGAGTTCATCACGAATGGCCCGTAGTAGAAAACCGGCTCGCGAATCGGCTGTCCACCCAGCAGCAGCACATCAATTGCCGAGGTCGATGACGATCCCTGAGTGGCGTCAGCAGTCACGGTGATCCGGTCGCCGGGCCCGAACACAGCTAACTGACCCTGGTGAATCGGATGCTCGACCGGACCGACTGATCCACTCCCGGACAACACATACACCAGCGCGTTGAAATCGCGACGCCAGGGAATGTTGAGCCTGGCCCCATTTTGAATCGTGGCGTGCGCCAGCGTGATTGGCGTGTGAGTGGCACCGGGCCCGCGGTGACCGTCGATTTCGCCTGCGATGATGCGGACCAGCGCCCCGCCATCGTCGGAGGCGAGCAACCTGGCGTCGTTCCCTTCGATCGCCTGATACCTCGGCGGTGCGAACTTGTCCTTCTTCGGCAGGTTCACCCAGAGCTGGATGCCGTGGAAGACACCACCACTTTCGACCAATTCCGCGGGCGGGGTCTCGATGTGCAGGATGCCCGAACCGGCCGTCATCCACTGCGTCGCACCGTCGGTGATCAGGCCGCCACCTCCGTGGGAGTCCTGGTGCGCGAACTTGCCGTCGATCATGTAGGTGACGGTTTCGAAGCCACGGTGCGGGTGCCAATCGGTACCCCGCGGCTCCCCCGGCTCGTAGTTCACCTCGCCCATCTGGTCCATGTGCACGAACGGGTCCAGGGCCGCGGTGCTGACCCCGGCGAATGCCCGGACGACCGGGAATCCCTCGCCCTCGTACCCGCGGGGGCCGGTGCTGACCGATCGGACCGGACGTTCCGTCTCCCGCGGACTGGCCGCGCTCACCCGGGGCAATGTCAACGTGTCTGCGGTGATGGCAGGCATATCGACCTCCTTCGTCTAGGACTACC
>NZ_JBVAXR010000013.1:0-139719 GCF_055419445.1 Mycobacterium sp. IDUB_19 | reverse complement strand
CCAGCGCCGGCGATGTTCATCGACGACGACCACATCTTGCGAGCCTCATCCGACACCGTCTGCGCGTGCATCTCAAAGCGGCCCGCCATCGCACGCATCGCGTGCGGGTCGGTCATAAAACGTGTTGCCATGTTGCCCTTCTCCTTTTTCGGTTGATGCCTTCATTCATGGAAGTCTTTGCGATTGGTAGCTGTGCGGCGGTAGCCGCGCAGCGCACAGATTACGGCTTAGCGGTTAACTGCCGGCCTCCAACGAGTTACATGTGACCCTTTTTTGTGCGTCACACGACGACCTGTTTGGGCATGACAATCGGCTTGAAGCCGTACCGCGGTCCCGAGCCGCCGAACGCGCCGGCGCCCTTGGCACCTGCGCCGACCATTCCCGGCATACCGGGGGCGCCCATGCCCGTCCCGGCTTCCTCGGTGGCGACTTGCCAGCCCGAGCCCTCGAGCGGAGCGGTGGCCGAAGCCAACTCCGCCGTCGGGGTGGCCGCGGACCAGGTGGCCGGCACCGAGAGCTTGCCGACCGTGGTGGCCTGGCCCAGGCTGCCCATCGCGCCCGCACCGAGGCCGCCGACCGGAGTGACCGCTCGGACCATGGTCCCCTCGACCACGCCGGCCGAGCCGGCTTCGGGGACCACGTCGCTGACCGCCGCTGCCGGCACCGCGGCACCGGCGAACGTGTGACCCAGCGAAACTGCCGTCGGGATGGTGTTCATGACGAACCAGGCCGCGGTGTTGACCGCGCCGTTGATCCCGTTGAAGACCGCCGGGGTGCCGAGGAAGCCGTCGATCGACTGCAGCAGGTCCGTGCTCTGGAAAGGCAGGGCGGCGCTGATGCTCGCGAGCGGGGCCGCGGCCGGGGCCGCCAACGCATTGGCGGTAGCGAGCCCTTGCGCACCCGGGTCGGTGGTCGTCGTCAGCGGCGTCACCGGCGTCAGGACGCCGGCCGCCATCGACGCGGCCTGATAGGTGGCCATCGTGGTGGCGTCTTGGACCCACATTTCGGCGTACTGGGCGTCCAATGCCGCGATCTCAGCGGCGACGGTCGGGATGACGGCGAGCGGCAGTAAGGCCGCCTGTGTAGTTCTATTAGCGAGGACCAGCTGCGGGGGCACCGTCGCCGCGAACGCCGCCTCATAGGCGGCCGCCGACGCCGTGGCCTGGGCGGCGGCCTGCTCGAGTGTCGCCGCCGTTTCGGTCAGATAGGTCACGATGGGCTGGGCCGCGGTTGCCGCCGCTGCCGACCCGCCACCCGTCCACTGCTCGGTGGTCAGCAACGAGATGATGGACTCCCACTGGCTTGCGGTGGCGCTCACCTCGGCGGCCAGGTTGGCGTACGCCGTCGCGGCGGCCATCAGCGGCCCGGCGCCCGCACCGGAGTACATGAGCGATGAGGTGATCTCTGGAGGCAACGCCGCGAAATCAATAGCCATTTTTGTATCCCGCTCCTTCTATCTGTCCGAATATCGCTTTGGTTGAATCGCTGCTAAACGGCTGTCGGCTTCGGCATGACGATCGGCTTGACGCCGTAGCGCGGCGCACCGAAGCCACTGGAGGCGCGTCCCGCACCGGGGGCGACCATGCCGGGCATGCCGGGCACCATTCCCGTGCCCGCTTGCGGTGCGGCGCCGGTCCAGCCCACGGTCTGCAGCGGCGTCGCGGTGGTGCCCACCACCGGCGTGACCTGGCCGCCGGCCCAAGTCGGGGGCGCGGTCAACTGGCCGACCAGGGTGCCCTGGCCCAACGCGGCCACCGGCATGCCGCCCATGCCCGCCATGCCGATCGGCGCTGGCGACGTCGAGGCGGCGAGGTCCGCGGCGCCGGCGGCGGCGGCAGCGTCGCCGATGGTGTCACTTCCGGCGGGAAGCAGACCACCACCGGCCATCCCGACCAGGTCGGAAGCGGCCGATGCCCAGTTGCCACCACCGATGTTGAGGATGTTGGCCCCATTACTCGACAGGCCGAATATCCCGCCCAGCATGGTCGGGTTGGTGTAGTTACCGGTGCCACCAAGCAGGTACTGGAGGATGTCGAGCGCACTGCTGCCGGGACCGGGGGCAGCGACCGCGGCAGCGGCAGCGTTGGGACTGATCGCATTGGAAAGGACTGCCGAGGCCGCATTCGCCGACTCGGCGTCGCCGTAGCTGTTGGAGCTCACACCCAGGTTGGCCACATACGACTCCAGCTGTGCCTGAGCGTCGGCCGCGGTCCCCTGGTAGGTGGTGCCGAACGTCGAGAAGGTGGCCGCCTGCTGGATCGAAACCGGGTCGGCGGCCGCGGGAGCGATGATGGTGGTCGCCGACGCGGCGCCCGCGTTCTGCGCTGCCAGGTTGGTATTCACCCCCCCGAGCAGTTGCTGCGCGGCAAGCAACTCTTCAGTCACTGTTGTCAGGAATGACATCCATTGCTCCTCTGGTGTTGGAACCATGTCGACCCAAGGCTCTGGGTCAACCTGCGTGGTGGCGTACAAGCCCCTGTGTGATGGCGTAAGGCTAATTTCCCCACCGACCAAGTTCCCGATTGAAATGGCGTGGGTGACGGGCGTTTACGGCCTTTTAACGACGACGCCGGCAGTTTTAACAAGGTCCTGGCGCTCGACATAGCCGTGTCATCTGACACTAAGGGCGCTACAGCCAAAAATCGCGCGGCGCGCGGATCTTACGCGAAGCTCCTCCAGCGCGCACCCCCAGAAATCGGGCAAATTCGGATGGGACGCGGTGTCGGAGATCTGCGGCTCGCGCGCTACATTCGCCGCCGGGGCCCCCATAGCCCAATTGGCAGAGGCAGCGGACTTAAAATCCGTCCAGTGTCGGTTCGAGTCCGACTGGGGGCACGACAAAAGAAGTGCTCACCGAGCACACGCCTCGGGTGTGATCACCCGTTAACGCGGAAGAAGTGGTGACCGGCGGGCGACGCCCGCGCCCCATGCCGGGGCCAGCTCACATTTTGCTGCGGTTCTCCGGGCAGTAGGCGGCAACCGCCGCACCCACGATGCTGCCCGCACCGTTGTTGCTCACCCCGAGGGCCTTTTTCACATCGCCGACGGTTTGCTCCATCGTGTCCCCACCGGCAAAGTCCGTGCACACCGCGTGGCCGACGTTGATCATCGTCCCGTCCTGGCCGTTTGCCCAGCTCAGCCCCCGCTGCTGCAGGGTCTGCAGGTACGTGTCATCTGCTGGGTCGGCAGTCGCGATCGGGGCGGCGGCGATGCCAAGGAGGCCGGCCACAACGGCTGCGATCGGGCCAGCCAACCGTGCCGTTTTCTTCATCCGTCGACTCCTTGGTGTGAATTACCGTCGTGCAAGACCCGAATCCTAACTTCGTCCTGACATTATGTCTCGCCGACGGAATGGGCGGCATCCGTCTGCGCTCGATTGTCGCCACGAGCGGCGTTCCAATACAACGTATTACAGCTATGGCGAGCACGCGCCGATGGCCATCGCCAGAAAGTCCATCCGCCATAGCTCACGGAAAAGCCTGCGCGCATGGCTCTCCGCCTCGCCTGCGGCACCGTCACCGCGCTGTGCGACCACGGCGGCGATCTCACCTATGCTGCGACGGCCGTCGACGAGTTGCGCGAAAGCCAGATCGGCCGGGCCGAGCCGCAGCCGGGCGCCGGGTCCCATCAGGTCGGCCCCGGACAACAGGCACGCGGTGCGCGACATGGGAATGTAGTCAAGGGTCTGGGCCGCCGAGAAGTCGATCGTGTACTGCTCCTTCGGGCGGTCCGGGCGGCAGGCCATGAAAAAATGTGTTGCATTCTTAGGTTGCAGTCGTTCCATCACCGACCACAGTTCGATCTCGGGCAATTTCGCTAGGTCAGATGCGAATTTGCTTGACGGCGTGAGGATTTCGTGCGGATAGTACGGAGACTTGTGGAACCACCCCTGAAATGTGAGCCCGGCCGAGGCGACCAGATCGAGGCATTCGTGGACGGTGTAGCTGCGCTGGCGGCCATGCAGGAAGGTGTCGACGAGGGCGCCGTCGTTTAGCAGATCGCGAGCCACCGTCAAGTAGCTGCGGACGGGATGATCGGCGGGCAGCACCGCGATGATGTCCTTGACCACCTGCACCGATGCCTCGTCCTGAGACAGCCCCAAGTCGCGAAAAACCGACTCGAGCAGCTCGACCCCGATCCGGCCGTACCTCGCATAGAGCATCACCCCCATGGCGCCGTCGCGGCGCAAACAGCTGGCGAGCGCCCGCATGCCCGCCAACGGGTCGGCCATGTGATGCAGAACGCCGGTGGACACGATCAGGTCGAAGTCGAGGCTCAGCGCTGACACCTCTTCGATCGGAAGTAAGTGCAGTTCCAGGTTGTGCAGGGCGTGCTTGTCTTTCAGATATTGCTGGTGATTCAGTGCCGATCGGCTGACGTCGACGGCCACGACTTTGGCGGCGCGGTTGGTGAAGGCGAATACCGCCGCCTGGTTAGCGCCGCAACCCGCGATCAGAATGTCCAGGTCGGGCCGGTAGTCCCGGTCCGGCCACAACACCCGGTGCGCCCGGAACGGGTCGAACCACTCCCAGTTGTTCTTCGCGTAGGTCTCGAGGTCGTCGATGGGCGGCGGGTACTGCCACCGGTCGTATTGCCGGGAGACCACGTCGTTGCGCGGATCGTCGTTCACTACAGACGCAATGTAATGGCTTTGCTGGGTTGTCGCAGGACGCGATGCGGCGGTGCGCGCCGCGGTATGAGCCAGCAACTCATACACTGGCCCACCGTGGGCATGCTCTTTGGATTTGCGCCGTGGCTTATCTACTGGGTGCTGGTTGGCAATGTTCCTTTCAAGACCGCCGTGGTTGTCGCGCTTGTGATCGCTGCCGCCGCGTATCTGATCGGGCGCCTGCTCGGTAAGTCGGGCGGCACCCTGGAGGTCGGGGCGGTCGCCACATTCGCGGTGCTGACGGTTCTGACGTTCACGCTCAGCGAGTCGTTCATGCACCGATGGATCCAGCCACTCAGTAGTGGCGGGATCTTCCTGGTGGCTCTCGTCGGCCAGCTGGTCGGCAAGTCGTTCGTGCGCGAGTTCGCCGCGGCGGAGCAGCCTCCCGACGTGGTCAAGACCGAGCTGTTCGACCGGATCACCGATGTCTTGTCCTGGATCTGGATCGCCGCGTTCGCCGGCATGACGGTGTCGTCCGCGATTCCGCCGGTCCTGGAGGAGTTCGGCGGACGCGAGGCCACCATCCTCGACACGCATACCCCGCTGCTGTTCATCTGTTACTGGGTCATCCCGTACTCGCTCCTGGGTTTGGCGGCGTTGGCGTCACGGTATGTGCCGGAGCGGATGCTCTCCGGGATCGAGGATCTGGCCCGGGAAACCTCGTTCGTCGCCTACGACGAAGCAACGATCGATGAGCTGTATTACCTTGCCCAGGAGCACGCGAATCGCGAGGTCGGGCCGGGCAAGGAGGCGTACAGCGTGAAGGTCGGGGGGATGGGAACTCCGCTGACCGGAGACGAGTCGCGCAAGTCGTGGCCCTCGTCCTACAAGGTGCGCGAAAAGAAGCACTAGGGCACGCTGTCGGCGCGCGCGGCATTCACCAGGGCGACAACTTCCACTTGTTAGGTCGTTGCATGGCATCCAAGAGGACCTGGCCGCTGGCTGCGGCCATGGTGCTGATCACGGTGGCGGCCTGCTCGTCGGCTGGCTCCGGGGCAGGCGCTAAGCCGGAGTTGAGCACCAGCGCCGGCAAGGCGCTGACCATCACCGGTGACCAGATGCTGGCCGTAACGGATGGAGAGACGCCGGTGGCGTTCGGCAAGCCCGAGCACGGCAGCATCGCGTACGGCGCCAACGGCGCGATGATCTACACCCCCGATGCCGGCTTCACCGGCACCGATCGGCTCCACATCACCGTCACGCCCAGCGTCAAGCTCTACGCCGAGAACTTGCCGCCGCTCGCCACTGTCGGCGGCGTCGCCATCCAGGCCAATGCGCACGGTTCCGCAATCGCCCCGGTACCGGGTAGCTCCAACGAGATCTACGGCCTGACCGACCGGGGTCCCAATGTCGCCGGGCGCACGCCGAACGAAATCGTTTTCCCGATACCGGATTTCCACCCGCAGATAGCCAAGCTCAAGCTCGCCGACGGTGTGGCGTCGGTGGAGCAAATCATCACGCTGGCCGGCAAGGACGGCGCCCCCTTGGTCGGGCTGTCCCACCCGCAGGCCACCACCGGCGAGTCGATGGTCGACATCAACGGCGCACCGTTGCCGCCGTCCGATCACGGCCTGGACGGCGAGGGCTTGGTCGCGTTACCGGACGGCACGTTCTGGGTTTCCGACGAATATGGCCCGTTCATCGTCCATTTCGACGCCAATGGCAAAGAGCTGGAACGCCTTTCGCCGTTCGACGAAACTCTGCCCAAAGAGCTGTCGCTGCGCAGCCCGAACCAGGGGATGGAGGGCCTGACCGTCACCCCCGACGGCACCACACTGGTGGGCATCATGCAGTCGGCGCTGCAAACACCGGGACTGGTCGGCCCGTCGACGTCGGTCCCGATCACCCGCATCGTCACGATCAGACTCGCCAACCGCAGCGACGTGCACGAGTACCTGTACCCGCTGGCCAACCCGCAGCAGACCAAGGTCGCGGTCTCGGAAATCACCGCGGTCACGGGCACCACCTTCCTGGTCGACGAGCTTGACGGTGAGCCACAACCCAAGGGCAACAAGAAGATCTACCTGGCCGACATCTCCGGGGCCACCGATGTCGGGCCGCGCGCGAAGCTGCCCGGGGCGACCTATCAGGCCGACGGCGGCGGGCTGCTGATCAACGGCGTTCCGATCGAGACCTTCGTCGGGATCGGCGGGGTCGACGCGGCCACCGCCAAACTCCGCGCCGCCGGCATCACCGTAGCCGGCAAGAAGCTCAAGCTTGATCTCACCGACCTGCTCCGGGCGCTCTCCGCCGACGGCAACTTCTTCGGACACGCCAAGATCGAAGGCGTCGTCACCCCGGACGGCGGAAAGACGATATTCGTGGCCAACGACAGCGATTTCGGGCTGGCCGGCCTGGCTTCCACCACTGTGCCGTTTGCGCTCAAGCCCAAGATGGCGCCCAACGGCGCTCAGGACAGCGGCGAGATTCTGACGGTCGACACGAGGAAGCTGCCCCCCACGATGGAGTCGGAGACCGTTCCTATCAAGGTCGGCTGAGGCCCGAGTCGCCTGCGCCGCCGTCGCTGCTTCGATTGTGCGTCAACGGCTTTGGGCGTGCGCATTCGGCGAGGCTCATCGGCGTGTCGCCGCCCTGGGCGCAGGCGCAACACCCAGGACGCATACTCGACGAAAGCGGCGCTGAAGGGCCCGGCTGAGCCCCTCGTTGAAGTTCGGATACGTTGGTTTCCGGCGGGCGCGCCCCCGACAAGCACCCGGACGAGCCGCAGGCGCTCCGCACCCGATTGCGGCCCAGCAAGGAGCATTTCGATGAACGCGGTCAGCCCGGACGCCATTCGCGCGGAGACGATCACCATCACCGGCCACGGCGGTGACGAGGTCGAGGCCTATCGCGCTTGTCCAGTTTTCGAGCCGCTCGCGGAAGGATCGCGCGGCGGGATCGTCTGGATCCATCACATGCCCGGCTACGACCGGGAAACCAAGGAGTTCGTTCGCCGGCTTGCCGTCAGCGGCTATCACGCGGTGGCGCCGAATCTGTACTCCCGCGAGGCACCGGGCGCCGCTCCCGACGACGCGGCCGCGACGGTGCGCGCGGCGGGCGGGGTGCCCGATGAGCGCTTGGTCGGCGATGTCGCGGGGGCGGTCGAGCACCTGCGGTCGTTGCCGGGGGCCAACGGCAAATTCGGCGTTATCGGTCACTGCTCGGGCGGCCGGCACGCCTACCTGGCCGCCTGCTCGCTGCAGTTCGACGCCGCGGTGGACTGCTACGGCGCCTTCATCGTCGAGGATCGGCCGGACGGACTGCCCAAGGCGATGCAACCGATCCTGCACCTGGCGCCCAAGCTGAGTTGTCCGCTGCTGGGCTTGTTCGGGATCGACGACAGGTTTCCGGCCCCGGCCGCGGTGGCCACGCTGGACGCCGAGCTGACCAAGTTCGACAAGCCACACGAATTCCACTCCTACGAGGGCGCGGGTCACTCGTTCTTCTCCGTCGACCGGCCGGCGTATCGGCCCGAGGCGGCCGTCGACGGCTGGCGCCGCATCGACGATTTCTTCGGCACTCACCTGAAAGGCTAGGTCCGCCAACCTATGTGCACATATCTGACCGAGCACGTCGAGATCGATGGCAGCGGCAAGGGCGCGCTGGGGTGGTTCGGTGCCGACCGCGCGACCGTCTACGTCGACCACCCTGTCCACGCGCCCTACGGCCACACGGTCAACATCGACGTGCTCAATCCGGAGCTGGGACCGTCGGCGCGGGTCGCCCTGGAGCTCACCGCGGAAAGCGCGCTGGCGTTGGCCGACGCCATCCACAAAGCGATTGCGAATGCGCCGGCCGGCCTCGCGTCCAAGGATCAGTAGGTGAGCCATGACCGAGAATGACTACCCCCAGACCGCCGCCGCCCGCGGACGGATCGAGCCCGCACCGCGGCGGGTCCGGGGCTTCCTGGGCGACGAGCTGGTCTTCGACACGACCGCAGCACGCTACGTGTGGGAAATCCCTTATTACCCGGCGTATTACGTGCCGCTGGCGGATGTGCGCCCGGAGTTTCTGCGCGACGAGAACCACGCGCAGAAGGTGCAGTTCGGGGCGTCGCGAATGCATGCCCTGGTCGGGGCCGGCCAGACGCACCCGTCGGCCGCGCGGGTGTTCGACGCCGACAGCGACAGCCCGGTGGCAGGCACCGTGCGTTTCGAATGGGACGCGCTGCGGTGGTTCGAGGAAGACGAGCCCATCTACGTCCACCCGCGCAACCCTTACTCGCGGGTCGACGCGCTGCGCTCGCACCGGCACATTCGGGTCGAGCGCGACGGCGTCGTGCTGGCCGATACCCAGTCGCCGGTGCTGCTCTTCGAAACCGGTTTGCCGACAAGGTATTACATCGACCCCACCGATGTCTTTTTCGCGCACCTGGAGCCCAGCCCGACCCAGACGCAGTGCCCGTACAAAGGGGTGACGTCGGGCTACTGGTCGGTGCGCATCGGCGACACCGTGCATACCGACCTCGCGTGGACGTATCACTTCCCGCTGCCGGCGGTAAGTCAGATCGCGGGCCTGGTGGCCTTCTACAACGAGAAGCTCGACATCGCCGTCGACGGTGTCAGCCTTGCGCGGCCGAAGACGCAGTTCAGCTAATTGACCTACGACATCGCGCTGCAAATGCAGAAGTAATCTTGGATTGGCAGCAAAGCAGCTTAGCTAATTAGCTAGTTGGCAAAGCGGGATATGTAATTCGCAGCGAAAATTCAGCTAAATTACAGGTGACCGCCAGTCATTTCTCAATTTGGTCGGCCACCGCCGGAAAAGTTGCCTTGAAACCATGCTTCATCAGGGACGATCGTCCGCGCTGGGCATATGCAATGAATATTTAAACCATTGAATACACCACTGAAACATTCAGATTCGACGCTTCCACCCGTTACGGCGTGATACGCACGGCAGCTGATTCCAATGAGCCGGTTGGCTCGAATTGGGGTGTGTCTGAACCATGGTGCCCTATCCTGATTGGCTAAATCCCGGAGACAACGCCTGGCAGTTGGTGGCGGCGACGCTCGTCGGCCTGATGAGTATTCCCGGCATCGCCGTTCTGTACGGCGGGATTGTCCAGAAGAAGTGGGCCGTCAACACCATGCTGATGGCCTTCACCGGCTTCTCGCTGGTGCTCGTCGTGTGGGTGCTGTGGGGCTTCAAGCTGGGCTTTGGCCAGCCGCTGAAGCTCGGCCCCGGCATCCTGCGCGCCGCGATCGGAATTCCTCGTACGATCCTCAGCACCAACAACCAAGAGCAGGCCGTCATCCCGCTGCTGGACGGCACCATGCCCAAATTCCGCTTCTCGGAGACCACGCTGGCGTACTTCCAGTTCGTGTTCGCCGCCATCACGCCACTGCTGTTCCTCGGCAGCGTCATCGGCCGGATCAACTTCAAGGTGTGGCTGATCTTCGTGCCGCTGTGGTCGACGTTTGCGTACTCGGTCAACGCGTTCCTGTTGTGGGGCGGCGGCTGGTGGTCGCAGGCAGGCGCTCTGGACTACAGCGGCGGGTACGTGATCCATCTCGCAGCCGGCACAACCGGATTCGTCGCTGCCGCGGTGATCGGTCCGAGGCTGGCGCGTGATCGGGAACGCGCGGTGCCGAACAACCTTCCGATGGCCGCGGTCGGCGCCGGCGTGTTGTGGTTGGGCTGGAATGGGTTCAACGGCGGCGACCCGTACTTCTCGGGTGCCGACGCCTCGCTGGCGGTAATCAACACCAACCTCACCACCGCGGTCTCCCTGCTGACCTGGGTGCTCTGGGACATATTCGCGAGCAAGCAGCGCAAGCCGACGTTTCTGGGCGCCATCAACGGCATGATCACCGGGCTGGTCGCGATCACCCCGGCGGCCGGTTATGTCAACAGTTTCGGCGCGATGGTCATTGGCGTCGTCGCCTCGTCGCTTGTCTGGATGTCCTGGAATTGGCTTGGTAGAACACGACTGTTCCAGAAAGTCGATGACACCCTGGGTGTGTTCCACACGCACGGGGTGGCGGGTTTGGCCGGCGGGTTGCTCGTCGGGGTGCTCGCCGACCCCAAGGTCGTTGTGTACCTCGGCGGAACTGGGGGGCAGGACGTGACCTACTCCGGTTGGCTGTGGGGGCATCACCCAAAGCAGATATTGATCCAGGCGGGTGCCGCGGCCACCGTCATTTTCTGGGATGCGCTTGTCACGTTTGTCATTTTGAAAATCCTTGGCCTCTTCATGAAATTGCGGTTGCCCGACGAGGTCCTGGAAACGGGTGACGTCGGTGTGCACGACGAAGAGGCCTACCCTGACGAAGCGCTCGTCACCGGTCGCCGGGTCGATTTACCGGCGGCTCCCCGAGCTGAGGCAGTGGCGTCCAAACCCACTGAGCCAGTGGATGGTTGATGCCATGAGGCTGATCACGGCGATCGTCAAGCCGTTCACGATCGATGGCGTCAGGCATGCCGTTGAGTCCGCTGGTGTGCTTGGTTTGACCGTCACCGAAGTCCAGGGTTACGGCAGGCAACGTGGGCATACCGAGGTCTATCGCGGAGCCGAGTACGCAGTCGACTTCGTCCCCAAGGCCCGTGTCGAGGTTGTGGTCGACGACGAGGTTGTCCAGCGAGTGGTGGATGCCATCGTCGCTGTCGCTCGCACCGGAAAGATCGGCGACGGCAAGGTGTGGGTTTCTCCGGTCGAGAGCGTGGTCCGTATCCGGACCGGGGAACGCGACCACGACGCGCTCTGACGTCGACGAACGTCGAGCGCTGAGCAGGCGGGAATCGACGTCGGTGTTTCCGCGGACACACGAGCATCTAATTCCACCGGCGACACGGGCAATCGGAAGAATGTGACATTTGCCTCTTTTTGCCGACAAACCTAATAAATTCTTACGCCGCTATCGGGTAGACGCCCACAGCATAGTTAGCTAGGATTAGCATATCCACAGTTAGGGGTTGCTCGGGTTGTTCGCCAGCGGGTGACCGTGTATATACTCGGTAACTATCACCTGAGCGGATCCTGAGGCCGCACGGTGATTTAGCCGACAGTGCCGATCTAAATGCTTTTTGGCCGAAATTCGGCCAGTAAAATTTGTGCAGATCAGCGCATTTTTTCGGGTGCTGAAATGCGGCTATCCCCAGCCGCCGGTGTCGCATCACGGTTTGCGGCGACTGGCGCGCGCTGGGGATGGCCGTCAACAACAGCGAAGGCGGTACGAACGTGAGCGAACTGAACGGCCGGGAGGCCGCCCGCGAGATCGTCGAGGTTGACCCGACACCGGTGGCCCCGGTGGCTGTGGAGATCGCGGTCGGCAACGGCCCGATCAGCGGCATCGCCATCAGCCGCGACGGCCGACGACTGATGGTGACCAACTACGGAGCTGACCGCGTCTCGGTCGTCGACACCGACACCTTCCGCGTCGTCGAGACGATCGACGGCGTGGACGAGCCGTTTGCCATTGCGGTGGGCGGCCAGGGAAAGGCATACGTCAGCACGGCATCGGCGTCCTACGATTCGATCCAGGTCGTCGACATGTCCACGAACGCGGTGGTCGCAACACATCCGCTGGCACTCAGCGTGAGCGATCTCGCGGTCGATTCCGCGGGGCGCCAAGTGTATGCGAGCCGCAACGCGGCCGGTGTCGCCGACCTCGCGGTCTTGGACACCGCGACCGGCCGGATCCAGGCGATCGATGTCGCGGACGCCGCGGCGCCGGGCACCGCGACGGAATGTGTGCGCGTGCGCCCCGACGGAACTCGGGCCTATGTGGGGATCAACGGCCCCGCCGGCGGCCGGCTCGTCGCGATCGGCACGAAAGCGCAGTCCGACGAGGCCGGCAGCCGTGCAGGCTGGCGGAAGAAGCGCAGCACCGGCCAGCAGACCGCGTTGCGGGTGGTCGGCACCGTGGAGATCGGCTTGCCCGTCCGCGACGTCGCACTGAGCCCCACCGGTGCGCTCGCCTACGTGGCGAGCTGCGCTCCGGAGGTGGGGGTCGTGGTCGACGTCATCGACACCCGGACCAACAAGATCACCAACACGCGCAAGGTCGGCGAGATCGGCATCCTCACCGGGATGACGCTGTCCGCCGACGGCGATCGCGCCTATCTGGTCAGCGACGTCGGCGTCACCGTGTTGTGCACGCTGACCCACGACGTCATCGCCACCATCGGGGCGGGTACGCAGCCGTCGTGCGTGGTGGAAAGCCCGGATGGGACGCGCCTGTACATCGCCGATTACTCCGGTGCCGTAAGCGTCGCGCCGATCGCCTCGGCCACCACATTGGCCATCGAGAGCACCGCGAACGACGGCGAGTTGTCGACGACCGCTTGGATGCTGCCCGACCTCGTGCCGCAGGAGCCGGTGCCCGCCTAGCCCTCGGTCGGGGAGACAACACGCCTTGTCGGGGGGATCCGGTTCGCACGATGTGGCGCGGCGATACCATTCGCCCGACCGACCATGTGGCGGTGCTGCGCCGAGACCGTAAGGCGGTAGATCGATGGACAGCACAATGCAGGACTTTCCGCTGACAATCACCGCGATCATGCGGCACGGCTGTGGTGTCCACGGGGCCCGAACGGTTACCACCGCGACGGATGACGGCTACCGCCACACCACCTACCGCGAATTGGGTCAGCAGGCCGCCCAACTGGCGAACGCGTTGCGCGGCCTGGGAGTGGCCGGAGACCAGCGGGTCGCGACGTTCATGTGGAACAACGCCGAGCACCTGGCGACTTACCTGGCGGCGCCGTCGATGGGTGCCGTGCTGCACACCCTCAACATCCGGCTGTTCCCCGAGCAGATCGCCTACGTGGCCAACGAAGCCGAAGACCAGGTCGTACTGGTGGATATGTCGCTGGCCAAACTGCTCGTGCCGATACTGCCCGAGCTCGAAACGGTGCACACCGTGATCGCGGTCGGGGACGGCGACACGGCGCCGCTGCAGGAGTCGGGCAAGACCGTGCTGCGCTACGCGGAGTTGATCGCGGACCAGTCGACCGAATTCGACTGGCCGAGCATCGACGAGAATTCCGCGGCCGCGATGTGCTACACCAGCGGCACCACCGGCAACCCCAAAGGTGTTGTCTACAGCCATCGTTCGAGCTTCCTGCACACCATGGCAGCGTGCAGCACCAACGGGATCGGGGTTGGGTCCTGTGACCGGGTGTTGCCGATTGTGCCGATGTTCCACGCCAACGCGTGGGGGCTGCCGTACGCGGCGTTGATGGCGGGCGCCGACTTGGTGCTGCCCGATCGTCACCTCGACGCCCGATCGCTGATCGACATGGTCGAGAAGCTGCGGCCCACCCTGGCCGGCGCTGTGCCGACCATCTGGAACGACGTGATGCATCATCTCGAAAAGGACCCCGACCACGACATTTCGTCGTTGCGCCTGGTGGCCTGCGGTGGCTCGGCCGTTCCGGTGTCGATGATGCGCACCTTCGAAGACAAGTACAACGTCCAGATCCGGCAGCTGTGGGGAATGACCGAGACGTCGCCGCTGGCCACCCTGGCCTGGCCGCCGGTCGGAACCCCGGAGGACCGGCACTGGGCCATCCGCGGCACCCAGGGCCAACCGATCTGCGGCGTGGAGATGCGCATCGTCGACGACGACGACGAGGTGCTGCCCAACGACGGCCAGGCCGTGGGGGAGGTGGAAGTCCGTGGCCCGTGGATCACGGGCTCCTACTACCTCGGTCACGACGACTCCAAATTCGATTCCGGCTGGTTGCGCACCGGCGATGTCGGCCGCATCGACGAGGAGGGCTTCGTCACCCTCACCGACCGCTCCAAGGACGTGATCAAGTCCGGCGGGGAGTGGATCTCCTCGGTGGAGTTGGAGAACTGCCTGATCGGTCACCCGGACGTGCTCGAGGCCGCCGTCGTCGGAGTTCCCGACGAACGCTGGCAGGAACGCCCACTCGCCGTCGTCGTCCTCAACGAAGGCACGTCGGCCAGCGCCGACGAGTTGCGAACGTTCCTCTCGGACAAGGTCGTTCGTTGGTGGTTGCCCGAGCGGTGGACGTTTGCCGACGAAATCCCGCGCACCAGCGTGGGCAAGTACGACAAGAAGGCCATCCGATCCCGCTACGCGGACAACGGATACCAGGTCACCGAGGCGCGCGACTGAAACCCGCCACCGCGAGCTGGGGGTACCTCCCACGCAGCACGGGGAACACAGAATCGCGTACCTTCACACCGAACGTGCGATTCTGTTTCTGCTCGCGAGAAAGGGTTGAACCCATGGCACATTCGCGTGTTGTTTCCGAATCGCTGGTGATTCCCGTTCCCCCCGATCAGGCCTTTCACCGCACCCTGCCGGCACCGCTTCCAGAACTCTTCAGCCGCCGGTACGGTCCGTTCCCGCCGATCAAGGAAGTCCGCGACCAGACCGGAGCGTGGGACGCCGCCGGCCAGACCCGCACCGTGGTGTTGGCCGGTGGTGGCAGCACCCGCGAAGAGCTGACCAGCGTTGACCCGCCGCGATCGTTCGGCTACCGGCTCGGCGATGTCACCGGCCCGATGGCGTTGCTGGTCGACCACGTGCTGGGCGAGTGGATCTTCACCCCGGCCGCCGGCGGCACCCAGGTCACCTGGCGCTGGGACATTCACGCGAAGTCGGCGCTGACCGCGTTGGCGCTCCCGTTGTTCGCGACGATGTGGAAGGGCTACGCGCGCCAGGCGCTGCGCGACCTGTCGGTGATGCTGACACGCTGACCCCGCAACCGCATTCGGTAGCGTCGAGCGCATGTGTCGACTCTTTGGCCTGCACGCCGGCACGCGCGCTTGCGCCGCGACCTTTTGGCTGCTGGACGCACCGGACAGTCTGTCGGAGCAGAGCAGGCGGAACCCGGACGGCACCGGCCTGGGTGTGTTCGAATCCGACAGAAAACCGCGGCTGCACAAGGAGCCGATAGCGGCGTGGCGTGACGCCGACTTCGCGACCGAAGCTCACATGGAGACCGGTACGACATTCATCGCCCATGTGCGCTACGCGACGACCGGTTCGCTCGACATTCGCAACACCCACCCGTTCCTGCAGGACGGCCGGATCTTCGCGCACAACGGTGTGCTCGAGGGACTGGAGATCCTCGACGAACGGCTGCGCGAGGTCGGCACCGATGATCTAGTGCTGGGCCAAACCGATTCCGAGCGGGTGTTCGCGTTGATCACCGCCTCGATCCGCGCCGCCAACGGCGACGTCCCCGCCGGCCTGGCCGATGCGATGACCTGGCTAGCGGCGAACGTGCCGATCTATGCGGTCAACGTGCTGTTGAGCACGGCCACAGACATGTGGGCGTTGCGCTACCCGGAAACTCACCAACTCTGCCTGCTGGACCGGCGCGACGAGGCCGGTGCACCCGATCGGGAGTTTGAGTTGCGTACCAAGCGAATTCACGCGCAGTCCGACGTTCTGTGCACGCGGCCGTCGGTGGTGCTGGCGACCGAGCCGATGGACGACGACCCACGCTGGCGTCTGCTGCAATCGGGCGAGCTGGTGCACGTCGACGGCTCGCTGCAGATCAACCGGACGATGATCCTGCCGGACCCGCCCCGGCATCTGCTGCGTCGCGAGGATCTCAGCGAACCGGTCCAAGATGCGCAGCACGCGCTGCCGAACACCCGGAAGTTGTGACATGACGATCAGACGCGCGCTGGTACTGGCCGGTGGGGGAATAGCCGGAATCGCTTGGGAGACAGGCATTCTACAGGGCATTGCCGATGAGTCGCCGGCTGCGGCACGGCTGCTGCTGGGTTCGGATGTACTGGTCGGGACCTCGGCGGGGTCGGCGGTTGCCGCGCAGATCGGCAGCGGCAGCACGCTGGCGGCGCTGTTCGATCGGCAAGTCGCCGAAACGTCGAACGAGATCGATTCCGGCGTCGACGTCGAGACCATCACCGAACTTTTCCTGACCGCACTGGCCGAGCCGTACGACGAGTCGCTGCCCAGGACGCGTCAGCAGATGCAGCGGATCGGGGCGGTGGCGCTGGGCACCAAAACCGTTCCCGAGCCGGTGCGCCGCGAGGTGATTGTGCGGCGCCTGCCATCGCACGACTGGCCCAACCGCACGCTGCGCATTACCGCAATCGACACGGGCACCGGCGAATTGGTGGTCTTCGACCGCGGTTCGGGAGTGCAGCTGGTCGATGCGGTGGCGGCCAGCTGCGCGGTGCCAGGCGCGTGGCCGCCGGTGACGATCGCGGGCCGGCGGTATATGGACGGCGGCATCGCCAGCTCGGTGAACCTCGAGGTCGCCCGCGACTGCGACGCGGCCGTGATGTTGGTGCCCTCGGCGCCCGACGCCCCATCGCCGTTCGGCGACGGGCCGGCCGCCGAGATCGCGGCCTTCGACGGCGCCGCATTCGCGGTATTCGCCGACGACGACTCGTTGAAAGCGTTCGGGCCCAACCTGTTAGACCCGCGCTGTCGCGTCGCCTCGGCCGAGGCGGGACGTGAGCAGGGTCGCCGCGAGGCGCAGACCGTCGCACGGTTCCTGGGTGTTTGATCGGCGGGTGATCAGCCCTCGATCGCGGGCGGTACGGGTTCGTCAGCCACGCGTTCGAACGCATCGAGGGCCTGATCGGCCAGCATCCGGCCGACGTCGATCACCTCTGCGGCTCGGTGAAAATCCAGGCTCCGGCAGGTCGAACGTGGTACCTCGATCAGCAGATCGGGCGGGTAGGCCGACAGCATGTGGCGGGTGAGCGCCGACTGGGCGATGTCAAACGCCCGGTACATCACCTCGAAGCTGCCCAGTTTCGGAACCCCGGGCCCGTCGGCGAGGTCGTCGGTGTCCTCGTCGCCGGATTCCTCCGTCCAGCTGTCCGCGCCGAATCGGCTCAACACGGCTCGCGCGGTGGGCCGGTCGAGCAGCGACCGGACAGCCGACGTGTCTAGCAGCGCAGAAGTGCTGCGCACCATGCGGTTCAGCAACTCGACGGTGGCGCCGGGCTCGGGCTCTCGTTTGGCGATCACCTCGCTGCCGCTGACGCTCACGGCGATCGTCAGGTCCGCGTTGACCGCGGCGAGCGGGCCCATCGGCAGCGGATCCAGGATGCCGCCGTCGGCGAGCAGGCGTCCGCCGACTTCATGGGGAGGGATCACCCCCGGAATCGCGATGGATGCCCGGATCGCCTCGTCGAGCGGTCCGTGCTGAAACCACACCGACTTACCGGCCAGCAGATCGGTCGCGACCGCGGTGTACGGGATCGGCAGTTCCTCGATCGTGACCGGGCCGAGGATGTCGCGTACCGCCTCCAAGATCTTCTCGGCCCGCATCACCCCTGCCGCGCTGATCGACGGGTCGAGCAGCCGCAGAATAGTGCGTTGCGTCAGCGACTTCGCCCAGTCGGCGAACTCGTCGAGCCGTCCGGCAGCTTGCAGACCCCCGATCATCGCGCCCATCGATGAGCCGGTGATCCCCACGATCTCGAAGCCGCGTGTGTTGAGCGCCTCGATCACCCCGATGTGGGCGTAGCCGCGGGCGCCGCCGCTCCCGAGCGCGATGGCGACCCGGGGCGGTGATGATCGTCGCGCGACGGCTTCGGTAGGCACCCCTACATTTTGCGTGGCGGATCGGGCCCTCGCCGGGCCGGGGCGGCACTTTTTTCAGCCGTGATCGCAATTGCGCAGGAGTTCGAAGCGCAGCCCCCGGCCGCTACCCGCATTCGTCGTTGGCGGCCGCCCGCGCGGCGGTGATCACCGCCGCCTGCCGGGCCGGCGTCAGGTCCGCCCACCGGGCGTTCCAGCTGCCCGCGGTGCCCGAGGGCGAGGTCTGGACCATCGCCAAATAGGGCTCGAACGGGGATTCTCCGGTCTTGGGCCGGGCGTCCATCCACACTTTTGCGGCATGACAGGCCTGGTAATACTCTTCTTCGGTCGAATCGGCGGGGACATCGACCCTGGTCGTCACGCCGGCGGGGGAGAGACCGACAGCCCCGGGTGGCGCCGAACTCGGGCCCTGCGCAACGGCCGGCGACCGCGTCGTTGACGACGTGACCTTGCCCGCGGGGCCACCGCCCGGCGAGCACCCCGTGACCGAAGACAGTCCGGTCAAACCGGTCGCCACCATGAGCGCGCCCCATACCAGGGGCCGACGACTGCACCAGCGCACGGTCTCAATCTATGCAACACTGGCGGCCGTGATGGAGCGCTTCGGATTTTGCGAGTGTTGTCGGCCTTAACGCGCCGCCTCTTGCCCAATCCGTTCTCCTGGAGCTCTCCCAATGTCTTTGCCTGTCGCCAGTTCCGTTGCGTTGCGTTCACCGAGAATCGCGTCGCCCGCCCCGGGGCCCACCCGGCTGCGGGTTCCCGACCTGCTGCACGCCACCGACCAAGCCGCCGACGACGTGCTCAGCGGCCGTTGTGACCACCTGCTGCCTGACGGCGGCGTACCGGATTCGCGTCGCTGGTTCACCCGCATCCACGGCGACGACGAACTCGACGTCTGGCTGATCAGCTGGGTTCCGGGTCACGCCACCGAATTGCACGACCATGGTGGCTCGTTGGGTGCGCTGACCGTGGTGTCCGGGTCGATGAACGAATTCCGTTGGGACGGGCGCAGATTGCGGCGCCGCCGCCTCGACGCCGGTGACCAGGCCGGGTTCCCGCTGGGCTGGGTGCACGACGTGGTGTGGGCGCCCAGGCCAGTGCCGAGCCCGGGCCCGGGGACCGTCATCCCGATCAAGGCACCGGTTGCGCCGACGCTGAGCGTGCACGCCTACTCGCCGCCGCTGAGCGCGATGTCGTACTACGAGGTCACCGGAAACAACGCATTGCGCCGCCAGCGCACCGAACTGACCGACCAGCCAGAGGGGACGTGATGAGCCGTATCGACGTGGTGTTGAGATCCGCCCGGCGCCGCTATCGCCGGCTTGGAGCCGCCGAGGTGCCCGATGCGCTGCGGCGCGGGGCGGTGCTCGTCGATATCCGGCCGCAGGCGCAGCGATTTCGCGAGGGTGAGGTGCCGGGCGCGTTGGTGATCGAACGCAATGTCCTGGAATGGCGTTGCGACCCGACCAGCGACGCCCGCCTGCCGGAAGCCGTCGGCGACGACGTCGAATGGGTGATCCTGTGCTCGGAGGGCTACACCTCCAGCCTGGCGGCAGCCGCACTACTGGACATCGGCCTGCACCGTGCCACCGACGTCGTCGGCGGGTATCACGCGCTGGCCGGCGCCGGCGTGCTTGCCGAATTGGGTGGTGATTCGATCAATCCGGCGGGGCTGGCGAACGTCGGCGGGAGCGGCCGCCGCTGGCTCTAGCTAACCGGTGGAGGTGGCATCGGCATGCAGCAACGGCCGTAGCCGCTCGGTTTTCTCCGGCGTCCACCCGGGCGGCGACAACACCGAGGCCCAGCCGTTGGCGACGTCGGCGACATAGCGGTGGCCGTGCCCGTCCGGCACATCCACGGCGACCGCCATGTCCGCCGACACCTGCAGGAAAGTCACCACCGGAATCCACCGCGTTTGCGGGAGCACGTCGTAACCGCGCCGTTCGCGCAGCCAATCCGGTTTGCTGAACAGCAAATCCGGCGTCCACCAGGCGATCGGGTCGGAGGCGTGCTGCAAATACACCACCCTGGGCGCACCCCACGGATCCTTGGGACGGTCCAGATTGCTTGGGCGCGCGACGAATCGGACGTTGCGACCATCGTTGTAGATGGGCAGCCACTCCGGCGAACCGGCGTCTCGGGTGGAGGTCAGGTCCGTCCAGATGGTGTTGTTGAAGGTCGGTCCACTGAACAGGGCACCGTCGGTGCGGGCCAGCACGTTGTTGAGGCTCATGAACGGCGCCTCACCGCCGAACGATCCCAGGCTCTCGCCGAACACGACGAGCTTGGGACGTTGTCCCTCGGGCAATTGCCGGATGAGTTTGTCGACGGCCTCGAACAGTGCCTGGCCGGCGTGCCGGGCGTTCTCCTTGTCCACCAGGAACGAGAGCCAGCTCGGCAAGAACGAATACTGCATGCTGACGATCGCGGTGTTGCCGTTGTACATGTATTCCAGCGCCGAAGCTTCCGCCTCGTTGACCCAGCCGGTCCCAGTGGTCGTCGCGACGGCGACGACGGCGCGCTGCAGCCCGCCGGTGCGCTGCAGTTCCCGCGCCGCCAGCTCCGCGGTCGCCGTGATGCCGTCCGCGGAGTTCAGCCCGGCATAGGTGCGGATCGGCTCGGTGGCCGGCGCGCCGTTGAATGCGGTCAGCTCGTCGGTTCTGGGGCCGCCTTTGACGAAGATGCGGCCCTGGTGGCCCAACGAATCCCACGACACCAGCGACTGCGGGCCGCCGGATCGCAGCGGGGTGGTCGGTGACGTGGTGTTCGGGTTCATCTCATTGTTGGCCGAGGCGAACGTGTTGTTCATGGTGCGCATCGCGAACTTGAGCACCACGCCGTTGAGCAGGGTGATCGTCAGTACCACGAGCAGCGCCACGACGATGGTCGCCGAGAGGCGAAACGGCGCGATCCGGTCGAGTTGTCCCACAAGGAAACTGACCAGCATGCGGATGGCCTGGCCGATTTCGACCATCGTGAACAGCACGACGATGGACAGGATCGCGGCCGTCGGGTAGTCGTACCACTTCAGGTGCGCGACACCCATCAGGTCGCGCACGTCGTCCTGCCAAACGTGGAACCAGATCGCCATCAGCACCTGGATCACGACGGCGACCGGGATCAACACCTTCCACGCCCAACGCGGCGGCGGTGGGCTGTAATTCTTTGCGCGCATGTAGCGCACCAGCCAGACGGAAAAGACGCCCAGTCCATAACCGATGGCGCCGGAAATCCCGCTGACCAACGCCTGGAACAGCGCGCTGCGCGGCAGCAGCGACGGCGTCAAGGAGAACCAGATGAAGATCAGACCGACCGTGGTGCCGGTGAAGGTGTAGTGCCGCACCCAAAACGGCTTCGTGGCGATTTCCACCAGCCCGGCAGCATCGGCGTTTTCCGCACCCGCTTCGGGTTCAGTGGCCACACCGGTCGGCGGGGCGTCGCCGGTCCCCGCGATGTTGTCTGCGCCGGCGGCTGATTCCTCGTCGGTGCCGGTCGTCGAACCTGGCTCGCTCACGCCGAGGATCTTATCGATGCGTGAAGTTCGGAGCGCGCTTCTCGACGAATGCCGCCATTCCCTCGGACTGATCATCGGTCGCGAAAGTCGAATGGAACAGCCTGCGTTCGTAGAGAAGCCCCTCGGCCAGGGTGGATTCGAAGGCACGGTTGACGGCTTCCTTGGCCATTCGGGCCGCCGAGAGCGACATCTGCGAAATGGTGGTGGCGACGGCCTTGGCCTCGGTCAGCAGGTCGGCGGCCGGCACCACCCGCGAAACCAGGCCGCTGCGTTCGGCTTCTTCGGCGCCGATGGTGCGGCCGGTCAGGATCAGGTCCATCGCCTTGGCCTTGCCGATGGCGCGGGTGAGGCGCTGCGAGCCGCCCATGCCCGGCAGCACACCGAGTTTGATCTCTGGCTGGCCGAATTTCGCGGTGTCGGCCGCGATCAACAGGTCGCACATCATCGCGAGCTCGCAGCCACCGCCGAGTGCGTGGCCGGCCACGGCGGCGATCGTCGGGGTGCGGATGGCGGCCAGCTTGCCCCAGGTGGCGAAGAAGTCGGCGCCGAACGCGTCGGCGAAGGTCAGCGCGGCCATCTCCTTGATGTCGGCCCCGGCCGCGAACGCCTTCGCGGAACCGGTGATGATGATCGCCCCGATACCCGGGTCGTTATCGAATTCGGCTGCCGCACTGGTGACTTCGTTCATCACCGCAGTGTTGAGCGCGTTGAGTGCCTGCGGCCGGTTCAGCGTGATGATTCCGACCCGCTGATCGCGCTCGACCAGGATGGTTTCGTACGTTGTCTCGCTCATCCAAACCGCCTTTCTAGAAACTCAAGTCGTCGTCGACCGGCGCGAAATACGCATCGATGTCGGCCGCGGAGACCGCGGCGAGGTTCGGCGGCGACCACTTCGGATTGCGATCTTTGTCGATGATCTGCGCTCGAATGCCTTCCACCAGATCGTGGGAGCGCGCCGACGCCGACGACACCCGATAGTCCTGGACCAGAACATCTTCCAGAGTTTCCATCTTCGCGGCCCGGCGCACCGCTTCCAGCGTCACCGACACCGCGATGGGGGATCGGGTGGCGATCAGGTTGGCGGCGTCCTGCGCCGGGCCGGCGTCATGCCCGCGCAGCGCGGCGACGATGTCCTCCACAGTCTCGCCGGCGAAGCAATTGTCGATCCAATCGCGTTGCGCGACAAGATCACTGGCCGGTGGCTCAACGGCGTGGGTGGCCAATGCGCTTTCGACGCCGTCGTCGACGATCGCTTGGGTGAACGCACCCAGCTGGGCGTGCGGGACGTAGTGATCCGCGAACCCCAGCGCGATGGCGTCGGCCCCGGAGAACGGCGCGCCGGTCAGCGCGGCGTGCAGGCCGAGCGCGCCCGGCGCCCGGGACAGCAGAAATGCGCCGCCGACGTCGGGGATGAACCCGATGCCGACTTCCGGCATTGCGATCTTCGAGGTTTCGGTCACCACGCGGACGCTCCCGTGTGCGCTGACGCCGACCCCGCCGCCCATCACGATCCCGTCCATCAACGACACGTACGGCTTGGCGAACCTGCCGATCTGACCGTTGAGCAGATACTCGTCGCGCCAGAATTTACGCACCTCGACGCCATCGTTGCGGGCGCTGTGATAGACCGCGACGACGTCGCCGCCGGCGCACAGCCCGCGCTCGCCGGCTCCGGACAGCACCACCGCGCGCACCGCATCGTCGCTTTCCCAACGGGTGAGCAGGGGGCCGAGCACGTCGACCATCGTCTGGTTCAGCGAGTTGATTGCTTTGGGGCGGTTGAGCGTGATCAGGCCGACGCCATTGTCGATTCGGGTCAATACCTCGTTGGATTCGTCAGTCACGCCTTCGGTCACGCCCTGGCCTCCATCGCCGAAATCTGTGCCCGCGGCGTCGCGTTGCCGGGCCCTGACCAGCAATCTAGATCGTTACAACAGACGCGATACCCGCGGGTAAGGGTTATGTTTGAGCCGACGACAGCAGCCGTGCCCGGAGATACCCTGAAAACACCAGTTCCGCTGGGAACCTGGGAAGGCGACTGATCGTTGAGCAGGTGTTCGCACAGCTCGAACCCACAGTCTTAAGAGAGGAACCGACGGTGCGGGAAACTAGCAACCCGGTATTTCGTTCGCTGCCCAAGCAGAGCGGCGGATATGCGCAGTTCGGCACTGGCGCGGCCCAGGTGCAGCAGGGGTACTACCAAGGCGACCCCTACACAGCAGCTCCATATCAGGAGGCCAAGGCCTCCCGTCCGCTGACCATCGACGACGTCGTCACCAAGACCGGCATCACGCTGGCGGTGTTGACGGCCTCTGCCGTGGTCTCGTTCTACTTGGCGTCAACCAACCTCGCGCTGGCGGCGCCGCTGACCTTCATCGGCGCAATCGGCGGTTTGGTGCTGGTGCTGATCGCCACGTTCGGCCGCAAGCAGGACAACCCGGCGATCGTGCTCAGCTACGCCGTTCTCGAGGGGCTGGCCCTCGGCGCCATTTCGCTTCTACTGACGTTCCAGGTATCGGTCGGCGGAGGTCGGTCGGTTAACGCCGGGGCGATGATCGGCGAGGCCGTCCTGGGGACCCTCGGCGTGTTCTTCGGGATGCTCGTCGTCTACAAGACCGGCGCCATCCGGGTCACGCCCAAGTTCACCCGGATGGTGGTCGCCGCCCTGTTCGGGGCGGTGTTCCTGATGCTCGGCAACTTCGTTTTGGCGCTGTTCGGTGTCGGCGGCGGCACCGGCCTGGGCCTGCGCAGCGGCGGACCCGTGGCGATCATCTTCTCGCTGGTTATGATCGGAATCGCGGCGTTCAGCTTCCTGATCGACTTCGACGCGGCCGACCAGATGATCCGCGCGGGAGCGCCGGAGAAGGCGGCGTGGGGTATCGCGCTGGGCCTGACCGTGACGCTGGTCTGGCTTTACCTCGAGATCCTGCGTCTGCTCAGTTACTTCCAGGGCGACAGGTAGTCCGACTGACCAAAAAGCCGGCACGCCCACGGGCGTGCCGGCTTTTTTGTGCGCGAGCGCGGTGCTCGACGCGCGTTGAGTGTGCGGTCATACCGTCCTGGGCACACACTCGGCGCCCAGGACGCACACCCGACGCGCTAGCTGAGCCGCTCGATGACCATCGCCATGCCCTGGCCGCCGCCGACGCACATGGTCTCCAGACCGAAAGTCTTGTCGTGGGTCTGCAGGTTGTTGATCAGCGTCGCGGCGATGCGGGCGCCGGTCATGCCGAACGGGTGGCCTAGGGCGATGGCGCCACCGGAGACGTTCAGCTTGTCCTCGTCCATGCCCAGCTCGCGGGCCGAGCCCAGCACCTGAACTGCGAAGGCCTCGTTGATCTCGTAGAGGTCGATGTCGTTGATCGACATGCCGGCCCGGGCCAGCGCCTTCTTGGACGCCTCGATCGGGCCCAGGCCCATGATCTCGGGTGAGAGGCCGCTGACGCCGGTGGACACGATGCGGGCCAGCGGCGTCAGGCCCAACTCCTTGGCCTTGGTGTCGCTGGTGATCACCAACGCCGCCGCGCCGTCGTTGAGCGGGCAGGCGTTGCCCGCGGTCACGGTGCCGTTGGGCCGAAACACCGGCTTGAGTTCGCTGATCTTCTCGTACGTGGTCCCGGGACGCGGGCCGTCGTCGGTGCTCACCGTGGTGCCGTCGGGCAGGGTCACCGGCGAGATCTCCCGCTCGAAGAACCCGCTCTTGATCGCTTCCTCGGCGCGGTTCTGGCTGCGCACTCCCCAGTGGTCCTGGTCTTCGCGGCTGACGCCGGTCAGCAGCGCGACGTTCTCCGCGGTCTGACCCATCGCGATGTAGACGTCGGGAATGTGATCGTCCGTGCGGGGGTCGTGCCACTCGTCGGCGCCGCCGGCCGCGGCGGCGGACCGCTCCTGCGCCTCGTTGAACAGCGCGTTCTTGGTGTCCGGCCACGAGTCGGCGCTGCCCTTGGCGAAGCGGGACACGGTTTCCACACCTGCCGAGATGAACACATCGCCCTCGCCCGCCTTGATCGCGTGGAAAGCCATCCGGCTGGTCTGCAGCGACGACGAGCAATACCGGTTGACGGTGGTGCCCGGCAGGAAGTCATAGCCCAGTTCGACAGCGACCACGCGCGCCAAGTTGAATCCGCCCTCACCGCCGGGCTGGCCGCAGCCCAGGATCAGGTCGTCGATCTGGTGCGGGTCGAGCGCGGGCACCTTGTCGAGCGCGGCGCGCACCATCTGCACTGCCAGATCGTCGGGCCGCATGCTGACCAGCGACCCCTTCATGGCGCGGCCGATCGGCGAACGGGCGGCGGAGACGATGACGGCTTCGGGCATGACGATTCCCTCCAATGGGCTACGGGCTCGTAACGATCGGGTGGCACACCCACCCCGACGGGCTAAGGCAAATCTAGTCGGTGGTGATTGGTCAGTTCGACGATGGGGCGGCCGAGCTGGGCGCCGGCCGCCGCCACAGCCGCGACATGGCACTCAGCGGGGTGTGGCCCGCGCTGACCATGGGTGTCTCGGCGCGCGCCGCCAAATTCAGCACCGGACTCTCGACCTCCACCCCCAGCACATCGCAGAGCGCCACCAGCAGCTGCGCCGCCGCCAGCGCGTACGCGGTCGCTGAGGGATGGAAGCCGTCGGCCGAGAACATCAGCTCGGGTGTGGCGCGGAATTGCGGAGCCAGCAGGTTCGCCAGCGGCACCGGCACGCCGCCGGAGGACCTCACCGCCGCGGCCTGCGCACGGGCGAGTTGTCTGGTCCGCGCGCGTGCCAGCGAGCGCAGCGGCTGCGGGATCGCGGTGATCACGCCCAGGTCCGGGCAGGTGCCGACGATCACCGCCGCGCCGCGCGAGCCCAACTTGCGCACCGTTCTGCCCAGCCGCCGCGCGGACTGGCTGATCCCGTTGAGGGCGGTGACGTCGTTGGCGCCGATCATCATCACGGCCACGTCCGGTGGCGGTCCGGCCACGAACATCGCGTCGACTTGGCCGCTGACGCCTTTCGAGGTGGCACCGACAATTGCCTTGGTGCTCAACCGAATACGCTTGCCGGTCTGCTCGGCCAGGCCGCGCGCGATCAGCACGCCCGGCACTTCTTCGGCACTGGTGCACCCGTACCCGGTGGCGGTGGAGTCCCCGAAGATCATCAGGTGCAGGTCCGCGGTCATGCCGCGCTGCCACCGTTCCACCGACCCGCCCCCCGGGCTGTACACGCCGTCGGCGCGGGGCGGGATGTCCCAGGCCTTGGGGATGACGGTGCGCGCGTGCGTCGCCTGGCCGACCAGCAGGTTGCGTGCGCCCAGATAGGCCGTCCCCGTCGAGGCGAGTGCCCCCGCTGTGGCCAGGGCGATGGTCGAGCGACGCGGCACCCTCATGCTCACGGAATCAGTTTAGATCGGCTGTCGTGTTTGCGCGGACGCCCGACAAACAATGCGGTCACGTTGTGAATCAGATGTGGTATCAAATCAGACTCTTCAAACGTTCTCCTAAGAAATGCCTGCGAAGCTAAGTTCAACGGGTTGGCTGAACGACTCGGCGCACGAAATGAACTGGGCGCTTGGCTAGCTCGTCACATGCTGTACCGCACTACAACGGCGTAGGAGTGTCGAGCATGACCGCACCCAGCAAGGTTTCCGGTGCACCCCGGAATACCGGGCACCTCCGTGACCTGCTCAAGTCGCGTAGGGCCGAGGCACGCAAATTCGCTATCAGCGACGGCGCGCCGGTCGAGGTCATCGAGTCGGGCCCCAGTGTCCCGGCACGAGTAGCCACGCTGGCTTCACGCGTGACGATCCGGCCGATTTTGGCGGCCGGCAGCTACGCGCCCAACCTGCCGTGGCCATGGGGCCTGATCGACCTCGCGGCCCGGGCGTTGTTGCCCGCCTCCGCCACCGTGCGGCAGACCGTGAAGTTGCCGAATGCGTCGGCGCAATTGGTCCGCGCCCCCGGCGTGCTGCCCGCGGACGGCACCCGGCGGATGGTGCTCTACTTCCACGGCGGAGCGTTCCTGACCTGCGGAGCAAACTCCCACGGCCGGGTGGTCGAATCGATTTCGAAGTTTGCTGACTCGCCCGTTCTGGTGGTGAATTACCGGCTGTTGCCCAAGCATTCGGTGGGCATGGCGCTGCACGACTGTCACGACGCCTACCGGTGGCTGCGGCGGCGCGGTTACGAGCCGGACCAGATCGTGCTCGCCGGAGATTCCGCGGGCGGGTACCTCGCGCTGACCCTCGCGCAACGGCTGCAGGAGGAAGGCGAGGAGCCGGCGGCGCTGGTAGCGATCTCGCCACTGCTGCAGTTAGCAAAGGAATACAAGCAATCGCATCCCAATATCAAGACGGATGCAATGTTTACCGCCAAGGCTTTTGATGCGCTCGTCGAATTGGTTGCTGGCGCGGCCGAGAAGAACATCGTCGACGGCAAGGCCGAGGAGATTTACGAACCCCTGGAGCACATCAAGCCCGGGCTTCCGCGCACGCTGATCCACGTTTCGGGATCCGAGGTGCTGCTGCATGACGCGCAGTTGGCGGCGAGCAGGCTTGCCGCCGTTGGGGTGCCGGCCGAAGTTCGGGTCTGGCCCGGCCAGGTGCACGACTTCCAGCTGGCGGCGCCGGTGGTGCCCGAAGCCGTCCGTTCGCTGCGCCAAATCGGGGAGTACATCCGCGAAGCCACCGGCTAGCCGCATCGGTCCTTCGCCGCGCGTCCGATCTCGATCGCACCGAGAGTGGGTGTGCGCCGGCCACAAATGGCCTGAGACGATGAACGCATGCGAATTGCGCAGCACATCAGTGACATCATCGGCGGCACGCCACTGGTTCGCCTGAACTCCGTCATCCCCGCCGGCGCTGGCACTGTTGCGGCAAAGGTCGAATACCTCAACCCGGGCGGCAGCTCCAAGGACCGCATCGCGGTGAAGATGATCGACGACGCCGAGGCCAGCGGGCTGCTCAAGCCGGGCGGCACCATCGTCGAACCCACCTCGGGCAACACCGGTGTCGGTCTGGCTCTGGTTGCCCAGCATCGCGGCTACAAGTGCGTGTTCGTCTGCCCGGACAAGGTCAGCGAGGACAAGCGCAACGTGCTGATCGCGTACGGCGCGGAGGTGGTGGTGTGCCCGACGGCGGTGCCGCCCGAGCACCCGGAGAGCTACTACAGCGTCTCCGACCGGCTGGTCGCAGAGATCGACGGCGCCTGGAAGCCCGATCAATACGCCAACCCGCAGGGACCGGCCAGCCACTACGAGACCACCGGGCCCGAGATCTGGGCCGACACCGACGGCAAGGTCACCCACTTCGTCGCGGGCATCGGCACCGGCGGGACGATCACCGGCGCGGGCCGCTACCTCAAGGAGGTGTCCGGCGGCGCGGTGCGCGTCATCGGCGCCGACCCTGAAGGGTCGGTGTATTCGGGCGGCAGTGGCCGGCCCTATCTGGTCGAGGGAGTAGGCGAGGACTTCTGGCCCGCCGCTTATGACCCGGGAGTGCCCGACCAGATCATCGCGGTGTCCGACTCCGACTCGTTCGACATGACCCGGCGGCTGGCTCGTGAAGAAGCCATGCTGGTCGGCGGCTCGTGCGGGATGGCTGTGGTGGCCGCGGCGAAGGTGGCCGAGGAAGCCGGGCCCGACGCGCTGGTCGTCGTGTTGCTCCCCGACGGCGGCCGCGGCTACATGTCGAAGATCTTCAACGACGGGTGGATGTCGTCGTACGGCTTCCTGCGTACCCGCCTCGACGGCTCGACCGAGCAGCCCACGGTCGGTGACGTGCTGCGCGGGAAGTCGGGTGCGCTGCCCGACCTGGTACACACCCACCCCTCGGAGACGGTGCGCGACGCCATCGGCATTCTGCGGGAGTACGGGGTGTCTCAGATGCCCGTCGTGGGCGCCGAGCCACCGGTGATGGCCGGTGAGGTCGCCGGCAGTGTCTCCGAGCGCGAACTGCTCTCGGCCGTCTTCGAGGGCCGCGCCAAATTGGCCGACGCCGTCTCCGTGCACATGAGCCCGCCGCTACCGATCATCGGTGCCGGCGAGGTGGTCAGCGCCGCCGGAAAGGCATTGCGCGACTGGGACGCGTTGATGGTCGTCGAGGAAGGAAAGCCCGTCGGCGTCATCACCCGATACGACCTGTTGGGCTTTCTGTCGGACGGGCCTCGTGGACCCGCAGGGCGGCGCTAGCGACGCGGCCTGGACCTGGCACGGAGCCGCCACGGAAGGCGGCTCTCAGGTATGTTAATGCGGCTAGTTCCGCTAACCCGCAGTGGAAGGTTGCACCATGACCGATCAACCGCCGCCCTCCTCGCCGCCCGAACCGCCTGGCGGCTATGAACCCCCCTCCGGCGGGTATGAACCCACTCCTTCCGCGCCGGGCGCCTCGTACCCGCCACCGCCGCCTCCGCCGCCCGGCGGCGGTTACCCCCCGCCTCCGCCGGCCGCCGGTGGATACGCGCCGCCGCCGCCCGGACCGGCGGTCCGTGCGCAGCCCACGGACTCCTACACGCCATGGCTCACGCGGGTGATCGCGCTGATCATCGACTACCTGCCCTACGCGATCGTGCAGGGCATCGGCACCGGGATCATGTACGCCACCCAGACGTCGTCCTGCGTCACCGACATCACGCAGTACGACGTCAGCCAGTACTGCGCCAGCCAGCCCTCGACGATCGGCCAATTGGTGCAATGGCTCGCGACGCTGGTGGGCTTGGCCTACTGGATCTGGAACCGCGGCTACCGCCAGGGCACCACCGGTTCGAGCCTCGGCAAGACGGTGATGAAGATCAAGGTGGTCAGCGAGACCACCGGACAGCCGATCGGTTTCGGGTTGTCCGTCGTGCGCGACCTCGCCCACTTCGTCGACGCGGTCATCTGCCTGATCGGTTTCCTGTTTCCGCTGTGGGACGCCAAACGGCAGACTCTCGCCGACAAGATCATGACAACGGTCGTCCTGCCGATCTGACTGCTCCGAGTGCGCCTGACGCGATCGTGCGCCGCTCACTAGGCTGATCGTCGATGAGCGAAAACCGTAACGGACGCCACGCAATCGCCGGGCTGGCCACCAAGGCCATCCACGCCGGCTACCACCCGGACCCGGCAACCGGAGCGGTGAACGCGCCGATCTACGCCAGCAGCACGTTCGCCCAAGACGGCGTCGGGGGCCTGCGCGGCGGATTCGAATACGCGCGCACCGGCAACCCCACCCGGGCCGCGCTGGAGGCCTCGCTGGCGGCCGTCGAAGGCGGCGCTTACGGGCGTGCGTTCAGTTCCGGCATGGCCGCAACCGACTGTGCCCTGCGGGCGATGCTGCGGCCCGGCGACCACCTGGTCATCCCAAATGACGCCTACGGTGGCACATTCCGCCTGATCGACAAGGTCTTCAGCCAGTGGAACGTCGGGTATACGCCGGCGGCGCTGTCCGACCTCGACGCGGTACAGGCCGCGATAACGCCGCAGACCCGGCTGATTTGGGTCGAAACACCGACGAATCCACTGCTGTCCATCGCCGATATCGCGGCCATCGCTGAACTGGGCCAGCAGCATTCCGCAAAGGTGTTGGTGGACAGCACCTTTGCCTCACCCGCGCTGCAGCAGGCGTTGACGCTGGGCGCCGACGTCGTGCTGCATTCGACCACCAAGTACATCGGTGGCCACTCCGACGTGGTGGGTGGCGCGTTGGTCACCAACGACAAAGCACTCGACGATGCCTTCGGTTTTCTGCAGAACGGCGCCGGCGCCGTGCCGGGCCCGTTCGACGCCTACCTGACGATGCGCGGCCTGAAGACCTTGGTGTTGCGAATGCAGCGGCACAGCGAAAACGCTTTGGCCGTATCGGAATTCCTGGCCGGGCATCCCTCGGTGAGCACGGTGCTATATCCGGGTCTGGCCACTCATCCGGGCCACGACGTCGCCGCGAGGCAGATGGCGGGCTTCGGCGGCATGGTCTCGGTGCGCATGCGCGGTGGCCGCGCGGCCGCCGAAAAGCTGTGTGCCGCCACCTCGGTGTTCATCCTGGCCGAATCGCTGGGTGGGGTCGAGTCGCTGATCGAACACCCCAGCGCGATGACGCACGCGTCGACCGCCGGTTCGCAATTGGAAGTACCCGACGACCTGGTGCGGCTTTCGGTGGGAATCGAGGACATCGCCGACCTGCTGGCCGATCTCGAACAAGCCCTGGGCTAGTTCGCGAGGCGAACTACGAGTGATACGGCTCCGCGCTGAGCAGCGTGACCTTGACGGTGTTCCCGTTGGGCACGGTGTAGCTGCGGGTCTCGCCGACCTTGGCGTCGATCAGGGCCTCACCCAGAGGCGACTTGGGTGAATACACCTCAAGCTTTCCTTCGTTGACGCCCTCCTGGCGGGTGGCGATCAGGAAGGTCTCGGTGTCCGACTTGTCGCCGTCGTAGTAGACCTTGACGACCGATCCGGGCAGCGCCACGCCGGACTGCTTGGGTGCCTCGCCGACCTTGGCGTTGTTGAGCAAGTCCTGCAGCTGGCGGATGCGCGCCTCCTGCTGGCCCTGCTCGTCGCGGGCGGCGTGGTAGCCGCCGTTCTCCCGCAGGTCGCCCTCTTCGCGACGATCGTTGATTTCCGCGGCGATGACCGGACGATTTGCGATCAGCTGATCGAGCTCCGTCTTGAGCCGGTCATGTGACTCCTGGGTCAGCCAGGTCACCTGAGTGTCCGTCATCTTGTCGTGCTCCTCGTCGTGTCGTTCCGCGTATCCGCGTCAGCCTCTGCATCCCGCTGAAGGGAGTGTCTGGGTCCCGCCCCGTGCTGCCGTTCCGGCGTGCTCACGGCCGCTAATGCAGCAATACACGGTCCCAGCAGGAACCGTGCATTCATCCATGTTACCACTGTGGAAACAGCCGATGACGTCATTCGGGATTCGCCTTTGTGACCAGTCAGGCTGAGCGCAGGTAGCCGGGTACGTCGGTGCCGCATCCGTAAATGTCCGCCATCACCGGCGGTTGCGAAGACTTCACCGTCGTCGTGACCTGCACCGTTGGCTGCGCGGATGGCGGGACCAGTACCTCTCGTCTGCCCGTCTCGCTGCCGTCTTTCGCGCGGACCCGCACGATGCAGTCCACCGGCCGTGCCGGGTCAGATCGCGTCACGCTGATCGTGACCGACGCTGTTTCGTTGTCGATCACCTGATAGCCGGCCAGCGACCCCGAGACCTCACTGGTGCCCAGCCGTAGGTAGCCGACGATCGCGATGGCGACCCCGGCGGCTAGGACCAGCACGCCGAGCGTGATGGCCACCCGGCGTCGCGTGACGCGGGACAGTCGCGAACGCCCGTAGCGGGCCTCGGGACGCGGAATGGAAGTCGAAGTCATGGGAGTTTCACGGGTGGGTTGTCTGCTGCCGAGCCATGGCCGCCGGCATGCAACATGGGAGAACTGGAATTATAGGGTCCTTATAGGCTCGAAGGGAGACCAGCGGACCGACAAGGGGACACGTGAGCGAACTGCGATTGATGGCGGTGCACGCCCACCCCGACGACGAGTCCAGCAAGGGTGCGGCCACACTGGCCCGGTATGCCGACGAGGGACACCGCGTGCTGGTCGTGACTTTGACCGGGGGCGAGCGCGGCGAGATCCTCAACCCGGCGATGGATCTGCCCGATGTGCAACAGCACATCGCCGAGATTCGCCGGGACGAGATGGCCAAGGCGGCCGAAATTCTCGGCGTCGAGCACACCTGGCTCGGCTTCGTCGATTCCGGTCTGCCCCAGGGCGATCCGCCGCCGCCGCTGCCCGAGGGCTGCTTCGCGCTGGCGCCGCTGGAGGAGTCCATCGAGGCGCTGGTGCGTGTGGTCCGCGAGTTCCGGCCACACGTGATCACCACGTACGACGAGAACGGCGGCTACCCGCATCCGGATCACATTCGCTGCCACCAGGTTTCGGTCGGTGCCTACGAAGCGGCCGGCGACTATGCCCGCTTCCCGGACGCCGGTGAGCCCTGGACGGTGTCCAAGCTCTACTACAACCACGGCTTCCTGCGGGCGCGTATGCAGCTGCTGCACGATGAGGCCGTCAAACATGGTCAAGAGGCCCCGTTCAAGAAGTGGCTCGAGCACTGGGATCCCGAGCATGACCCGTTCGCAAACCGGGTGACCACGCGCGTGGAGTGCGCGGCGTATTTCGGCCAACGCGACGATGCGCTGCGGGCGCACGCCAGCCAGATCGACCCGAACCACGACTTCTTCGCCGCTCCCATCGCGTGGCAGGAGCGGCTTTGGCCGACCGAGGAGTTCGAGTTGGCCCGCTCGCGGATCCCGGCCCAGCTCCCGGAGACCGACTTGTTCGCCGGAATCGAGAACCACAGGTGAGCCACCTTTTACTCACCGTGATCGCGGATGGGACACCACAGCACACCGGGCCGGATTTCGGGAAGGCCAGCCCGCTCGGGCTGTTGGTCATCGTGCTGCTGTTGATCGCCACCTTGTTCCTGCTGCGTTCGATGAACCGGCAACTGAAGAAGGTGCCCGACTCGTTCGACCCCACGCACCCCGAGCCCGATCAGGCCGCCGACGAGGGCACCGATACGCTCGGCCCACCCCATGACGAAGCTCCCGGGCCCGCGAACGGATCACCCCGGCCGTCAGGGCCCGGCGATGAGCCCGGCTGAGTCTTCTTCGGTCAACACCCTGGGGCTGGCTACCAGCCCCTATTTGCGTCAACACGCAGACAATCCGGTGCACTGGCAGCAGTGGACGCCGCAGGCAAGGGCCGACGCGGCGGCGCGTGATGTGCCGATCTTGCTCTCGATCGGTTATGCCGCGTGCCACTGGTGCCACGTGATGGCCCACGAATCGTTCGAGGACGACGAGGTGGCCGCCGCGATGAACGCGGGATTCGTCTGCGTCAAGGTCGACCGCGAGGAACGGCCGGACATCGACGCGGTCTACATGAACGCCACCGTCGCGCTCACCGGACAAGGTGGCTGGCCGATGACGTGTTTCCTGACGCCGGACGGCCGGCCTTTCTTCTGCGGCACCTACTATCCGAAAGCCGGTTTCCTGCAACTTCTTTCGGCTGTAAGCGAAACCTGGCGGCAGCGCCGGGGTGAGGTTGAGGAGGCGTCGGACCACATCGCCGGCGAGTTGCGCAAGATGGCTTCTTCTTTTGGAGGACACCGGGCCGGCGGTCCGGATATCACGCCGGAGCTGTGCGATCATGCTGTCGCCGCGGTGCTGGCCGACCAGGACACGGTGCACGGCGGGTTCGGCGGTGCGCCCAAATTCCCGCCGTCGGCGATTCTCGAAGCGCTGCTGCGCAACTACGAACGCACCGGATCGCCGGCAGCGCTACAGGCCGTCGAGCGCACCGGCAACGCGATGGCCCGGGGCGGCATCTACGACCAGCTCGCCGGCGGCTTCGCCCGCTACAGCGTCGACAACGCTTGGGTCGTACCGCATTTCGAGAAGATGCTGTACGACAACGCGCTGCTGCTGCGCGCCTACGCGCACTGGGCCCGACGTACCGGAGATCCGTTGGCCCGCCGGGTCACCGCGCAGACCGCACAATTTCTGCTCGACGACCTGGCCGACGGCGCCATGTTCACGTCGTCGCTGGACGCCGACGCCGACGGCCGCGAGGGTTCGACCTACGTCTGGACGCCGGAACAGTTGACCGAGGCGCTTGGCCCCGACGACGGCCGCCTTGCCGCTGAGGTTTTCGCGGTCACCGGATCCGGCACCTTCGAACACGGGACGTCGGTCCTGCAGTTGCCCGTCGACCCGGACGATGCGCAACGGCTGGATCGGGTGCGGACCGCGCTGCTGGCCGCCCGGGTCACCCGGACGCAGCCGGGACGCGACGACAAGGTCGTCACGTCGTGGAACGGCCTGGCGATCACCGCGCTGGCCGAGGCCGGTGTGGCCCTGGAGGAACCCGAGCTCGCCCGCGCGGCGCGACGCTGCGCGACGGTGCTGCTGGACACCCACGTCGTCGACGGCCGGTTGCGCCGGGCCAGCCTCGGCGGAGTCGTCGGCGACAGCGCCGCCATCCTGGAGGACCACGCGATGCTGGCCACCGGGCTGCTGGCGCTCTATCAACTCAACGTCGAAGACGTCTGGCTGACCGCGGCGTGCGGGCTGCTCGACACCGCCCTGGCGCACTTCGCCGATCCGCAGCTACCCGGCCGCTGGTACGACACCGCCGATGATGCCGAGCAGCTGATGCTCCGGCCGTCAGACCCGCTGGACGGGGCCACCCCCTCGGGCGCGTCGACGATCACCGAAGCGCTGCTGACCGCGGCGCACCTGGTCGACAGCGTCAAAGCGCCGCGATACCTGCAAGCGGCGACCGAAGCCCTGACCGCGCATTCGGTACTGCTGGCACGGGCCCCGAGGTCGGCCGGACATTGGCTGGCCGTGGCGGAAGCCGCGATCCGCGGGCCGCTGCAGATCGCGGTCGCCTGCACCTCGCCGCGGTCACCGCTGCTGATCGACGCCCGCCGGTTCGCGCCGGGCGGGGCGATCGTGATGGGCGGCAAGATGGACTCGTCGGCCCTGCTGGTCGGCCGGGACCGGGTGCGCAGTGCCGACGCCGCCTACGTGTGCCGCGGACGTCTCTGCGACCTGCCGGTCACGCGATCGTCCGACCTGGCCGCCGCCCTGGGCGTACCCGCGCAGTAGCGCCGATTCAGAAGACCACGAACCACATCGCGATGTAGTGGCAGATCGCCGCTACCGCGGTGCAGGCATGGAAGAACTCGTGGTAGCCAAATGTCGACGGCCAGGGGTCGGGCCAGCGCAGGGCGTAGAGAATGCCGCCGATGCTGTACAGCGCACCGCCCACGAACAGCAGCACCATCGCGGCAACGCCGGCGTTGTGCAGGATCGCTGCAGTGAACCAGACGGCTACCCACCCCAACAGCAGGTAGAGCGGCACGCCCACCCAGCGCGGCGCCGACGGCCAGAGCATTTTCAGCAGAACGCCGGCCGCCGCCCCACCCCACACGACCCACAACACCAGGTGGCCTGCGTCGGGTGGCAAGGCCAGCAAGGCGAACGGGGTGTAGCTGCCGGCGATGAACACGAAGATCATCGAGTGGTCGGCCCGCTTCATCCATTTGCGGGCGGTCTCGGATTTCCAGTGCACGCGGTGATAGGTCGCGCTGACGGTGAACATCACGATCGTCGCCGCGGTGTACAACAGCGTCGCCAGCCCGGCGCGGGTGGACGCCACCGCCCACGACACCGCGACCAGCGAGGCACCCGCGAACACGGCGATACCGGCGGAATAGACGTGGATCCAGCCGCGGAACCGCGGTTTGGCCAGTACCCGGGCGACACCGTCGACGAGGTGCTGCGCGGCATTGGCCGCGATCCCCTGCGAATCGGGTTCCGGGTCGGTGGCAGTGCTGGTCGGGCCGCTCATGTCTCCTGTTGCCTTCTTCGGATGGCGGTCAAGGTGCCAGTGCCTGACATCGATAAACACTAGTCCGCGCCAGGCGGGTGACGGCCCTTTCGGCGGCGGTTACACCCTCGAAAAATCCGCCCGAGAATTCGTTGCCACTCACAGTAGTGTGGATCCTCGTGGAGATAATCCCGCCGCGGCTCAAAGACCCGCTCTATCGCGTCTACGAGCTGCGGCTGAGGCAGGGCCTGGCCGCCTCGAAGTCCCAACTTCCGCGGCATATCGCCGTGCTGTGCGACGGGAACCGGCGGTGGGCCCGCGACGCGGGATACGACGACGTCAGCTATGGCTACCGGATGGGCGCGTCCAAGATCGCCGAGATGCTGCGCTGGTGCCAGGAAGCCGGCGTCGAAATGACCACCGTCTATCTGCTGTCCACCGAAAACCTGCAACGCGATCCCGACGAGCTGGCCGGGCTGATCGAGGTCATCACCGACGTCGTCGAGGAGATCTGCGCGCCCGCCAATCGCTGGAGTGTGCGCACGGTGGGGGACCTGGAACTGCTCGGCGACGAGCCGGCCCGCCGGCTCCGCGGTGCGGTCGAGTCCACGCCCAGCGTCGCGCCGTTTCACGTCAACGTCGCGGTCGGCTACGGCGGCCGGCAGGAGATCGTCGGCGCGGTGCGCGCGTTGTTGAGCAAGGAACTCGCCAACGGCGCCACGGGCGAGGAGCTGGTCGACGCGGTGACCGTCGACGCCATCTCCGAGAACCTCTACACCTCCGGCCAGCCGGACCCCGAGCTGGTGATCCGCACGTCGGGCGAGCAACGGCTGTCCGGGTTCCTGTTGTGGCAGAGCGCCTATTCGGAGATGTGGTTCTGCGAAACGCACTGGCCCGCGTTCCGCCGCGTCGACTTCCTGCGTGCATTGCGTGACTACAGCCGGCGGGATCGCCGCCACGGCAAGTAGTCCGTGCCGATCGCAAGCGCGGCGGAGCCGAGCGCAGCGGGTCGGCACAAGTAGTCAGCGACGGCTCTCCAGCGGCACGTCACGCGCGTGCCACACTGGGTAGATGGCTGCGCTGTCGGCGGTGGTGTTCACGCTGAGCGCCTGGCTGGGCTTGTATCTGGCGGCCCGCGATCCGCGCAAACCCGTCCTCGCGCTGGCGGCGATTGGACTGTGCGGCTTCGCGCTGGTGGTGGCGCTGGACGCGGTGCGCACCGCCGCCCCGCTGCCCGCGCACGCCGGGCTGCTCAGCCGCGTCGAGATCTACCTGGCGACCATCCCCGGCGTGGCGTGGTTCGCGGTGCTCGTCGAGCTGTGCCGGCCCAGCGACGGCGAGCGGGCGCGCACCCGCGAGCTGTTGCTGGTGGCCGGGGTTGCCGCGCTGACCCTGTTCGGGGCGATGCTGGCCGGCAGCGTCGAGGGGCCGCTGCGGCCGGGTCACTGGCTGATGATCGCGGTGATCTCGGTGTCGACCCTGGGCGCGATGGCCGTCGCGTTGCGCCGCCCGCGGCGGCCCAGGCCGGCTGTGGGACTGGCCATTACGGCGACCCTGTTCTTCGCGCTGGCCAATGCGATCCTGATCATTCCGCTGGGCCTGGTGCCCAGCTGGGTTGCGCTGGCGTCGACGAGTTGCGACGTCCTCGGGCTCGGGGTCGCCGTCGCGCTGTGGGACGCGTTCGATGAGGGCCAGGCACTGCGGGCCGACATGCTGCGCTCGTTCGCCGGTTCCGTGGCGGTGGCGGTGCTGTTCGGCGGCCAGGCGCTGATCGGGCTGGCGGTGACCCGTGACGACCCCGCCGCGCAGACCGCCCTCACCGTGCTGCTGTTCACCAGCTTGGCGGTCGCGATCACCGTGCAGGTGCTCGCGGATCCGCTCGCCGGGGTCCTCGACCGGCTGGCGTTCTCGAAATCGCCTGCGCTGCGGGCGGATCGGGCCGCGTTGCGGCACACCGGTGCGGCGTTGCCGCTGCGCCAGGAACACCCGCTCGCGGACGTCGACGACGTCACCTTCGTCAGGCTCACCCGACGGGCGCTGGGCCACTACGGCGACCTGAGCAAGCTGGTCGCCAGCCCGCTGACCGCGTTGCCCGTCATCGGCGAACGGCTGGCCGCGCGGGGAGCACCCGATCACCCCGTTGAGCGGGCCAACGAACTCAAGGCCGTGCTCGCCGACGGCATTTCGCGGCTGAAGCCGCGCGACGGCGGCGACTTCGGAACCACCGAAGAATGGCGTTACTACAACTCGCTGTATTTCCCGTACGTCGTCGGTGTGCGCGCCTACGCGCAGAACGCCACCGCCTCGGGACTGGATCCGACCGCGCGGCAGGCCTGGCAGTGGTTCGTCACGGAGGTCCCCCAGCGCTCGCTGCACAACTGGCAGAACGCGGCGGCCAGGCTGATCGCGGCGGATCTACGCGGCCGCGTCGCCGTACACACCGAGTAGCTCGGCGCCGCCGCGGGCGCGGTAACGCCCGTGAACACCGTGCCTTCTGTACTGCCATCAGCGTTATTCGGCTGACAACGCTGGTTGTAGTGGCCCCGCGCCCCATCTTCGGGTGAACTGGCAACGAATACGGGATGTGCGGCCGACCGGCCTGCACGTGCCATCCCGAGTCCGCTAGGGGGACTTATGTTTTCACCGACCCTTCCGCCCGCCCAATTCGCGCGGGCTGTCGAGATCGCCCGGCACCATGTCGGTCAGCTGCACCAACGAATGGTGCCGCCGCCGGCCGCGATGATGGAAATGATCATCAATGCTTGGGCCGCGCAGGCGATTACCGCTGCGGCAGAGCTCGGCATTGCCGACGCGCTGGCCAAGCAGCCGATGGACGCTGACGAATTGGCTACCGCGGTCGATGCGGACGCCGATACCGTCAGTCGGCTGATGCGGGGCTTGATCTCGCGGGGCGTTTTTCGTCGTCATCGGGACGGGCGTTACGACCTCACCCCCCTGGGGGACACGCTGCGCAGTGACAGCGATGTCTCGCTGCGCGCGTTCGCAAGATTTCTGGGGTCACCCCAGGATCGGGAGCACTGGAGCCACATCACCGACTCGATTCGCACCGGCCGGGCGGCGGTCGCCGAGCTGCGCGGCAAGTCCTACTTCGAGTACCTGGCAGAGCAACCGGAACTCGACGAGATTTTCAACGACGCCATGACCGACATCTCCGAGCTGGCGATCCCGCCCGTCATCACCGCCTACGATTTCAGCCGCTATTCGACGATCGTCGACGTCGCCGGTGGCCACGGCCGGCTGCTGGCCGCGGTCTTGAACGCCACGCCACAAGCCCGGGGCATCCTGTTCGACCAGCCGCACGTGATTGCGGGCGCCTCGCCATTGCTCGAGGAACATCGGGTGGCCGACCGGGTCAAACTGGTCGGAGGTTCCTTCTTCGCGTCCGTGGCCGACGGTGGCGACGCGTACATCCTCAAACACATCATCCACGACTGGCCCGATGACGAGGCCGTGCAGATCCTTGCCAACATCCGGAAAGCCGCCGGAGCCGGCAAGCACGTGTTGATCGTGGAATTCGTCATTCCGCGGCACCACCGCGAATTCCCCGGGCACTGGATGGACCTGGGGATGCTCGTCGCGGCCGGTGCTCGCGAGCGCACCGCCGGCCAATACGGCCGGCTACTGAGCCGTGCGGGTTTCCGGCTCACGCGGGTGGTCCAAACGGCCTCACCGATCAGCGTCGTCGAAGCGATCGCGATCTAATCCCAAATCCGTCGCTACGGGAATATTCGTCAGCAATCCCTGGTCATTTAGTCCGTGGCAGCAGTTGGCAGTGCCACGGGTCGATATGGCAGTGCTCTGGCGGCACGCTCAAACCAGTTCGACAAAACCGCCATCGCGAGGAGTAATCACATGTCCGCAGTAACTGGCATACCGAACTTGTACCTGTACGACTCGACCGACTCGTTGTTGCGTTTCGCAATGCGTGCAGATGCCACGTTGACGGGGCTGTGCGGTCTGGCCGTCGCCGCCGTCGCAGACCCGCTCTCGTCGCTGACCGGCCTGAGTTCCAATCTGGAATACGCCCTGGGCGCCTTTTTCGTGCTGTATGGCCTGGTCGTGTTCAGCGTGGCGGCGTCATTGAACTTGCGTCGCGCCGGGATGGGTGTCGTCGCGGCCAACATCGTGTTCACGCTGGGCGCCGTCGTGGCCGCCGAGGCAGTGCCGATGACCGCGACCGGGGTGGCCGCCACGCTGGCCAGTGGCATCTACACCGCGGCCTTCGCAGGACTGCAATACCTGGGAGTGCGTCGCCTGCCGACCGTGTAACTCGCTTTCCGGGCGGCTGGGCCTTTACAGCTTGCGCAGCCGCAACCGGTTGATGGAGTGGTCGGCGTCCTTGCGCAGCACCAGCGTTGCGCGGGGACGCGTCGGCAGAATGTTCTCGACCAGATTGGGCCGGTTGATCGACCGCCAGATCTCACGCGCGGCGGCGACGGCCTTAGTGTCGTTGAGGGCCGAGTAGTGGTGGAAGTGCGATTCTGGGTCGGCGAAGGCCGTGCCGCGCATGGCCAGAAACCGCGAGACGTACCACTGTTCGATGTCTTCGATCCGGGCGTCGACATACAGGGAGAAGTCGAACAGGTCCGACACCATCAGCGTCGGACCGGTCTGTAACACGTTGAGGCCCTCCAGGATCAGGATGTCTGGATGCCGGACCACCTGTTTGGCCCCGGAGATGGTGTCGTAGCGCAGATGTGAGTACACCGGCGCACACGCGTAGTCGGAACCCGATTTGACCGACGTGACGAACCGCATCAGCGCCCGGCGGTTGTAGCTCTCCGGAAAACCTTTGCGGTGCATCAGGTTTCGTCGATCCAGCTCGGCGTTCGGGTAGAGGAATCCATCGGTGGTCACCAGGTCGACCCGCGGGTGGTGATCCCAGCGCGCCAGCAGCGCCTGCAGCACACGAGCGGTGGTCGACTTCCCGACCGCCACACTGCCGGCCACGCCGATGATGAACGGCACCGGCCGGTCCGGGTTCTGCTGCGGCTCACCGAGGAATTCCGAAGTGGCAGCGAACAATCGCTGCCGGGCCGCGACCTGAAGATGAATGAGCCGGGCCAGCGGCAGGTAAACCTCTTCGACCTCGAGCAGGTCGATCTGCTCGCCCAGACCACGCAGGCCGACAAGTTCCTCTTCAGTGAGGGCCAGCGGCGTCGACATGCGCAACGCGCGCCACTGCTTTCGGTCGAACTCCACATAAGGGCTCGGCTCGCTCAGCCGGGGCATGGTGCAAGTGTGGCAGGGGCGATTGCACGCCGGACGGCTGGGCTGGCTAAAAGCACCGCTCGTTAGACTGGCGCCTGTGACCGCCGCACCTGATGCCCGTGTTTCCTCCTCCGTGATGTCTGCCCCGCTTGCCGAAGTCGACCCGGATATCGCCGAGCTGCTCGGCAAAGAGCTGGGCCGGCAACGCGACACCCTCGAGATGATCGCGTCGGAGAACTTCGTGCCGCGCTCTGTGCTGCAAGCCCAGGGCAGCGTGCTGACCAACAAGTACGCCGAGGGGTTGCCCGGCCGGCGCTACTACGGCGGCTGCGAGCACGTCGACGTGGTGGAGAACATCGCCCGCGATCGCGCCAAGGCGCTGTTCGGTGCCGACTTCGCGAATGTGCAGCCGCACTCCGGCGCCCAGGCAAACGCCGCGGTGCTGCACGCCCTGATGTCACCGGGCGAGCGGTTGCTGGGTCTGGACCTGGCCAATGGTGGGCACCTGACGCACGGCATGAAGCTCAACTTCTCCGGCAAGCTCTACGAAAACGGCTTCTACGGCGTCGACCCGACGACCCATCTCGTCGACATGGACGTGGTGCGCGCTCGGGCGCTCGAATTCCGCCCGAAGGTGATCATCGCCGGCTGGTCGGCCTACCCGCGAATTCTCGACTTCGCGGCGTTCCGGTCGATCGCCGACGAGGTCGACGCGAAGCTCTGGGTGGACATGGCCCACTTCGCGGGCCTGGTCGCGGCCGGACTACACCCCTCTCCGGTTCCGCACTCGGATGTCGTGTCCACCACCATTCACAAGACGCTGGGTGGCGGGCGCTCCGGGATGATCCTGGGGAAGCAGGAGTACGCCAAGGCCGTCAACTCGGCGGTGTTCCCCGGCCAGCAGGGCGGACCGCTGATGCACGTGATAGCGGGCAAGGCCGTCGCGCTGAAGATCGCCGGCACCCCCGAATTCGCGGAGCGCCAGCAGCGCACGCTGTCCGGCGCCCGGATCCTCGCCGACCGGCTGTTGGCCGCCGACGTCGCCAAGGCCGGCGTATCGGTGGTCAGCGGTGGCACTGACGTCCACCTGGTGCTGGTTGACCTGCGCAACTCCCCGCTCGACGGCCAGGCCGCCGAGGACTTGCTGCACGAGGTCGGTATCACGGTCAACCGCAATGCCGTCCCCAACGACCCGCGGCCACCGATGGTGACGTCCGGCCTCCGGATCGGCACCCCTGCGCTGGCCACCCGCGGCTTCGGGGACGCCGAGTTCACCGAGGTCGCCGACGTCGTCGCCACCGCGTTGGCGGCCGGCACCTCGGCCGATATCGCGGCGCTGCGAGACCGGGTGACCCGGCTTGCCAGGGAGTTCCCGTTGTACGAGGGACTCGAGGACTGGGCGCTGGTCGGTCGGTAGGTCACGGAATGGCCGCGACACCGGCGGTTGATTTCATAACACCTGTGTCTACAGGTTACAGTTACTTTCATGGCACAGAGACCTGTCGCTAATGCGCTGACCCTGGAACTCGAGCCGGTCGTCGAGGCGGAAATGGACCGCCACTTGTCCACCGACGACATCTGGTTCGCCCACGACTACGTGCCGTTCGACCGGGGTGAGAACTTCGCTTTCCTCGGCGGACGCGACTGGGACTCATCCAGCATGACGCTGCCGCGAGAATTCACCGATGCCTGCGAGATCCTGTTGTTGCTCAAGGACGACCTGGCCGCTCATCACCGCGAGCTCGTCGAGCACTTCATTCTTGAGGACTGGTGGGGTCGCTGGCTGGGCCGGTGGACCGCGGAGGAGCATCTGCACGCCATCGCGCTGCGCGAATATCTTGTGGTGACCCGCGAGGTCGACCCGACCGCCAACGAAGAGGCCCGCGTCCAATACCTGATGCAGGGCTACCGCGCCGACACGTATACGCAAGTGGAAACCCTGGTGTACATGGCGTTGACCGAGCGCACCTATGCCGTCTTCTGCAGCAATCTGGCCGCCAAGCTCGAGGAGCCGATTTTGGCAGGCCTGGTCGACCGGATCGCCAGGGACGACGCGCGCCACGAACTGTTCTTCTCCAACCTCGTCGCGCACTGCCTCACGTACACCCGCGACGAGACGATCGCCGCGATCGCCAAGCGCGCCGCCGACCTCCGGGTCGTCGGTGGCGACATCCAGGCGTATCAGGACAAGGTGCAAAACGTCGCCGACGCGGGGATTTTCGGTCCCGCCGAGCTGCGCCAGGCGATCTCCGATCGCATTACCGAGTGGGGCCTCGCGGACGAAGCCCAACTGCGGCAGTTCGTCGTCGGCTAAGCCGGCCGTCGAGAGCGATCACCGCGCTCGCTGTCTTCATCGCTCATCGTCACCCCGGCGTCGGCGCGCCTGCGCTGCTGCAAAGCGGCGACGAGAGTAGCGTCATTCTCGATGGTCAGCGTCATGCTTAGCTGCCAGGGCGGCACCTCCCGTCACCACAACGGAAGGACCGGCCCCGGTCCTGGTGTCGCAGTTCCCGCCGACATGCCTGCGCGGGTCCGCGCGGGCTCATCCCGCTCGAGGAGCGCTACGTGACCGAACTCCGGACCTACGTGATCGACACTTCCGTGCTGCTGTCCGACCCATGGGCATGTAGTCGGTTCGCCGAACACGAGGTGGTGGTCCCGCTGGTGGTGATCAGCGAACTGGAGGCTAAACGCCACCATCATGAGCTGGGATGGTTCGCCAGACAGGCGTTGCGATTGTTCGACGATCTGCGGCTCGAGCACGGACGGCTGGATCAGCCCATTCCCGTTGGTGCGCAAGGCGGTACGCTGCATGTTGAGCTCAACCACACCGACCCGGCAGTGTTGCCGGCCGGTTTCCGCAGCGACAACAACGACTGCCGGATCCTGAGTTGCGCCGCCAACCTCGCCGCCGAAGGCAAGCGGGTTACGTTGGTCAGCAAGGACATTCCGCTGCGTGTCAAGGCCGCCGCGGTGGGCCTGGCCGCCGACGAGTACCACGCGCAAGACGTGGTGGTCTCCGGCTGGTCGGGGATGCAGGAGATCGAGACCGCCGCCGAGGACATCGGCGCGCTGTTCGCCGACGGCGAGATCGACCTGGCCGAAGCTCGAGACCTGCCGTGTCACACCGGAATTCGGCTGCTCGGTGGTAGCTCTCATGCGCTGGGCCGGGTCAACGCAGACAAACGTGTCCAGCTGGTTCGCGGTGACCGCGAGGTGTTCGGCCTGCGCGGTCGCTCCGCCGAGCAGCGCGTCGCGCTCGACCTGCTGCTCGACGAGTCGGTGGGCATTGTGTCGCTGGGCGGCAAGGCCGGTACCGGCAAGTCGGCGCTGGCGCTGTGCGCCGGTCTCGAGGCGGTGCTGGAACGGCGGACCCAGCGCAAAGTCGTGGTGTTCCGCCCGCTGTACGCCGTCGGCGGCCAGGAGCTGGGCTACCTGCCCGGCAGCGAGAGCGAAAAGATGGGCCCCTGGGCGCAGGCGGTCTTCGACACCCTGGAAGGTTTGGCCAGCCCGGCCGTGCTAGAGGAAGTGCTGGCCCGCGGCATGCTCGAAGTGCTGCCGCTGACCCACATCCGGGGGCGCTCGCTGCATGACTCGTTCGTCATCGTCGACGAGGCGCAGTCGCTGGAGCGCAACGTGTTGCTGACCGTGCTGTCCAGGCTGGGTACCGGCTCGCGGGTGGTGCTCACGCACGACATCGCCCAGCGCGACAACCTGCGGGTGGGCCGCCATGACGGCGTCGCGGCCGTCATCGAAAAGCTCAAGGGACACCCGCTGTTCGCACACATCACCCTGCTGCGCAGTGAGCGGTCGCCGATTGCCGCGCTGGTCACCGAGATGCTCGAGGAAATCGCCGGCCCGCACTGACCTGGGCTTTGCCTGTGTGTCCCGGGCTATGAGTGTGCGCTGACGGCGCCCTGTGCGCACACTCGACGCCCAGGTTGCGCACTCGAGGGCGAGTAAGCTGCCAGGGTGCCGAAACGACCCGACAGCCAAGCCTGGCGCTATTGGCGGACCGTGTTCGGTGTCGTGGCCGCCGGTGCGGTGTTGGTGATCGGTGGCCTGACCGGTCACGTGACACGCGCCGACAACCTGAGCTGCTCGGTGGTCAAGTGTGTCGCGCTGACGTTCGACGACGGGCCGGGCCCGTTCGACGAGCGGCTGCTGCAAATCCTGAAGGACAATGACGCCAAGGCCACCTTCTTCCTGATCGGCAACAAGGTGGCCGCCAACCCGGCCGGAGCCAAGCGCATCGCCGACGCCGGCATGGAGATCGGTAATCACACCTGGGAACACCCCAACATGGCGACGATCCCACCAGACGACATCGCCGGACAGTTCGCCAGGGCCAACGACGCGATCAACGCCGCGACCGGGCGGACCCCGACGCTGTATCGTCCCGCCGGCGGACTGTCCACGCCCGAGGTGCGCCAGACCGCCGCTCGCTACGGACTAGCCGAAATCCTTTGGGATGTCATCCCTTTCGATTGGGCCAACGACTCGAACACCGCGGCGACGCGGTACATGCTGATGACGTACATCAAGCCGGGCTCGGTGGTGTTGTTCCACAACACCTATTCGAGCACCGTTGACCTGGTGTACCAATTCATTCCGGTGCTCAAGGCCAACGGCTACCGCCTGGTGACGGTCAGCGAACTGCTGGGGCCGCGGGCGCCTGGCAGCAGCTACGGCAGCCGGGACAACGGGCCGCCCGCCAACGAGCTCCACGACATCCCGCCCGGTGACATCCCGACGCTGCCCAACACGCCCTCGCCCAAGCCGATGCCGAACTTCCCGATCACCGACATCCCGGGCCAGAACTCGGGCGGGCCAAGTAACGGTGCGTGAGCGCCGCGCGGCTACCTTTAGAGGGTGATCAAGGCGGGCCGGGGTGCGCGAGAATCGCGCGGGGCGACATCCGAGACAGCGCAGCGCAAGTCAGCTCGCCGGCTGTCCATTGAATATGCGGTCGATCTTGCCCTGTCCTACATCATTGCCGTCATCGACGCCGCCGCCATCCTGATTCCGCTGCGGGGCCACACATTTCTCAACACCGACGTCGATTTCGCGGACAAGAACACGCCGACGGTCGTGGTGCTGGTGGTGCTCGGGATCGTCGGTGTGGCGGTGGCCGGTTTGTTCAGCCTTGCTCCCACACTGCGGTGGTATGCCGCGGGCGACGAGCCCACGACGGAGCAACGGGAAGCCGCGATGCGGCTCGCCGGCCGCCAAACGGTGATCCTGCTGGTGGCCTGGGGCCTTGCCGGCACCATCCTGATACTGATCAACCTCGACGGCGGTGCCGCGCTGCTGTTGCCGATGGCGCTCGGCGTGCTGCTCGGTGCGCCTGCCGCCGCGGGCACGGGAATGCTGCTCGCGCAACGCACGCTGCGGCCCATCATGGGTGCCGCGACGCAGGGGCTCGAGCCCCGGTTGGCGGTGCCGGGAGTGTTCGCGCGACTGGTCATGCTGTGGTTTCTGGTCAGTGCGCTTCCGATCGGTGTCGTTGCGACCCTGGTGGTGCTGCGTTCCTACGGCTGGCTGATTCAGCGGTCCGCCTCGTTGGACGTGCCTGTTCTGGTGGTTTCGCTGGCCGCTCTGCTGCTCGGGCTGCCCACGATGATCCTGACGTCGCGATCGATTTCGGACCCGATCGGTGAAGTGGTGGACGCGATGGCCCAGGTCGAACGCGGCCACATCGACACCACCGTCGGCGCCTACGAGCGATCCCAAATCGGGCGTCTGCAAACGGGTTTCAACCGAATGGTAGCCGGGCTTGCCGAGCGCGACCGGTTACGCGACCTGTTCGGGCGCCACGTCGGGGCCGACGTCGCCCAGCGCGCCATCGAAGAGGGCGCATCGCTGTCCGGAGACGTGGTCGAGGCGGCGGTCCTGTTCATCGATCTGGTGGGCTCGACGCAGCTCGCGGAAAGCCGTCCGCCCCAAGAGGTTGCCGATGTGCTCAATGACTTCTTCCGGATTGTCGTCGAAGCCGTCGACGAACACCACGGATTGATCAACAAATTCGCGGGCGACGCCGCGCTCGCGATCTTCGGGGTGCCACTGCGGACCAGCGAGCCGGCGTCGGCGGCGCTGGCCACGGCGCGCACGCTGGGCATTCAACTGCGCCGGCTACCCGTGGTCGATTTCGGTATCGGTGTCTCGGCGGGCCGCGTTTTTGCGGGCAACATCGGTGCCGAAAACCGCTATGAATACACGGTAATCGGTGATGCGGTCAACGAGGCCGCACGCCTGGCGGATCTCGCCAAGACCTCGGATCGGCGGATCCTGTGCTCGGCGGCGGCCATCGAGCGGGCCGACGACACCGAACGGGGTCACTGGGCGGAATGCTATTCCACCGTGCTGCGCGGACGCTCCGAAGCCACACACGTCTCGGCGCCCGCAGGTCCCCCTTAGGCCTATCGCCTTACTTCGAGACCTTCAGCGATCCGATCACCTGGTTGAGGATGCCCGCCGAGGCGGCATCGCCGATGGGCGTTGCGCCCAGGAAGATGGTGACCGGCTTGGTGTCGACCGCGATGATGGTCACCGAGTCGCCCTTCACATTTCGGGCGGGATCGGCAATCGTGACGTCAGCGTCCACCCGGGCGGCCTTGATCCCGTCAACCGTCATCGACGATTTCCTGATCGGGCCCAGCGTCGGTGAGGCGTTCGAATAGCCGGGACCTTCGGCCACGCAATTCATCAACTTCGCCGCCTGCGCGGTGACATCCATGCTGGAGACGAAATTGCTCACCGCGACCTCGGCCTGCATCACCCACTGGTTGGCGCCCTGCACCTCTTGCGCGAGGCCCACTGCGCCAATGAGATTCGGAGTCTGATCGTCCGAGAACGGCATCCATCCGGGTGCCGCGTTGGCCGGGAACGACAACTTGCCCGCCTTGATCGGGGCGCCGCCCGGGGGCTTGTCGCCACCGGACACATTGGGCGTGCAATCGGTTGCCGTCTGTCCGGAACCGCTCGGCTGCGACGTCGGCGCGACCGTCGTTGTCGAGGGATTTGCCTTGGGGGACTTGGGTTCGTTGCCCAGGCTGAGCACCAGGATCACCACCAGCGCGATGACGCCCAGCACCGCGATACCGGCGACGATCAGCCATGGCATGTTCGACCGCGGCCCATTGGGCGGCGGCCCGGGAGGGTAGGACCCGGGCGGCCAGCCGGGCGGGAACTGCTGGCCGGGCTGCGGGTACGGCTGCCCGGGGTAGCCCGGCGCGGACGGATCCACACCGCCCGCGGGATTGGTGAACGGACCGGTCGGCGGGTAGGGGTACGAACCGCTCTGCGGCTGCGAGTAGGGGCCGCCCTGCGGATACGGGGGCGGGCCGCCTTGCGGTGGACCCTGGGGCGGACCACCTTGCGGCGGACCACCCCAATAGGGGCCCTGCCCATACGGATTCGCTCCATATGGATCCTGACCGTAGGGACCGCCCGGAGGAGCCGTCATTACAGAAACACCCCCACTTAGTTCGCTGGTTTGACCTTGGCCATCGCCAGCACGTCAAGCCGGCGGTCCAATTCCTCGATCGACAACTTGTCGCCGATCAGGCCGCGGTCGATGACGGTCTGGCGAATCGTTTTCTTTTCCTTGAGTGCTTGCTTGGCCACGGCGGCCGCTTCCTCGTAGCCGATGGCCGAATTCAAGGGTGTCACGATTGACGGCGACGACTCGGCCAACTCGCGCAGGTGCTCGACATTGGCCGACAGCCCGGTGATGCAGCGCTCGGCGAACAGCTTCGACACGTTGGTCAGCAGCTTGAACGACTCCAAGATGTTGCGGGCCATCATCGGGATGTAGACGTTGAGTTCGAACGCGCCGGACAAGCCGCCGACGGCCACCGCGGCGTCGTTGCCGATCACCTGCGCGGCGACCTGGGTAACCGCCTCTGGCAGAACCGGATTGACCTTCCCGGGCATGATCGAGCTGCCCGGCTGCAGGTCCGGCAGCTGGATCTCGGCCAGACCGGTCAGCGGCCCGGACCCCATCCAGCGGATGTCGTTGGCGATCTTGGTCAGCGACACGGCGATGGTGCGCAGCGCGCCGGACGCTTCAACCAGGCCATCGCGCGCCGCCTGCGCCTCGAAAGAGTTTGCCGCCGTGCGTAATTCGGCCAATCCCGTGGAAGTAACCAGTGCCTCGACAACCTTGGCGCCGAAGCCGTCGGGAGCGTTGAGCCCGGTGCCCACCGCGGTTCCGCCGATCGCCAACTCACCCAGCCGCGGCAGCGTGGCACGCACCCGCTCGATCCCGGCCTCGATTTGGCGGGCGTATCCGCTGAATTCCTGGCCGAGCGTCACCGGGACGGCGTCCATCAGGTGGGTGCGGCCCGACTTGACCACGGTGTGCCACTCGCGGGCTTTGGTTTGCAGGGCATCGTGCAGTATTTCGAGCGCCGGGATGAGATGGCGCACAGCGGCTTCGGTGGCCGCGATGTGGGTGGCGGTCGGGAAGGTGTCGTTGGACGACTGCGACATGTTGACGTCGTCGTTGGGGTGCACCGTGACGCCGTTGGCGGCCGCGATGGACGCGATGACCTCGTTGGTGTTCATGTTGGAGCTGGTGCCCGAGCCGGTCTGGAAGACGTCGATCGGGAACTGGTCGTCGTGTTGGCCGTCGGCGATCTCTGCTGCGGCCGCGATGATCGCGTCGGCTTTCTCTGGTGCCAGCAGCCCGAGATCGGAGTTCACCTGCGCGCAGGCGCCCTTGAGCAGTCCCAACGCCCGGATCTGAGTACGTTCCAGCCCCCGGCCCGAGATCGGAAAGTTCTCCACCGCGCGCTGGGTTTGCGCTCGCCACAACGCTTTTGCGGGTACACGTACCTCGCCCATGGTGTCGTGCTCGATCCGATACTCGGCGTCCTCGGCCATCAATTAGTTCCTCTTCGTCGGGGGTGCTATCGGGGTTAAGGCAAGGGATAGGCGGCGGTGCTGTCGCCGGTGAAGTCGATGGCGGAGTATTCGTTGAGCTTCGAAAGCCGGTGGTAGGCCTCGATCATCCGGACGGTGCCCGACTTCGAACGCATCACGATCGACTGGGTGGTGGCACCGCCGGGGGAGTAGTGCACACCCTGCAGCAGGTCACCGTCGGTCACCCCGGTCGCGCAGAAGAAGACGTTGTCGCCGGACACCAGATCCCTGGTGCTCAGGATCTGGTCCAGGTTGTAGCCGGCGTCCAGTGCCTTGCGACGCTCGGCGTCGTCCTTGGGCGCCAGTTGCGCCTGGATGGCGCCGCCCATGCAGCGGATCGCAGCTGCGGCGATGATGCCCTCCGGGGTGCCGCCGATACCGGCGAGCATGTCGGTGCCCGAGCCCGGCCGACAGGTGGATATCGCGCCGGCGACGTCGCCGTCGGTGATCAGCCGGATACGCGCCCCGGTGTCGCGCACGTCCTGAATCAGCTGAGCGTGCCGGGGGCGGTCCAGGATGCACACGGTCATGTCCCGCACCGAGAGGCCCTTGACCTTCGCGACCGCGCGGATGTTGTCGGCGATGGGCGCGGTGATGTCCAGCACGTGCGCGGCATCGGGCCCGACGGCGATCTTGTTCATGTAGAACACCGCTGACGGGTCGAACATCGAACCCCGGTCGGCCACCGCCAGGACCGAGATGGCGTTGGGCATGCCCTTGCTCATCAGGGTGGTGCCGTCGACCGGGTCGACGGCGAAATCGCATTCGGGCCCGTCGCCGTTGCCGACCTCTTCGCCGTTGAACAGCATCGGTGCTTCGTCTTTTTCGCCCTCTCCGATGACGACGACCCCGCGCATGGATACCGAGTTGACCAGCTCGCGGATCGCGTCGACGGCCGCTCCGTCGCCGCCCTCCTTGTCGCCGCGGCCCACCCACCGGCCGGCGGCCATCGCGCCGGCCTCGGTGACCCGGACCAGTTCCATGGCCAGGTTGCGGTCTGGCGCTTCGCCACGTGCGCGTACCTGCGGGTCGGGGCCCGCGGTTGCGGTCGAAGGCGAACCGGAGCTGCCCGATGCTGTCATGGTTGCTGATTCTCCCAGAAGCAGATCGGTCAGCTGGATCTGGGCTGTGGCTGTTGACAGCGGGCTGGGATACTGCAGGGATGACCGACGAACAGCCCGACGCCGACCTGGCCGGTGAGCCGTCGCCGGCGCCCAGGCCGGCCAAACCGCGGCTGCTCCAAGACGGTCGCGACATGTTCTGGTCGCTGGCACCGCTGGTGATCGGATGCATCCTGCTGGCCGCCATGGTCGGGATGTGTTCTTTCCAGCCGACCGGGGCGAACAAGGGGGCAATTCCGTCCTACGACGCGGCGACGGCCCTGCGCGCGGACGCTCAGACACTGGGGTTTCCCATCCGGTCGCCCGCCCTACCCGCGGGCTGGCAGCCCAACTCCGGCGGCCGCGGCGGTATCGAGAGTGGGCGGACCTCGGGTGGTCAGCGGCTGAATGCGGCCACCTCGACGGTGGGATTCATCGGCCCGACCGGGATGTATTTGAGCCTGACTCAGAGCAACGCCGATGAGGACAAGCTGGTCGGCTCGATTCATCCGTCGGCGTATCCGACCGGAACGGTCGACGTCTCGGGAACGAACTGGATCATCTATCGCGGTTCCGGCCAAAGTGGCGCCGACGCCGAACCGGTATGGACCACGAAGTTGACCAGCCCGGGCGGCGCCGCACAGATCGCGATCACGGGTGCCGGAAGCACCGAGGAGTTTCGTACGCTGGCGGCGGCGACGCAGTCACAGGCGCCGCTGCCGACAAGCCGATAGGAGCGACTCGCGTGACAGCACCCGAAGCAGACCTTTCCGGATGGGTCGCGCAACCGTTCACCGGTGGCGGCTACACCCATGACGTCTACCGCAAGGGCGCCGGACCCGGGGTGGTGCTGATTCCCGAGCTACCCGGGATCCATCCCGGGGTGCTGGGCCTGGGTAATCACCTGGTGGACAACGGGTTCACCGTTGCCATCCCGTCGCTGTTCGGGGCTGCGGGCCACCCGAAGACGGTCGGCTACACGACGGCGACCATCGGGCGGGCCTGTGTGGCAAAGGAATTCGCGGCCTTTGCGACGAACAAGCAGCGGCCGGTGTCGCTATTCCTGCGGGCGCTGGCCCGTGACCTCAAGGCGTCGACGGGAGGCAAGGGCGTCGGCGTGATCGGTCAGTGTTTCACTGGCGGTTTCGCGCTGGCCGCCGCGGTCGACGACAGCGTGCTGGCTCCGGTGCTCAGCCAGCCCTCGGTGCCGTTGCCGCTCGGCCTGACACGTCGCAGCGACACCGGGCTCAGCGAATCCGAGATGACCACCATCGCCGATCGCGCAGCCAACGACGGCTTGTGCGCCATGGGTTTGCGATTCAGTGAGGACTGGATGTCTCCGCGGGATCGATTCACCGCCCTCAAGGAGCGCCTCGGTGACGCGTTCGAGGTGATCGAGATCGATTCCCGCCCGGGCAACCAACACGGTTTTTCCAAGATGGCGCACTCGGTGCTCACCGACGAGGTGCGTGAAATCGACGGTCAGCCCGCTTACGAGGCGCGCAAGCGGGTTGTCGAATTCCTTACTGCGCGGCTGACTTAACGTCGGCTTTTGACTTCCGGCGTGGCAGCCAGCTGCGGCGCTCGGGCGCTTCGTCGTCCGGGTTCACCAACTCGACACCCTTATAGACCGCCAAGTAGACGTCGATGGTCGTGACGATCAGGATCATCAGCACCGGCCCGATGACGATGCCCCAGGGGCCGAACATGGCGATACCGGCGAACACCGACAGCAGCATCAGCGCCGAATTCAGCCGGGCGTCACGCGGCACCAGGATCGGGCGTAAGAAGTTGTCGATGTTGGTGACCGCCAGCAGATGCCACAGGATCACGAATGCGCCGCCGAAGATGTTGCCGTAGAAGATCATTCCGATGCCGAACGGAATCGTGACGATGCCACCGCCCAGTGGAATGATCGACAGTGCCGTCAGCAGGATCGCGAAAATGAAGAAGCCGTGGTGGAATCCGGCGATATAGATCGACCCGGCGCCCGCGACACCTTGGCATAACGCGATGACGAACTGGCCGAACACGGTGCCGCGCACCATCGCACCCGTCTTCTTCACATATAGATCCGTGACTTCCTCGCCGAGCGGGTTGAGCTGACCGAGCAGGGTGCGCAACTTCTCGCGGTGCACCAGCAGTGCCATGAACACGTACAAGAAGATGATCGCGTAGGTGACCGCGCCGGCGATGCCTCCCGCGGCGCCCTGCAGGAAATGCAGCAGCCATTGTCCGGCATTCTGCGCTGCGCTGACCATCGCCTTGCGCAGCATCTCGGGGGTTACCGTGATGTGCAGGAAGGGGATTCGGGCCAGCACGTCATTGACCAGCTGCAGCACTTTGCCGCCCAGCCCGCTCAGGTCTGTGTTCTTGACCCACCCGGAAACGCTGTCGAGCATTCGGGAAATCTGGACGACGGCCAGGGCCACCAAAATTCCGACCGGCACGATGACCATGGCCAGCGCCGACAGCAGCGTGCAGGTGGCCGAAAGGCCGGTGCCCAGGTGCCGGTTGAACCGATTGAACAGCGGCGTGAACAGATACGCCCCGACCGCGGCGACCACGATCAGCACGAAGTAGTCGCGCAGGAAGTACGCACCGAACAGCAGTGCTATCAGGGTCAAAACCGCGAGGGCGCGCTTCTGAGTGAGCGTGAATTCGGTGTTCATACGAACCGTGCCGCCCTCCACCTCGCCGTTGAGCTGAACCTTAGCCCGAGGCGATGGTCTTGGGCAGAGTGCGCGCTACCGTTTGGCGGCGGCTTTGGCAGCCGAGTCCTCGCGCTCCATCTGCTGGTACAGGTCCACGTAGTACGACAGGCACTCGGTCAACGCCTTCTCGGTGGTGAACAGTGGCTGGTACCCCAGGTCACGGGAAGCCTTGGCGACCGAGAAGAAGTTGTCCAGGTACAGCCGCTCAACCGCCAGCGGCTCCAGCAGCGGCGCGGGAATTCCGAACCGGAAGTGAATCCGCTGCCAGCCGGTCATCGCTGCGCGCACGACGGGCCCGTTGACCCGGATTCGCGGCCACGGCTGCCCGCAGGCCTCTACCACCGGCCGCGCGAACTCGAACATGTTGATCGGCTCGGCGTCGTTGATGAAGTATGCCTGACCGGGCGCGGTGCCGCCCGGCACCAGATGCTGGGCGGCCAGGATGAAACCGTGAATCAGGTTGTGCACGTACGAGTTATCCAGCCGGGCCGACTTGCGGCCGATCAGCACCTTGACGTGGCCGGCGATCACGCTCTCGAACAACTTCCGGAACATCGTTTGGTCGCCGCGGCCCCAGATGCCGCTCGGCCGGATCGCGCACGTCAGCATGCCGTCAACGCCGTTCTGGGACAACACGAATCGTTCGGCGACGACCTTGGTCTCGGTGTAGAGGTCGTTGAATCGAGTCGTGTACGGCAGGGTCTCGTCGCCGCCGGCGATGTTCTGGCCGCCCATCACCACGCTGTTGGATGACGTATAGACGAATCGCTGCACGCCCGCGGCGCGCCCCGCCTCCACCAGATTCTGGGTACCGCCGACGTTGATCCCGAAGCTGCGCTGCCGGTATTCGTCGGTCACCGACGCGCCGCCCATCAGCTCGATGATCGCCGCGGTGTGGAACACGGTGTCGATGCCGTCCACCGCCTGCGCGCAGACGGCTTTGTCGGTGATGTCGCCCTGCAACACCTGCAGCTGCGGATGCGCAGCGAGCGGCGACGGGGCACGGTCAAAGGACCGCACCGAGTACCCGCGGTCGAGCAAGGTCGTCACCAGGTTGGCACCGACAAACCCAGAGCCGCCGGTGACCAGGACGCGGCCCAATTCAGTGGTCAACGTTGAATCACCCATCTCGTGAGCATAACTGAAACGTGTTCCAATTCGACAAAATGCCTTCCACTTCCGGGCCGGTTCAGCTGTCCTCGGCCTGCCCGGCAGCGAGCGCATCCTCGACTCGCTTACGAGCGCCAGCTAAGTGCTCTTCGCACCGTCTTGCCAGCTGTTCGCCCCTTTCCCACAGCTGTAGCGATGCATCTAGGTCGAGCCCGCCCTGTTCCAAAAGCCGCACAACCTCGATCAGCTCGTCTCGGCAGGCTTCGTAGCCCAGTTGACTAATGGGCGTCATCTGCTGGGCGCCGCCGCCTTCGTCAGTGACCATCGGTCAGCCCCTCACTCACCGCCGCTAGGGCGCCGTCGGAAACCCGCACCCGCAGCCGGGCGCCTGCCGGCGCCTCGCCCACAGAGCGTAGGACGCGCATGGCGTCGGAGGACCCGGCATCGGGAAGTGTCTGCACTACCGCGTAGCCGCGGGCCAAGGTCGCCGCCGGACCCAGTGTCGCCAGTCGTGCGCCCAGGTGGCCCACGCGTTCGGATTCCGCGGCGACCAGCCGGGTGATGTCGCGGCGCGCCGCCGATCGAGCGCGGTGGATTTCCTCGGCGCGAGCCGTCAACGCGGTCAGCGGCTCGGCCAGCACCGGGCGGCTGCGCAGCTGGGCCAGGGCGCGCTGTTCGCGAGACACCCAATTGCGCAGTGCCTGCGCGCTGCGCCGGCGCAGGTCCTGGATTCCCCGCAGCTCCGCGGCGGTGTCCGGAACCATCCTCTTGGCCGCGTCGGTGGGGGTGGCCGCGCGCAGATCGGCGACCAGATCGCACAGCGGATTGTCGGGTTCGTGGCCGACCGCACTGATCACCGGCGTGCGGCAGGCCGCGATCGCGCGGCAGAGCGTCTCGTCGGAGAACGGCAGCAGGTCCTCGACGCTGCCGCCGCCGCGGGCCAGCACGATCACGTCTACGGCCTGGTCGCGGTCGAGTTCGCGTAACGCCTCGACGATCTGGGCGACCGCGTTGGGTCCCTGCACGGCGGTGTTGCGCACCGCGAAGCGCACCGCGGGCCAGCGGGTGCCGGCCACTGTGGTCACGTCACGCTCGGCGGCACTCGCCCGGCCGGTGATCAACCCGATCATGTTCGGCAGGAAGGGGATTGGTCGCTTGAGCCTCGGGTCGAAGAGGCCTTCGGCGTCCAGCAGCCGGCGCAGCCGGTCGATGCGGGCCAATAGCTCGCCGACACCGACGGCTCGAATCTCGCTGATCCGCAACGAGAATGTACCGCGTCCGGTGTAGAACGAGGGCTTACCGCAGACGACCACCTGCGTGCCCTCGACCAATTTCACCGGCGCGTTGTGCACCAGGTCGCGCGGACACGTCACGGTCAGCGACATGTCGGCGGCCGGGTCGCGCAACACCATGAACACGGTCTTGGAGTCGGCTCGAATGTTGATCTGGGCCAATTGTCCTTCGACCCATACGGTTCCCAGCTTGTCGATCCAGCCGGCGACCCTGATCGCGACCGCGCGAACCGGGAACGGGTTCTCGGCTGTGTTCGCCTCCGAATTCGCCGCTCGGGTCACTTCGCGGTCGCGCGGGTGATCCTGTTGGCCAGCAACGTCTCAAACGGTGCCCGGGCCTTGGTGGCCTGTTCGTAGGCCAGCAGGGCTTCGAGCTCGTCGACGCCCAGCGATTGCACCCGGGCCCGCAGCTGCGCCAGTGTCAGTGTCGGGTAGTCGAGTTCGGCTGCTACCGGCGGCTCCGGAATCGACTTCTTCGATTGCTTCGACGGCTTACTCGGGCCACCCGCGTCCAGCGCAGCGTCGGCCACCGAATACAACGCGAACCGCCCCTCGGCCCGACGATCACCCCCGGCGCCGTCCGGCAATTCGGCGAAGGCTCCGTCGAGGGCATCAACCGAGTCCTCGTCGAACGTTGCCCATTCCGGGTTTTCGTCCTTGGGCGGGAAAATGGATTCCAGGGTCGAGTCTCCCTTGATCACCAGCTCCGCCAGATTCTGCTGAAATCGCATCACGATGTGCGCCGCCTGACTGGCTATCGTCATCGGGTACATCAGGATTGTCTTCGGCAGTTTCATGGTCTCCTCGACGGCGACCGTCGCCGCGCCGACCAACAGCCGAACTCCGTACGGTGCAGTAGCCATGGGTCCAAGATTGCCTTAAGCAACCGCTAACTCCAAGCCCAGCGCCGCGAGCTGGCAAGCCTGTGTCGGCAGAACGTACCCTTGATGTCATGCCGCCGACTGTCGACATGGGGATTCCTGGTGCAGCGAGCACGGTAGCCAACGATCCGGCCCGCAAGCGAGTGCTGCTGGCCGAGCCGCGTGGCTACTGCGCGGGTGTGGACCGGGCCGTTGAAACGGTCGAACGCGCGCTGGAGAAGCACGGTGCTCCCGTCTACGTACGCCACGAGATCGTGCACAACCGGCACGTCGTCGACACCCTGGAAAAGGCCGGCGCGGTGTTCGTCCAGGAGACCGATCAGGTCCCCGAGGGCGCCATCGTGGTGTTCTCCGCGCACGGGGTCGCGCCAACGGTGCACGCGGCGGCCGCCGAACGTAACCTGCACACGATCGACGCCACCTGCCCGTTGGTGACCAAGGTGCACAACGAGGCCCGGCGATTCGCCCGCAACGACTACGACATCCTGCTGATCGGCCACGAGGGCCACGAGGAGGTCATCGGGACCGCCGGGGAGGCGCCCGACCATGTGCAGCTGGTCGACGGGGTCGCCTCCGTGGACAACGTGACGGTCCGCGACGAGGACAAGGTGGTGTGGCTCTCGCAGACCACGCTTTCGGTCGACGAGACCATGGAGATCGTCGAACGGCTACGGCTGCGGTTCCCCAAGCTGCAGGATCCGCCCAGCGATGACATCTGCTATGCGACCCAGAATCGGCAGGTCGCGGTCAAGGCGATGGCACCGGAATGCGAGCTGGTGATCGTGGTCGGGTCCCGCAATTCGTCGAATTCGGTGCGGCTGGTCGAGGTGGCGCTCGGTGGCGGCGCGGCAGCCGCTCACCTGGTCGACTGGGCCGCCGACATCGACCCGGCGTGGCTGGAAGGTGTCACCACGGTAGGGGTCACCTCCGGTGCGTCGGTCCCCGAGGTTCTGGTGCGAGGAGTGCTCGAGCGGCTCGCCGATTGCGGCTTCGACGTGGTGCAACCGGTGTCGACGGCGCAGGAGACCCTGGTGTTTGCGCTGCCCCGGGAGATCCGCTCGCTGCTCTGAGGGGCCCCGGTGCTCGGTCCGCGAGGGACCTAGACGTCGTACTCCCAGGATTCGGCAGGCGGTCGCCCCTGCGATCGGCCATTTGCCCGTGGTCGACCGCGGCGATCCCCGCGCTGCTCACCTCGGTGCTCGTCCGACGGGCCCGATCCTCGGTAGCGGACCTGCGAGATCGGGTGGTGCGTCGGGTTGGAGCCGTTCGCCGAGTTCGCCGCGGACTGACGCCGGCGGGGCTCCGAGGCGGGCTGGTAGGACTCGTGCGGCTCGTAGGACGGGTATCGATTGAACGGCTCCGACGAGACGGGCGGTTCGTACCGGTCGTAGCCGTCGTAGCGGCCGCCGCGCGGCGCCGAGCGCTCGTAGGGATTGCGGCGGCTGCGCGGATCCCGACGGCCTTCCCGCTGCGACTGGCCGCGCGGGTCGGGATCGCTCTGCGGCCCCGGCCGCCGTGACCGGCGCGGCGGGTCAGCGGGGTCGTAGTCACGGGGCGGGGCGGGGCGCCGACGGCGCGGCCGCTCGTCCGCGGGGTCGTACTCGTCTTCCGGCGACGGGCGGGCGTGCCGGGATCGGCTCCGGGCCGAACTCGCCGCGGACCTGCCACTGCGGGCCGCCCGGCCGGTTCTGGCGCCGGCTCTCGCGGAGCTTCGCTGCGAGCCCGTGGACGTTTCTTCGTCGTCCTCTTCGTCGTCCTCGGACGACGCGACGCCCAGGAGCGAGTTCAGCTTCGCGCTGATTGCCCCGACGAAGGACGACCGTGCCGCCGTGGTGGCGGTCGCGGCCTCGGCAGTCGCGCCCGACGCCCGAGCCGTGCGCTGCGACATCGCCAAGTACCACCTGATCAGGCCGATCAGCAAGACGCCGCCGGCGGTGCCCAGCATCAGCGGGAAACGCTCGATGAGCGGATAGCCGCAGTTGATCAGCAGGTCTTTGAGGCTGCCGAGCTTGCCTCCGTGGAACAACCAATAGGCACCCGGCACCGCGCAGAAAAGTATCAGCGGCGGCTGGATGACCGCGGTGAACAGGCCCTCTTGGCGTACCGCCAGCACCCCCGCCACGCAGCCCGCTATATAGAGGCAGGCGAAGATGCCGGTCAGCTCCTTGTGGCCGGATCCGGAGTCGATTCCATACCCGATGGCGGTAGCGGTAACGGCGATGAGCAGGGCTATCCACGAGGGCACACCCGGAATGCCGGGGTGGATCGAGCGATGGGCAGCTTCTACTGCCGAGGTTCCCCGCTGCGCTGACACATGTAGACCGTACCGGCAATGGGTGAAAACGGCCGTAAATACCTTGTTAGGGCTGCCGGGCGTGCCACGGGTTCGCGCACGAAATGATCCGCGGTGCCCGAGCCGGGCGCGGAGCCCTAAACTTGGTTCTCCGTGAGCCTGAGCCTGGGAATCGTGGGCCTGCCCAACGTGGGTAAGTCGACCCTGTTTAATGCGCTGACCCGGAACAACGTGGTTGCAGCCAACTATCCGTTCGCGACGATCGAACCGAACGAGGGCGTGGTGCCGTTGCCCGATCCGCGACTCGACAAGCTGGCGGAGATGTTCGATTCCGAGAAGATCGTGCCGGCGCCGGTGACGTTCGTCGACATCGCCGGAATCGTGAAGGGCGCCTCCGAGGGCGCGGGCCTCGGCAACAAGTTCCTGGCCAACATCCGCGAGTGTGACGCCATCTGCCAGGTGGTGCGGGTGTTCGCCGACGACGACGTCGTGCACGTCGACGGCAAGGTCGATCCGAGGTCCGACATCGAGGTGATCGAGACCGAGTTGATCCTCGCTGACATGCAGACACTGGAGAAGGCCGTCCCGCGGCTGGAGAAGGAAGCCCGTAACAGCAAGGAACGCAAGCCCGTGCACGAGGCGGCCGTCGCTGCGGAGGCTGTGCTGGATTCGGGCAAGACGCTCTTCGCGGCCGGCGTCGACGCGTCACTGCTGCGCGAGCTGAACCTGATGACCACCAAGCCGTTTCTGTACGTGTTCAACGCCGACGAGGCCGTGCTGACCGACGATGCCCGCAAGGCCGAGCTGTGCGCGATGGTCGCACCTGCCGACGCGGTGTTCCTCGACGCGAAGATCGAGGCCGAACTGCAAGAGCTGGACGACGAGTCTGCCGCGGAATTGCTGGAGTCCATCGGGCAGACCGAACGTGGACTGGATGCGTTGGCGCGGGCCGGTTTTCATACGCTGGCGCTGCAGACCTACCTGACGGCGGGCCCAAAAGAGGCGCGGGCGTGGGTAATTCATCAGGGTGATACCGCACCCAAGGCCGCCGGGATGATCCACACCGACTTCGAGAAGGGCTTCATCAAAGCCGAAATCGTGTCGTACGCCGACTTGATCGAGGCCGGGTCGATGGCGGCGGCCAAGGCGGCCGGCAAGGTCCGGATGGAAGGCAAGGACTACGTGATGGCCGACGGCGACGTGGTGGAGTTCCGTTTCAACGTCTAGAGGCGCAGGTCAGCCCTGGTCTAGCCGCTACACGTACTCCACACCTGCTGCCCTGGCCTTGCGCCACAAGTGCCTGGCCGCTGTGACATCGGTACTCAATGATGGCGGTAAAGCGCTAACTTGGCGGGTTCTGAGTCCTGCCGGGATTCGGAAACGCCGGATTCGTGTAGGCCGGTGACTGTGGCTGATCGCCGAGATCAGGGCTCTCTACTGGTGGTGGTCCCGACGCTGGCTCAGCCGGTGGAGTCGGGTGCGCCCGATGTTCGGGCGGCGGCGGCGTGGGCACCAAGTAGTTCTTCCACGCGCCCGGTGGGTTCGGTGCAGGGCCGATAGTGTTATCCGGCCAGCGCCATGAACAACCACCGATAGCACCCCCGAAATCGCCTGCAGGAATGGTTAACCCAAAACCCATGAAACTTCCACCGATGGGGGCGTTGCCACCTGGACCACCGAGGTTCCATCCGCCATATTCGCAGTGCCAGTGCGTGCTGTTCTCTTCGATAGGAAAATCGCAGTAGTACGAGGTGGCCCCCGCCTCGAAATTACTTCCGCCAATACCGGGATAGTCGCACACGCCGGGGCCTGGAATGTTGCCACCCGGCCCGGCCCGGGCCGCGGGGGAGTTGAGGATTGCCCACAACGTAACCCCCAGTGCCACAAGTAATCTAATTCCCTTGCTCAACAGCTCTTTCCTGTAAACGCCTTCGGGCTTCGGCACTGGCAGCGCGTGCCTGGATAACGATGAGTCTGCATCCTCGATAACAGTGTGTCTACCACCAGAATTAAATTCGCTGTGCCTGAACGTAAGTCCCCCAACTCGCCTCGAACCCCGACGTAGTCCTGTGTCCCGTCTTGATACCTCATTTCTGCTGACTCCAAAGCTGTGGCGATCAGCAGTCTGTAGAACACTGCCGGCGCGGACTCCGCGATGGACTCGTTCCGCGCACCCCCGAAGAGCTGGCCGACTGACTCGATGGCCCTCAGCCGTCTAGCCCCGTCGCTCGATGATGTTGGCGTTGGCCATGCCGCCGCCGTTCTCGTTGGTCCGCCGACCGCTTGGCAAGTCAGGTGTCGACACCGATGTCGTGGAGGGTCGCTTCGTCGAGATCGCACCCGACGATCGTGTCGCACGTGGCGGGGATGACATCGTCATTGTCGAACCTCGCGATGTACCTGGCAGGCCCGCAGAGCTCCCAGGATTGACGGCGACGTGGTCGATTTCCGTTTCAACGTCTAGGCAGCAGCAGAATTACGGCGGAGCTTTTCGCTCAATCGCCTTACAGTTCAACCACTTTCGTGTTGACTCGGTACGGGTCGTGCCCGCCGCACAGATCGGTGCAGACGGCCGCGGCAGGCAGCCGAAATTATCATGGACGCCCTCGCTTTTAATTGCCCCGCGGATGCGCTATCGCTAAAGGCAAACTAGTGCTAGGCTCAAAAGTTACAAGTCATGAACCATTATTTGGGCCCGAGGATCGTTGGGTGACTTGATTCCAGAGTTTTCCGCCATTCAGGCATTTATCGAGCATCGTTGAAATCGATTGCGAATACGCAATATGCCCGAGGGCATGGCGACGGTATTCGTCGGATAATTGCCGGGTTCGGTGCGCTTTTCGCTTATGGGTATTCCATCAGCGAAATATCTAATTACTGAAGTTAAAAGGATATCAAAAATGAACACTATTGTGTCATTATTTGCGACCTCGATTGCGGCATTCCTGCTGATCATCGGCTTGGGAAAGGCTGAATGCATCAGCGAGTGTTACGGCAACGGCACCGGCATGCAATGCGGCAGTTGCGACTCTCCGAAGGATGGAGAGAGCAGGATGTCCACCTTATTTGAATGAGGAGCCAGCGGGGTGGGTCGAACCGGTAAATGGGTTAGCAATGTTTGTGCAACGGATAGTTGTTCGACCATCGGATGTTGATTATTGGTCGGCGTCGATGATGCCCCTTACTGCGTCACCAAACGTCCACCACCGCTTTACGGCCCTCAATACGGCGGCTGACCCGCCGAGGGTTTGTCCCGCAAGCGAAATTTATTTTACAGTTCGGTGTTCGCTCGAAGTGGGAAGTCAACCTAAACGCCGAGGTTGACCGGTCCGAACGCGAAGCGGCTATGGCCTTTCAACGTCTAGCAGGAAGGCGGCGACGTAGACGACAGCGCGAGTTGCCAGGACACTCCGAATCGGTCGTCGACCCAGCCGAAGCGGCGGCTGAATCCGTAGTCAGCGAGTGGCATCAACACGTTGCCATCGACCGCGAGCGCGTTGAAGAGGCGCTCGATCTCGCCGGCGTCGTCGGAGTCCGCATGCAGTGACAACGAGGGTGTGAACGTGTGCTGATGATGAATTGGGCTGTCGCTGCAGAGCATTCGCTGTCGGGCGACGGTGAACTCGGCGAGCATGACCTTTCCGTCGATATCCGGGTCTGCACTGCTGTGCCGAGTCACGGACAACACGTCGCCGTCGGGACAAAGTGAGACATAGAAGTTCATGGCGGCTTCGACTGAACCCTCGAAAGTGAGAAACGGCTTGACTGTCATGAGATTCATTTGACTACCTCCTTGTCGAGCGCCTACCGCAGCGACGTGGTGGTGCAAACGGGTGGAGTTCCGTTCAACGTCTACTGGGTGTCAGAGGGGGCGGCTAGCGTCCTCGTTGCAAGACGCTGTCCGCAGGCCGCGCCACCCGAGTGTTCGAGGAGACTTCGTGAAGTTCATTTCGACCCGCCTCATCACGGCGGATGTCAATCGGCTCGTTGCTTTCTACGAGATGGTCACCGAGACCGCCCCGGTTTGGGGCAACGAACTATTCGCCGAGATTCCGACCTCAGTCGGAACGCTGGCGATCGGCAGTGACAAAACCGTACCGCTGTTCGGGGCCGGGTCCGCTGAGCCCGGCGCCAATCGGAGCGCGATCCTGGAGTTCATCGTCGAGGATGTGGACGCTGAGTATGAGCGACTCAGGGGCAGCGTCGGCGAGATCGTCACCGAGCCAACGACAATGCCGTGGGGTAACCGTGCGCTGCTGTTCCGCGACCCGGATGGAAACCTGGTCAATCTATTCACTCCGGTGACGGACGAGGCGCGCGCGAAGTTCGGGCTGTGAGGATTATCGCGACTCTTCCGGAGCGAAGACGTCGATCGGCCGACCGAGCGTCAACATCACCAACGGGATTTGACGGCTGGTCGACTTCTGATAAGTGAGGTACGGCGGGTACAGGTGGGCCATATACGCCCACACCTGGTGGCGTTCCTCGCGTTCGGGTTCCCGCCATGTTGCCTCGAACGCCTGGGTGGCGATCTGCACACCGATCGTGTTGCTCGCCAAGATATTCAAGTACCACGCCGGATGCGTGTCGGCACCGCCCTTCGATGCGACGATCACGATCTCGCCACCGAAGTTGCCGTAGATCAACGGCCTGACATAAACCTTCGCCGACTTGCGACCCACACATTTGATCAAGCAGTGCGTGGTCACCGCGCGGCCCCCGAGCGCGCTCAGGTCCATGATGTGGCCCCGCGTGCCACCGGAGGTCAGATATGTCTCGAGGTGCTCGCTGATCCAGTCGGCTCGCGCTGCTCGGATCGCCGCGGCATCGGCGTCGCCCATGGATGACTCCTGAACGTAGACGGGGCGAAGGCGATTGGACCGAACCTGCGTCGCTGACTTCGCCAGGCTGAACCATATAACCATGCGCCCATCCAGTCGGTGAGGGCGGCGGCAGACGGCGACGTGGTGGAGTTTCGCTTCAACGTCTGGCGGCGCAGACTGATACATCTACCGGAAAGTGAGAGTCGCGATGCATGACGACGACGTGCGGGACGCGCTACGGCGCCACTGGGAGGCATCCGACGCCAACGACTTCGACGCTGAGCACGAAATCTATCGGCATGATGCGGTGCTCGAATATCCGCAATCGGGCGAGCGCATCCGTGGCCGGCACAACATTCAGGCGTCGCGCGCCGCGCAGCCGAACTTGAAGCGATTCAGCGTGCGACGCCTGCTGGGTGGCGGCGATCTTTGGGTCAGCGAACTCGTCCTCAGCTACGACGAGCAACCGTTCTACGTCGTGAGCGTCATGGAATTCGAAGACGGTGAAGTGGTCCGCGAGACCCAGTACTTCGGTGAAGCGTTCGAGCCGGGTCCATCCCGCGCTCAGTTTGTCGAACACTAGCGGTGCCGTCGCGGGCCGACCATTCTTAGAAGATGGCGACGGAAAAGCACGGGAGACCGTGGGTTCGGCTATTGGCGGGTGGCGGGCTGGCATTGTCCGCGTTGGGGCTGGCCGGCGGCGTCGCCCATGCGGCCCCGGCTCCCGCGCCCGGCAACCACTGGTGCCCCGGTCAGCAATGGGATCCGGCCTGGGGCACCAACTACCACTGGGACTGGAATCAGTGTCACGACTGGCAAGGTCCGGCACCGGCGGGCTGGGGGCCCTGGGGACCCCCGCCGCCGTGGGCGCCGCCGCAGCCCCCTCCACCGGCGTGGGCGCCTCAGGCGCACCTGATGTGGAACCCGACCACCGGAGCGTGGGGATTCTTCAACAACGGAATTTGGACCCCGATCTAACCGAGCGCCGGCACGAAGGGATGCGGACTTCAGTGGTGCTCCCAACCGCCAGGAGGTCAGCCGTAAATCAGACGGTAGGGTCGCCGCATGCCGCTGCACTACGTCGACCCGACCGAGGAGTACGGCCGTTGGTATCGGGCCCTGGAGCGCTTCGGCCGCTCGCGTGCGGGAGGGTTCATGGCCCGACATCTCTTCTGGCACATCGATCCGTGGCTGTACCGCGCAACGCGCGGGCGCTACCCATCCATCCTTGGCGGGCTTTCCTCGGCCCCGTTGATCAGTACGGGTGCCAAATCGGGCCAGCCGCGAGAGCATCAACTCGCGTACTTCCACGATGGGTCCGACGCGATCTTGGTTGCCTCGTATTTGGGCGAACCCAAGAATCCGCAGTGGTACCACAATCTGAAGGCGCATCCGCCATGCCAACTCGGCGACGAGGACTTCGTCGCGGTGGAGGTCACCGATCCCGACGACTACGAGCGCCTGTATGCGCTTGCTGAGCATGTCTGCGTCAACTACGGCGACTACCGTGTCAAGGCCGCCGCAGTCGGGCGGCGGATTCCGGTAATTCGCCTCCGGCCCGTGTCGGCGAGATAACGGCTGGCCACCACCCCTCAGCACTTCCGTTTCGCGAAATATGCATTCTCGTGACTTATTTGCTGTAGGTGCGGCGCACGCCATTATTTAATTGACACGTGATGCGCGCCACAAATTTTGGCTCGCTAACTAACTTGTTGCTAGTGTCCCTGCCCATGATTGTTCTTGCATCGTTGATGTCGCTGATCAATCAGGTCTCGGGGACGCCCTATATTGTGGGTGGAGATTCTCCCGCGGGTACCGATTGTTCGGGGCTTGTCTCGTGGGTTGTCAATGCGGCAACCGACAGGCCGGTTTACGGAAACCGATTTAATACTGGAAATGAAGAAGGCGCGCTATTGGCGCGGGGCTTCCAATATGGAACGGCTCCCAATGCGTTGGTTGTCGGCTGGAACGGTGGCCACACGGCAGTGACGCTGCCGGACGGCACTCCGGTGTCCAGCGGCGAGCGTGGCGGGGTGCATGTCGGTGGTGCCGGCGCTTACCAGCCCGGATTCACGCACCACATGTTCTTGCCGATGCCGCCGGACGGTGAAGGTCTGCCGCTTCCGCTTCCGGATGCGCCGCCTCCGCCGCCGGACGCGCCGCCCCCGCCTGCGGACCCCGCGCCCGTCTTGGTTGGCGCCGTGGCGCCAGCACCGCCGCCCCCGCCCGCTCCGGAATTGCCGCCGCCCGGCGATCCCGGAATTCCAAATTGATAAAGAATTGGATTGCGTAAGTGATATCTAATTTCGCGGATAGAATTGCGACGTGGATCACACTGATAGCATTGCGCGCTTGGCAACAGTGAAGTAGTCGGAGAAACCATCTCGTTGTGGGCTACATCACATTCAGCTGAGTACTGGCGCAAATCCAATAAACGCAGTACCAATGCAAAGTCCGCCTAGGCGTCAATTGCGACACCTAGGCGGACTTTGCTGTAGCGCGGTGAAACAGGGGTCACATCCACCCGAAATGCCACTCCTGTCACAACGTGCGCCCTGGGCATTCCAGGCGGGCCGTATATCCTGGCGCTGCCCGTCGATGATCGGGCAGGCAAGCGCACTCCGGAGCTGCGAGCACAAGCGGGGACCGCAATGATCTTCATCGTCGTCAAGTTCGAAACCAAACCCGACTGGACCGATCGCTGGCCGGACCTGGTCGCCTCGTTCACCGCGGCCACCCGCGCCGAAGCGGGCAACCTGTGGTTCGAATGGTCGCGCAGTCTGGACAACCCGGCGGAATATGTCTTGGTCGAGGCATTCCGCGACGGTGACGCCGGCGGCGTCCACGTCAACAGCGATCACTTCAAGCGGGCGATGCAGGAGCTTCCGCAGGCGCTGAAGTCCACGCCCAAGATCATCAGTCAGACGATCGACGCGACAGGCTGGTCGGATATGGGGGAGATGTCGGTCGACTAGCCGACAGTCACCTGGATTTCTTCGCCCAGCCGATATCCCGGTGCCAAGGGCAGCGTGTCACCGCTCCAGAACTTGCCCGGGTCGAACCAATTCGCGTCCTTGTCTGTGACAAGCAATCCCATCTGCTCGTAGGTGATCGCCACCGTCTCCGCGCAGTAGGCGGTGGCCACGCTTATCTTGCGCTCTTCCCGACGCCGCCGGGTCTGCTCGCGAACTTTCTTGTCCACCACCGGGATCCCGCGCACCCAGTCATAGGCGGTCGGCAGCCGGCCGCGGAACCAGCGTGCGGTCAGCCGTGCGGTGGTGGGGAAGGCGGTGCCGTCCATCCGAGCGATCACCTTGAGTAGCTCGTTCTCCTGCTCGCGGGTGGCGTGCGGAGTCAGCTGGCGCAGCCAGCACCGCTGTTCATACCGGCCTGTCCACTGCATCACCGCCTGGCGCAGATCGTTGAGCTGCACGCCGCGGTGGTTGGTTCCGGTCCACAGGTCAACCAGCTTGTCGCCCAGCTCGGCATGCCAGATCAGCGGTGGCAGGTCGTCGATGGCCACCGTCATGCCAACGTGATTCACCGGCGCGTTCGTTAACGTCTGGATCGCACGGTCGGGTCCCGTTCTGCCGCGGAAGAGCCAAAGATCGCCCGTCCGAGTCTCGTTCAGCGCCTGGTCGAGGGTGAGCATGGCTCAGGAGTTCGCCAGCACTTCACGCGCGACAGCGCGTGCACTGGCGGCTGCCGGATAACCCGCGTAGCCGGTCATGTGATAGATGACCTCGCCGATTTCCTCGACGGTCAGCCCGTTGCGCACCGCGATGGCGAAATGCGCCTTCAGCTCGTCCGAGGCTCGCAGCGCGATCAGCGCACCCAGGGTGACCAGGCTGCGGGAGCGGCGGTCCAATCCGGGCCGCGTCCATAGCGATCCGAAGACATGATCGAGGCCCAGCTCGAGGAGTTCGCCGGCAACGCCGTCGTCGCGCAGGCTGGTGGCGTCGTCCGGGATCAGGCCGGGCAGCATCTCCTTGAACACTTCCAGTCCCTGAGCGCGCACATCAGTCATCGGTATCCGCCTTTCATAGGGGTTTTCGGGAGATCTGGTAGTCGATATAGCCGTCCCAGTCCTCGACTCGACGGCGCAACTCCTCGACGACGCGGGGATGAGTGGGCACGAAGAATCGATTGTGCAGGATCGCATCGGCGACCAGGTCGCCGACGGTCGCCGGGTCGAGCAACTCGAACTGCTCGCCGGGAATGCGCAGTTGGGTGCCGTCGCCGAACGTCGGCACTTCGGCCGCGATGTTCGTCAACACCGGCCCCGGGCACAGCAGGGTGACGCCAATGTTCTTGGGCCGCAGGTAGATTGCCAACGCCTCGCTGATTTGCACGATGGCCGCCTTGCTGGCCGCATACGGCATTCGGTCATAGGAATAGGTGAAAAGCCCGGCGAAGGACGCGGTGTTGACCAGATGTCCGCTGCCCTGATCCAGCAGCAGCGGCAGAAACGCGGCGTTGCTGCGCACCACCGACATCAGGTTGATGTCGAGGATGCGTTGCCACTCCGTGACGGGAATATCTTGTGGCAGACCGTTTGTCAGCACGCCGACATTGTTGACCACGATGTCGACCCGCCCGAACCGCTGCAGCGTCGCGCTGCGAATCCCGTCGAACGCTTCGGGATCCGAGACGTCGGCGCGATGCGGTAGCACCGCCGATCCTCGGTCACTGAGGTCATCGGCGAGAAGTTGAACTCCCTGGCCGTCGAGGTCGACCGCCACGAGATGGGCGCCCCGGTGGGCCAACGTGTAGGCGATGGCGCGGCCGATGCCGCTGGCCGCCCCGGTGATTACGGCGACCTTGTCGTGAAGGGTGTCCATGGCGGTAATAGCGTGTCAATTATGCGCAACATTTGGAAGTGGATCGGCCTGGCCGGCGCCGCGGGCGTCGTCGCCGGGGGCGCGCTGGTCGTGCGTGATCAACGGAAACGGCGCGCCTATACCGCCGACGAGATCCGTTCCCGACTCCATCAGCGGCTGGCGGAATCCGACGCCGCCTCCAACTCGGGTTCGAACTCCACCGCGAACAAGCGATAGCTGCCCGAAAAGCCTTTCAATTCGACGTCGCGGCCTTCGTCGAACCGGAGGTCGTCACAGTCGCTCAGCGCGTCTCGCACCGGTTGGCTCACCAGGATCTCTCCGCCGACGGCTTGCGCCGCGACCCGCGCCGCCATGGCGACATTGCGGCCGAACAGATCATCGCCGCGGCGCACCGAGCGGCCCATGTGGATGCCGATCCGCACCCGAATCTCGTCGTGCCGCTTGCGTTTTGCGTCCTTGTGCAGTTCGTACTGAAGGTCAATGCCACAGCGCACCGCCTGCTCGGCCCGAGCAAAGGCAATCATGAAGCCGTCGCCCTGACTCTTGACCACATGCCCGGATCGGCGCTTCACCAGGCCGGAAACGAGCTTGTCGTGCGAGCTGATCAGCCTGACCCACGCACGGTCGCCGATCCGCTCGTTGAGGGCGGTGGACTCCTCGATATCGGAGAACAGAATCACCACCCGGCCGTCCGGCGTGACCCGGGCCAGGTCGGGGCGCTCGACCTCGGCCCAGTCGGCGAGGTCTTCGATGGAGCTGCGCACGGCCGCGCCAAAGCCCTCCTTGCGCATCACGCTGGCGGTGTTCCACACCGTCTTGACCGCCTCACGCCCACCGGAGATCAGCCAATTGCGGGTGTCGACACGCTGCCTTAACTCCTCGGCCTCCTCGCGGCTACGGCCGAGCAGCCTCCACAACACGGCGAGTGCGCAGGCTTCGATGGCGGCAACCCCGGCTAGGACGTAGACCGCGATATGCAGTGCATCACCCACGTCACGCATCCTTGCAAAGCGCCCGATGGCTTCCGGTTGTCGGCCCCATAAGCTGTGTCTAGGGTTGAAGCGAACACCCCCGGGTAGTGCATCTCAAGTGCTCCGCGCAGGTGACTTTTGGGAGGTTCGGTCTTGGCCGACGACGGTGGTGGCTCGTCCAACCTGCTGGTGATTTTCGGGATTACCGGCGATCTGGCCCGCAAGATGACATTTCGGGCGTTGTATCGGCTCGAGCGCCGCAACCTGCTGGACTGCCCGATTCTGGGTGTGGCTAGCGACGACATCAGTGTCGAGAAGTTAATCGACCGGGCGCGGGCCGCCATCAACGACGCCGGGGAGAAGATCGACGACGAGGTGTTCGATCGGCTGGCGAGTCGGCTGGACTACGTGCACGGCGACGTCACCGACGGCGAGCTCTACCACCGGCTGGCGGAGATGATCGGTTCGGATTACCACCCGCTGTACTACCTCGAAATGCCGCCCGCGCTGTTCGCGCCGATAGTCGAAAACCTCGCGCGCGAGGGCCTGGTGCAGCACGCCCGCGTCGCGGTGGAAAAACCATTCGGCCACGACCTGGAGTCCGCGTGCGAACTCAACGAGCGGTTGCACGCGGTGCTCGACGAAGACCAGATACTGCGAGTGGATCACTTCTTGGGCAAGCAGCCCGTGGTGGAACTCGAATGCCTCCGGTTCGCCAACCAGGCGCTGGCCGCGCTGTGGGATCGCCAGAGCATCTCGGAGATTCACATCACGATGGCGGAGAACTTCGGCGTCGAAGACCGGGGCAGGTTCTACGACAAGGTCGGCACTCTGCGCGACGTGGTGCAGAACCATCTGCTGCAGGTGCTTGCGATGGTGGCGATGGAACCGCCGGTCGGCGACAGTGCCGATGACCTCAACGACAAGAAGTCCGAGGTGTTCCGCGCAATGCCGGCGCTGGATCCCGACCACTGCGTCCGGGGTCAGTACCACGGCTACACCGACGTCTCCGGGGTGGCAAAGGATTCACAGACCGAGACTTTTATCGCGCTGCGCACCGAGATCGACAATTGGCGCTGGTCCGGGGTGCCGATCTTCCTGCGGGCCGGCAAGGAGCTGCCGGAGAAGGTCACCGAGGTGCGCCTGTTTCTGCGCCGGGTTCCGCAATTGTCCTTCCTGCCCCACCGCAGGTCGGCCGAGCCGAACCAGATCGTGCTGCGCATTGACCCCGAGCCGGGCATGCGAATGCAGTTGTCTGCCCAAGTCGGTGGTGAGTGGCACGACGTCCACCTGGACTCGCTATTCGCCCGCGATCTGGGTGAAGCGGAGGGGCCCTATGAACTGCTGCTGCACGCCGCGCTCATCGGCGATCGCCAGCTTTTCGCGCGGGAGGACAGCATCGAACAGACGTGGCGGATCGTCCAGCCGCTGCTGGACAAGCCGGCCGAAATCCACCCCTACGAACCCGGGTCGTGGGGACCCGAGGCCGCACAGTCGCTAGTACGGGGGCACCGCCATTGGCAGGACCCGTGGTTCCCTCCAAGTACTCAGTCGGGACAGTAAGGAGACCGGAGAAAATGCAGCTGGGAATGATCGGCCTGGGCCGGATGGGCGCCAACATCGCTCGTCGTGTTGCCGACAACGGGCACGAATGCGTGGTGTACGACCACAGTCCCGACGTCGTCAAGGCGATGGCCGACGAGGAACGTACGACTGGAGTGTTCTCGCTGAGCGAGCTGGCCGAGAAGATGTCCACGCCGCGGGTCGTCTGGGTGATGGTGCCCGCGGGCGACGTCACCACCTCGGTGATCGAGGAGCTGGCCAAGACGCTGGAGTCCGGGGACATCGTGATCGATGGCGGCAACTCCTACTACCGGGACGACTTGAAGCACGCAAAACTATTGTCCGAGAAGGGGATTCACCTCATTGACTGTGGCACCAGTGGTGGTGTCTGGGGCCGCGAGCGTGGTTACTGCCTGATGATCGGCGGCGACGACTACGCCTTCGAGCACGCCGAGCCGTTATTCGCCACCATCGCGCCCGGAGTCGACGCCGCGCCGCGCACCCCGGGCCGCGACGGCGAGGTCGCGCAACCGGAGAAGGGCTACCTGCACTGTGGTCCGTCGGGGGCCGGGCACTTCGTGAAGATGGTGCACAACGGCATCGAGTACGGGATGATGGCCTCGCTCGCCGAGGGGCTGAATATCCTGCGCAATGCCGATATCGGCAAGCGCGTCGAAAAGGGCGACGCCGAAACCGCGCCGCTGTCCAATCCTGAGTGCTACCAGTACAACTTCGACATCGCGGACGTCGCTGAGGTGTGGCGCCGAGGCAGCGTCGTCGGCTCCTGGCTGCTGGACCTGACCGCGATCGCGCTGCACGAGTCGCCCGACCTGCACGAGTTCTCCGGGCGGGTGTCCGACTCCGGAGAGGGCCGGTGGACCGCCATCGCGGCGATCGACGAGGGAGTGCCCGCGCCGGTGCTCACGACCGCGCTGCAGTCCCGCTTCGCCTCGCGCAGCCTCGACGACTTCGCAAACAAGGCGCTGTCGGCGATGCGCAAGCAGTTCGGCGGACACGCGGAGAAACCGGGAGTGGGCGGCTGACTAACCTGTCAGCCGCTTGACGAACTCCACTACGACGTCGCTGAAGGCGTCGTTGTCGTCACCGGCCGCGGTGTGTCCGGCGTCGGACAGCTCAACGAACTCCGCGCGCGGAACCGTGGCCAGGAAGTGCTTGACGCCTTCGGGGCTGACGACATCGGAGAGCTTGCCGCGGATCAACAGGACCGGGATCTTCAGATCCGCCGCGGCCTGCTCGAAGTGCTCGGTGCGCAGCTCCGGGTCGTCCCCGGGTGCGGTCATGAACGCGGGATCCCAGTGCCAGTACCAGCGTCCATCGCGCAGCCGGAGGTTCTTTTTCAGCCCTTCGGGGCTGCGTGGCTTTTCCCGGTACGGCAAATAGGCGGCGACCGCGTCGGCGGCCTCTTCGAGCGAGCCGAAACCCTGCAGGTTGGTCAGCATGAAATCCCGGATGCGCGCGCTGCCGGTCTTCTCGTACCGCGGCACCACGTCGACCAGCACCAATCCGGTCACCTTCGCCGGGCCCGCGCTGTCGGCGACCAGGATGCCGGTCAGCCCGCCCATGCTGGCCCCGATCAGCACGACTGGGCGGCCGATAGCGTCGAGAATGTGCAAGACGTCGGCCATCAAGGTTTCGACGGCGTAGTCCGCCCCCGGCGCCCGGTCGCTGTCGCCGTGGCCGCGGCTGTCGAGCGCGACGACGTGATGGCCCTCGTCGGCCAGAAACTGTCCGGTGTTCTTCCACGAGAACCGGTTTTGGCCGCCGCCGTGCAACATCAGAATCGACGGTCGGCCCGCGACGGCGTCATCGCGGTTCCATTCGTCGGCGATCAGCCCGATACCGCCCACACCAGCGAACTTGACCGTCTGGGGACTGCTGTTCACGGCGCTCACGGGCGTCCTCTCACCTAGATCGTCCCTCGACGTTACCGAGGTCGTCTACACATTTGCGTGCGAGGGGGTGCGGCGGTGAGTTCCGGCGCCCGCCGAGGTCTATTAGGAAAACCCAACAGAGTAGGAGATTCCCGTGCCATCGATCACGCCCTCGCTGTGGTTCGACCACAACATGGAAGAGGCGGTGACGTACTACGCCTCGGTGTTCCCGAACTCGCGAGTCGAGGATCTCAACCGCAGCACCGACGCCGGTCCCGGCGAGCCCGGCTCGGTGCTCTCGGGCACGTTTGTGCTGGACGGCAACCGGTTCATCGGGATCAACGGCGGTCCGCATTTCAAGTTCAGCGAGGCGGTGTCGTTCACGATCGACTGCAAGGACCAAGACGAGGTCGATTACTACTGGAACCGGCTGACCGACGGTGGCGAGGAATCGCAATGCGGCTGGTGCAAGGATCGCTACGGGCTGAGTTGGCAAGTCATCCCGGAGCGGCTCTACGACCTGGTGAGCCATCCCGATCCGGCCCGCGCGGCGGCCGCTACCCAGGCGATGTACGGCATGCGCAAGATCGTCATCGCCGAGCTCGAGCGGGCAGCGGATGCGTTGAGCGAAAACCCTTGATGCGGTGACGTTTTAGAGATTCTTTCGCTCCGGTCGGTGCGGTCTGGATCCGCACGCGTTAGGTTGGTCCGTGCGGACGCGCCGAAGAGGAGTGAAGATGGCGGACTACCCGAGATGACCGAGCCGCGGTGGATCGACGTGCCGGGCCCTCCCGGCGACCTCAAGGCGCTGACCTGGGGCCCGCCCGACGCCCCGATCGCCTTGTGTCTGCACGGCTTCCCCGACACGGCCTATGGCTGGCGCAAGATGGCCCCGCTGCTTGCCGCATCGGGTTGGCGGGTTATCGCACCGTTCATGCGTGGGTACGCCCCCTCGTCAATTCCCGACGACGGCAGCTATCACGTCGGCGCGATCATGGACGACGCGCTGCGCGTGCGCGCGGCCGCCGGCGGCACCGACCGCGACGTGGTGATCGGTCACGACTGGGGTGCACTGGCGGCCACCGGCCTGGCCGCGATGCCCAACAGCCCGTTCACCAAAGCCGTGATCATGTCGGTGCCGGTGTCGGCCGCATTCCGCGGCCAGGTGAGCGAGCGAGGCCGGCTGGCCCGCCAGCTGCCGCGTCAGCTGCTGCGCAGCTGGTACATGTTCTACTTCCAATTGCCTGTGCTGCCAGAGCGTTCCGGGCCCTGGATACTGCCGCTGTTGTGGCGACGATGGTCTCCGGGCTATCGCGGCGCCGACGAGGATCTGCGCCACGTCGACGCCGCGATCGGAACACCGGAAAGTTGGCGGGCGGCGCTGGGGACCTATCGGGCCACGCTTCGCAATACCAAGCCGCCGCAGCGGTACGCCGAACTCAACCAGCTGTGGACCGAGGCGCCCATCTTGCCGACCTTGTATCTGCATGGTCGTGACGACGGTTGTATGACTCCGGCTTTCGCGCACTGGACGGAAAAGGTGCTCCCCGCCGGCAGCGAAGTCGCGATCGTCGACCATGCCGGGCATTTCCTGCAGCTTGAACAGCCCGAGAAGGTTGCCGAGCGGGTGCTGGCGTTCGTCGGCTCACCGGGCTGACGCCATGGCTGCGCGCCGAATGGCGGCCGTCGATGCGCAGTTCTACTGGATGTCGGCCAAAATCCCCAGCGACGAGCTCCTGCTCTACGCATTCGACGGCGAACCCGCCGACGTGCGCGGTGCCGTCGAACAGGTGCTGCGTCGGGCGCGGGCATGTCCCGAACTGGGGTTGCGGCTCGACGACGGATGTTCGCTGACGTATCCGCGGTGGGTTCCGATGACAGTGGCGCCCGAGCAGGTGGTCTGTCACGATCTGGCCGACCGCAGCTGGCACGGCGCCCTGGCGGCGGTGGCCGGCCTGGCCGACAACCAGCTGGACCTTCGCCGGATGCCGTGGCGGCTGCACGTGTTCACGCCGGTGCTCGGCATTCCTGGCGTCGACGGTCGGGGCCTCGTTGCGGTGCTGCAGGCACCGCACGCGCTGGCCGACGGCGCCCGCGGTGCGGCGCTGGCGGCCTGGCTCTTCGGCCGGGCGACCCCGGTGCCCGCGGTGCAACGGCCGTCGCCGGGCATCTTCTGTTGGCGGGCAGCCGAAGCGGCGCGTGCCCACCGCGGGCTGGTTCGCGACACCCGAGCGGGACGGCTGTCGCCCGGGGTCGGCTTTCGGCCACCGCTTTCGACTAATGCCCGCCCCGACGGTGCCCGTTCGATGCGAACGCTGATACGCCACCGCTCGCAGCTGCGCGGGCCCACCGTCACCGTTGCCGTACTCGCTGCCGTGTCCACCGCGTTGTCGCGTCTACTCGGCGATGCGGCCGCTTCGCTGGGCGCGGAGGTGCCGATGGTCAAACCCGGTGTACCCCAGGCGAACAATCACTTCGGCAACGTCGTCGTCGGGCTGTACCCGCAGCTCGAGCTTGATGCACGACTCGAGCGCATTGCCGCCGACCTGGCCAACGGCCGGCGCCGCTTCGAACATCCGGCGACTCGTTCGGGCGACCGGGCATTCGCAGCGGTACCTGCCTCGCTACTGCGTTGGGGCGTCTCCCATTTCGACACCGACGTGCGGCCCACGCAAGTGCTCGGCAACACCGTGGTGTCCAGCGTCAACCGCGGGCCCGCCGATCTGCGCTTCGGGGCTGCGCGCGTGGTGCTGACGGCCGGCTATCCGGGATTGTCCCCGTCGATGGGTCTGACGCACGGAGTGCACGGCATCGGCGAGACCATCGCGATCAGCGTCCACGCGGCGGAGTCGGCCGTCACCGACGTCGACGCCTACCTGGAGTTGCTGGATGCCACGCTGTAAGAAGGCCTACTGCGCATCACCGGATCTGGCCGCTTCCTCGCGGGTGAGGCCGACGGCGCCGATCAGCTCCTCGTGCCATTCGAACCACACGGTGTGGTACGAGTCGATGAGCGGGCGGGTCAGCCAGGCGCTGTCGCCGGACTTTACTTTGCCAAGTGCCGCAACCAGTTTCGCCGAATAGGTGTTCAGCCGTGGCAGTTGGGCGCCGACCGCGGCGATGATCGGCAACACCCTGGCGTGCACCTGGTCGAGGCGGGCCAACACCGCGGCGTCGTATTCGGCGTCGTCGTGTGCGTTGGGCGGGCCCTCGGGGCCGCCCTTGAGCTGCCAGTCGGTGACCAAGGATTTCAAATCATTGTTCACGCTTCGGAAGTCGTCATACGCGGCGGTCATCGCGGCCGAGTCGATGCCCTCGCGCTCCTCGGCGAGCAGCGCGTCCAGCCGGTCGCGACCGCTGGGGCTGATCCGCAACGTCGCCCCGCCGACCAGCAAGCCCGCCGCGGTCAGCCGTTCGGTGACGTCGTCAACGTTTTCGCCCAGGGTGGCGGCCAGGTCGGCCGGGGTGACCCGGCCCTTGAGCCGGATCGTTTGCAGCACGGCCAATTCGGTCACGCCGGGCCCGTCAGTCGCAGCGCGGCCAGCATGACGATCAGCGGGGAGGCCGAAACCACATCGGTACGCCCGTTTTCCAGGGCGGTGCGCACCGCGGCGTCGGAGGTGTCGTCCAGCCTCGGGTGGTCGCCGTCGGCGTGTGCACGCAGCGGGCTGAGCCGCCGCGCGATCTCGGCGAGTTCGCGTAGTTCGGGCGTATCGTTCTCCGACCACGAGGACGGGGCCAGATTGCCTTCGCGCACTTCGCCTTCGTAGCCGTCGACGGTGATCTGTCTACCGGCCAGCGTTGCGGCGACTCCGTTGCCGCAGCCCACCACCGCCACCCTGCCGAGTTCGCGGCTGACCACCGCGGCGTGGCTGGCGGCCCCGCCGACCTCGGTGACGATGCCTTGCGCGGCCAGCATGCCCAGGACATCTTCGGGGCGGGTGTGGTCGCGCACCAGGATGACCTGCTCGCCGCGGTCGGCGGCATCGAGCGCCTCGTCCACCTGCGTGTATGCCTTACCCGAGACTACGCCCGGGCAGGCGGGCAGTCCTTTGGCCAAAAGCGGTGCGGCCAAACGTATTTCGGGTTGCAGTGCGGGCAGCAGCAATGCCTTGACGTGTGTCGGGGTCACCCGGCGCAGTGTCTCGGTGGCGTCGATGAGCCCCTCGTGGTGCAGTTGCAGCGCCAATCGGACCGCCGCCTGCGCCGAGCGTTCGGCCGCCCGGGTCTGCAACAGCCAGAGTCTGCCGTCTTCGACGGTGAACTCGATCTCTTGCACGTCGGACCCGAGCCGCTCCAAGGTGCGGGCGACATCCATCAGCTCGTCGTAGACCGCCGGTTGCTCGTCGCGCAGGGCGGCGATCGGTTCCACGTCGACCAATCCCGAGACCACGTCGTCGCCTTGGCCGCCGGGGAGCCATTCCCCGAAAGGCTCGTTGGCGCCGGTGATCGGGTTGCGTGAGAAGAGCGCTCCGGCACCGGAATTGGGGCCGAGGTTGCCGAACACCATGGCCTGCACGACCACCGCGGTGCCGCCACGATCGTCGAGGCCGTAGTGGTCGCGGTAGGCAACCGCACGCGGCGAGTTCCACGACGCGAACACGGCCTCGATGCCCGCCCGTAGCTGCGCGTACGGGTCGTCCGGGACGGATTGCGATTCGCCGCCGACGATGCGCTGGTACATGCCGGTGAACCGCAGCCGGGTGTCGCGGGCGAAGTTCTCGGTTCCCGATGCGGCCAGCGCATGTTCGACGGCATCGTTGAGGCCCAGGTTCAGGATTGTGTCCATCATGCCGGGCATCGAGAGCGTGGCCCCCGAGCGAACGCTGACCAGCAGCGGACGCGGGCCCCGGCCGAACGTGCGTGAGGTTTCGCGCTCCAGCCACTTCATTCGGTCGAGCACGTCGTCCCAGATCGCGTCCAGCGTGGCCGCGGGCTCGGTCAGACACCGCAGACCCACCTCGGTGGTGATGCAGAACGCGGGCGGCACCGGCAAGTCGTGCCGGCGCATGACTTCGATGCCGTGGCCCTTGTTGCCCAGGATCTCCCGCGGATGCTCCGCGTCGCCGTTCAGCAACACCACGGTGTGGTCGGTGGAGGTGGCCGCATGCCCGATCGATCTGCTTTCGGGGGTGCTGTTGCCTCGTGCGATACGAGCCGTGGTGCACCCCCTCCTGGTTCAGCTAGTTGTGGCAATCGCGGGAACGCCCGCTATGTTCCCACACGAATCGCCAGACACAGCCGCTCACCGCTGCTGTTATCCGATCCGCCCGATGATCTAGGTTGGCACGTATGACTCCCTATGACGTCGGATTACTGATCCTGCGGCTGGTGCTGGGCGTGACATTGGCCGCGCATGGCTACAACAAGTTCTTTGGCGGCGGCCGGATACCGGGCACCGCGCGATGGTTCGAGAGCATCGGTATGAAGCCGGGCAAGTTCCACGCCACCGTGGCCGCCGCCACCGAAATCGCCGCGGGACTGGGCATGGCCCTTGGGCTGCTCACGCCGATTCCGGCCGCGGGCTTTGTCTCGCTGATGCTGGTCGCGGCGTGGACCGTGCATCGCCACAACGGGTTCTTCATCGTCAAAGAGGGCTGGGAGTACAACCTGGTCCTGGCGCTGTCCGCGATCGCCGTGGCCACACTGGGACCCGGCCGGCTCAGCCTGGACTGGGCGATCTTCGGGATCAACGACCCGCTGATCGGCTGGAACGGGTTGCTGATCTCGGTGGGGCTCGGCCTCGCCGGAGCCATCGGCCAGTTGCTGATCTTCTACCGGCCGCCGGCTAAGCAGACCGGCTAGCTTCCCAGCGCTCCGCGGCGCAGGTCGGCGTCCGCGGCGCCCGGAAGTTTCTTCCGCTTGGCGTCGTACAGCTCGGCGTCTGCGGCCGCGTACAGCAAGGCGATGTCGGCGCTTGCACCGTTGTGAGATGCGGTGCCGATGCTGGTGCCCGGCGTGTGCAGGCGGACGTCGGCGACGAACTGCTCCCAATTGCCCTGCGTCGGGCCCTCGCCGTCGGCGATACACACCGCGAACTCGTCGCCACCTAGCCTGGCCAGAACGGCGTTGGCGGGCGCCAGCTTTCGCCAGCGCTCCGCGCGGCTGATCAGATGTTCATCGCCGGCAAGATGACCCTGGGTGTCGTTGATCTGTTTGAAGTTGTCGATGTCGAGCACGATGACGGTGACAGTGACAGCTGCCGAACGGGATCGGGCCAACAGGTCAGCGGTGGCGATCTCCCAGCCCGCTCGATTGAGCAGGCGGGTCAGTGGATCGGTGCACGCCGCGTCGACCAGGGCTCGCATCAGCAGCCCGAACGACTCGGCGGCCCCGACGATCGCGATCGCGAAGATGAAGTAGTCGATCACCAACTTCGGGGCCGGCGCGACCGCAAGAGCCAGCACCGACGCCCCGGTCAGCACGGCCACCAGGGTCGCGCCGCGGCGCGGGGAGTGGAAGGCGCGCAGGTACATCGCCAGGAAGATCGGCGCGATCAGGCAGACGAACTCGGCGATCATCGCCACGTGGAAGGCCATCACGATCGGGGTGGCCGCGATCGCCGCGGCCGTCGCCGGCGCGGTCCTGTCGGGACGGACGCCCAGCCAGGCCAACGCCGCGACGCCGAGGCAGATCGCGACGATACCGCCCGCCGGATTCGCGTACGTCAGGCCGTGGCGAATCGGGAAGAGAGTGAACACCACGCCGTAGAGGTACAGAAAGGTGGTGGCGCCCAGATAGATTCGGAGCAGCCGAACCTGTTCCCGGGCATAGAAACCACTGCCGGCCCTAGCGCTTAGGCGGAGCCGATATCGCCGAGTTGCGCGACGACCGACAAGGCCTGGGAGGTTTACACCCATCCCGCCAACTCTCTTGGTCAGGCCCCCGTGATGCCGACATTCGGCTCATTCTGGCACCGAACCGTTGGGCGGGCACGCCCGGGATGACCAGGCTGGCGTATCCCGGCTAGGCGACCGCGGCGGTTTCGGCCGCTGTCACCTCGGCAGCGGCGCGCTCCCCGGAACGAATCGCTCCATCGATCCACCCGCACATGACCGCCGAGCTCTCGGTGCCTGCCCAATGGATACGACCGCAGGGTTCGCGCAAGGTATAGCCGTATTCGGTCAGCACGCCGGTGGGGGCGTGGCCGATCATTCCGCCACCGGAATAGCGGTCCACAGTCCAGTTCTGCTCGTGATATTCCAGCGGCGCTTTGGCCTTGCTGCCGAACCGGTCGACGAGCTCGCCGATGACCACCGACTTGCGCTCGGCCTCGTCGAGGGAGGTCAGCCGGCGCGCGGCGGATCCCTCGGTGATGACGCACATGATGCCCGGGTCCGCGGTGTCGGTGCAGGCATCGATGGTCAGGGTAGCCGGGGAGTTCGGCGCGGCGGACTGGCCGGACAGTCCGTCGGCACGCCAGAACGGCTCGTCGTAGAAGATCGAGATCTTGATGACCGCGCCGCTGGGAATGCGCTGGTGCAGAAATGCTCGGTCCACCGGGAGCATTGGCTCGTAGAGGATCGAGGTGGCGATCGCCAGCGGGATCGCGACAATGACTCGGCGCGCCCGCACCGTCATATCGGCCGCGCTGATTGTCACACCGTCGGCATCCTGGGCGATTTGCCGGACCGGCTGCGAAAGGTGCAGTGCGTCGCCCAGTGCGGCCACCATCGGGCGGTGCAGGGCGCCCATCCCACCGACCGGGCGGGCGTCTTGGGAACCACCCTTGCCCGAAATCGCGAACGTGAGTCCGCCGGCGGAGGCCGTCTGCAGCAGCCCCCACAGCAACGACGTCTCTGACGCTGCCGAGGTGTAGAGACCGGCAAAGGCCATGTCCAGCATCTCGGCGGCCTCGTTGGACATGGTGTTCTTATGGATCCATTCCCCAATGCTGATTCGGTCCCACTCCTGGGCCTTCTTCGCCTCCCACGGCGCCTCACGCGGAATCGCCTTGGTCATCTTCTCGATGCTGGCCAGTCCGAGCCCGAGGTTGGCGACGGCCCACGGGCTCACGGTCCACGGGATGGTGCCGCCGTAGCGGTGCTTCTTGCCGCCGACGATCATCATCGCGTCGCCGTCGTTGTGTTGCTTGTATTCCGGTACGCCGAACTCGCTCATCAACGCGTAAATCCGGTCCTGGCCCGGCCCGATCCACGCGCCACCGCGATCGATCCATGTCCCGTCGTCGCGAGTGACGGTGAATGTGCGACCACCTACCCGGTCGCGAGCCTCCAGCAAGGCCACCGAGTGCCCCGCTTGCTTCAGCCGGAACGCGGCTGTCAGACCCGCGAAACCCGCTCCGACAACGCAATAATCGACGTCTGCCACGATCGGCTCCTCGGTTGCAGTTGGGTGCTAGCAGCAAACTACACCGATCGCGGCGTGGCAATAGTGGGTTCGCGCGGATTTCACGCGGAGTTCAGGCCGATTGCTCGTGCCGAGCCAACCGGCCGGGCGCCCTGGATGCTTGACGCTGACGCAAATTGTTAAAAGTGTTGGCTGACCGGTGTTTTGACGGTCTCGCAGGAGCGCGGTCACCGGGGCCATCGGTGCGCTCAAGGGCACCCTGCACGGCGGCGCCAACGAGGCCGTCATGCACGACATGATCGAGATTAGCGATCCGCGTAACGCGCGAGAATGGTTGCGCGGCAAGCTCAGCCGTAAGGAAAAAGTCATGGGATTCGGACACCGGGTCTACAAGAACGGTGACTCCCGCGTACCGATGATGAAGGAGGCGTTGAGACGCGTGGCCGCGAGGCGCGACGGCCGGCTCTGGCTGGACATCTACAACATCCTGGAAGCCGAGATGTTTGACGCCGCCGGCATCTTGCCCAATCTCGACTTTCCGACTGGTCCCGCGTACTACCTGATGGGATTCGACATCGCCTGCTTCACGCCGATCTTCGTGATGAGCAGGATCACCGGGTGGACCGCTCACTTCATGGAGCAGGCCGCGTCGAACTCCTTGATCCGGCCGCTGAGTGCCTACTCGGGGCGCGAACAGCGGGCACTGGCATTCAAGTAAGGCGGCTAGTCCGCGCTGACCTACAGGCGATCGAGCGTTCGGAAATCGTTGGTCCCGAACCAATGGTCGTTGAGATCTATCCAGGCCTTGTCGATGTCGGCCTTGGGTGAGCCGTCCCGCGTCGCGATCTCCCAAAGCCCGTAGTAAGCCCAGCCGTTTCCGGGAAAAGTCCCCGTCGGGATTCGGAGGTTGGGATTGCCGTCGGGGAGTTTGTTCAGGCTCGTGAACAGGTCCTGCTTGGCCGTCGCCAAATCGCCTGGTCCCCCATGGCCGGCGTCCACCCTCCGGATCAGGATCGAGGCCAGCGTCTGGCCCGCGGGGTAGAGCCACAAGGGAGGCTCGATATAGCGCATGGCGTCCTGGATATCCCTAGCGTGTTCCGCAGCCTTTACCGCGGCGTCCCAGTTCGTCTTCCAGACCGCCACCTGCGCATGTCCCAGGTCACTAAGGATCGCGGGCACACACCGGATGGGGGAGAGTTGGACGCCGGGCGCCGGATCGCAGCGCGCGTTCATGCCATATTTGGCGACGTCGTCATCCAATTCGCCGGCCGACTGCATGGGATCCTTTTTCTCCCAGATATCCGCCATCAGTTGCGTATAAGCGTAGGCAATGTTCGCGAGCGGCTGCTGTTCGAAAGAATTCGGTCGCTCGAATTTGCGAATATCCGCCGTGCTGGAAAAATTCACTTTTGCCAGATAATAGGCGGTTCTGTCCGCGTCCGCGTCGGCTCTGCTTGCTCTGTCTGGCATCGATTGGAGCAGCTTTTCTGCATAACGGTCAACATCGTGTTGCCCGTTGTCGCCGCTCAACGCTACGGCGGCGATTAAGAAACGAATATTGTGGAGGTAATAATCCATTATATAGCGGTCATCGTCCGGGCGATTCAATTCCGGCTCGGTACCGAAATACCTTTCGTCCGCTTCAATCGCTGCTTTGTTGGCTCTTATCGCGTTCTGCATGTCTCCCATGCGGTAATAGATGTGCGACGGCATGTGGACCAGATGACCTGCGTTCGGCGCAAGCGGTGCCAATAGGTCCGCGTATTGCTTAGCCGCGTCGGGCGTCGGCGACTGCTCCATCAGGTGGATATACCAGTGGATCGGCCCTTCGTTTGGCGGGTATTGGACGAATTTCAAGGCCCTCTCGAGTTGCTTCTTTGCCTCCGTGATCGGCTCTTTCGCACCAAGGACTGGATTTCCGTGTTCGTCCCAATAAGCCCATGGCGCCAGGTTCATCGCCGAATCGGCGAAGAGCGTGATGACGTTGGGGTCATCGCTGCCGAAATCCTTCAGCACTGTTTCCATCCCGGTATAATAGGCCCGGTTGCGATCCTGCTGGCATACTTTCTTGTCCGGATTTTTGCAATCCTCGTAACGTCCCCGGAGCGCCCGGATGATCTCGTCATCTTTCGGGTTTGGATTGGCTTCCCTGGCACGGTCGAGGGCGACATTTGCAGCCTCCCGGTCGGACTCCGATTGTGTCTTCATATTGATGTCTACTCCCAGCGGGAGAGCTTGGGCCCAGTGGCATGCCGAGCAAGGAATTCCATTCTCATCGGCCTCAGAAGCCGCTTTGCGGAATGCCCTTAGAGATTCGCGGTTGTTGAAAGCGAAGTAGAATCTCAGGCCTTGATCAAAATAGTCCTGTCCCCACGGCACGTGCCAATGCGCGCTTCCGATGTAGGGATACAACGGCGGATCGGGATCATTCTTGATCAGCTTAGCCAAGCCGCAGGCCTGGGTTGGCATCGCCGTGTCGTCGTCCTTACTCTCCATACTGGCAGCGGGCTGCGTCATGGGATCTTCGGACGGGCTTGCACAGGCAGCTTCCGGTTCGGAAGGCGAGCAGCATGCGCCAACGGTGAAAGCGATAATCGCCGCTGCCGACAATCTGTTCCGGAGTAAATTGAACATGATTCCCTCGTACCGTATCGGCAGACCCATTGGGGCGAAAGGAATTTTATTCCGCAACGCGTCGCGGCGCCACGATCTGACGGAACCCTTCGCGAAATCCGCCCACTGCAGTTTCGAGTTTCTGCTCTGGCGCGGTGAACTACTTACGGACGCTCCGGCCGTCGAGCGCCTACTCGGGGCGCGCGCGGCGGGCACCCGCCGGAGTGCAAGCTCGACGGCTAGCTGGGTCCGCCGTACTGCCACAACAGGACGTTGAATTCGGGCCCGGGTGGCTCACACCACATCGTCCGGCCGTTTGCGTCCTGGGTGGTTGCGTGCAACCCCGAGCACGGCTGACCCGGCGAGGGTGGCGCGGCGTTGGCAACACCGCTCCCGGCGATGAAGGTGGTCGGTGTGGCAACAGTAATGAGCGCCAATACGACGAATCTAAGTCTGTTGATGATGGACGTCTCCTAAGCCACATGCGGACTCAATCTGACGGTATCCGGGAACCGACCGGCTGGCAAAGGTCGGCTAGTCCGTCGGCCCGCCGTACTGCCACACCAGGCTGTGGTTGCCGGTCATGGTCGGGTTGCACCACATCGTCCGGCCGTTGATGTCCTGCGTGGTGGTGTGCAACTCCGTGCACGAGTCGCCCGCTGCGGGCGCCTGGCCGTATGCGGTGCCGGCGCCGAGCGAGCCGGCAGTCACCAGCGCCAGCGCGGTAGCCGAGATCAGGAACCGAAGTCTGGTCATGATGGACATCTCCTCAACGGGTGCCAACATCTCACGCTATCCGGCGAACAAACCGCGAGCAAAGGATGTCATCCGCGATCCTCAGCGCGCTTCGCTAGAACACGTTCTAGTCTGTGAAACCATGGGATTTCTCCAACCCGAACTGCCGCAGGTCGACATCGACGAGTGGAGCAAGCTCAGCCGCAGCGAAAAGATCCGGCCGATGGCACGACATTGGGCCGAGGTCGGCTTCGGAACGCCGGTCGTGCTGCACCTGTTCTACGTCGGCAAGATCCTGCTCTACATCCTGTTCGCTTGGCTGTTGGCGGTGCCGACCACCCGCGGGTTGGCCTTCACCCACGTCATGTCGTGGTACTCCGAGCCGATCGTGTTCGAGAAGGTCGTGCTCTACACGATGCTGTTCGAGGTGATCGGGCTGGGCTGCGGCTTCGGGCCGCTGAACAACCGGATCAAGCCGCCGCTGGGGTCGATCCTGTATTGGCTGCGGCCCGACACCATCCGGCTGCCGCCCTGGCCGAAGCGCGTCCCGGCGACCAAGGGCACGGCCCGCACGCTGGTGGACGTCGCGCTGTATGGGCTGCTGTTGCTGGTGACCTTCCTGACCCTGTTCGCCGACGGCACCGGCCCGGTGCCGGAGCTGAGCACCCAGGTCGGGTTGATCCCAACGTGGCGGATCGTGCTGATCCTGCTGCTCCTCGGCGTGCTGGGATTGCGCGACAAGGTGATCTTCCTGGCGGCCCGCGGTGAGGTCTACGCGACGCTGGCGGTGACGTTCGTGTTCGGCGGTGTCGACATGATCGTCGCCGCCAAGCTGGTGTTCCTGGTGATCTGGATGGGTGCCGCGACATCCAAGCTCAATAAGCACTTCCCGTTCGTGATCTCCACGATGATGTCCAACAATCCGCTGTTCCGTCCGCGGTTCGTCAAGCGGATGTTCTTCGAGAAGTTCCCCGACGACCTGCGGCCCGGACGGCTGTCGCGGCTCTTCGCCCACGTAAGCACCTTCATCGAAATGTGTGTGCCCGTCGCGCTGTTCGTCGCGCACGGCGGCTGGTGGACCGCGGTGGCCGCGGCGATCATGGTGATCTTTCACCTGGGCATCTTGACCGCGATCCCGATGGGCGTGCCGCTGGAGTGGAATGTGTTCATGATCTTCGGCGTGCTGGCGCTGTTCGTCGGCCACGCTCATACCGGACTGGCCGACCTGAAAAACCCTGTGCCAGTGGCGATTTTCATCGCGTTCATCGCCGGAATCGTGATCGCGGGCAACCTGTTTCCGCGCAAGATCTCGTTCCTGCCCGGCATGCGGTATTACGCCGGCAACTGGGACACCACGCTGTGGTGCATCAAGGCATCGGCGGACAAAAAGATCAACCACAACATCGTCTCGATCGCCAGCATGCCCGCGGCCCAGCTGGAGAAGGTGTACGGCAAGGAGCGCGCGCAGATCCCGATGTATCTCGGATATGCGTTCCGCGCCATGAACACTCACGGCAGGGCGTTGTTCACGCTGGCGCACCGAGCGATGGCCGGCGAGAACGAAGACGACTACGTCATCACCGACGGCGAGCGGATCTGCAGCACCGCAGTCGGATGGAATTTCGGCGACGGCCACATGCACAACGAGCAGCTGATCGCCGCGATGCAGCAGCGCTGCGGCTTCCTGCCCGGTGAAGTGCGGGTCGTGCTACTCGACGCGCAGCCCATCCATCGTCAGACCCAGTCCTATCGGCTGGTCGACGCCGCGACCGGCGAGTTCGAGCGCGGCATCGTCAAAGTCTCGGACATGGTCACCCGCCAGCCCTGGGCCGACGATGTGCCGGTCCAGGTGCTGTCGGAGCCCGAACCCGAGTCCGAGTCCGAACCCCAGCTCGAGGAGTAAACCCGCGAACCTAACGCCACTGCGAAATTTCGGTTTGAAAATCGCAGTGGCATTAGATTCGGCGCAGCCTTAGACCCCTGCGCGAACTTCCTGCGCGGCGGCGACCATGTTCTGCAGCGACGCGTTCACCTCGTCGGCGTTGCGCGTCTTGAGCCCGCAGTCGGGGTTGACCCACAGTCGCTCCGCCGGAACGGCTTTCAGCGCCGCGCGCAGCGATGCGGCCATCTCGCCGGTGCTCGGCACCCGCGGTGAGTGGATGTCGTAGACGCCCGGGCCCACGCTGTTGGCGAAGCCGACCGCGTTCAGGTCGTCCAGCACCTCCATGTGCGAGCGTGCCGCCTCGATCGACGTGACGTCGGCATCCAGATCGGAGATCGCGCCGATCACCTCGCCGAACTCCGAGTAGCACAGGTGCGTGTGGATCTGCGTTGCGTCGGCGACCCCGGAGGTGGCCAGCCGGAACGAACCGACCGCCCACCCCAGGTAGTCGTCCTGATCGGCGCGACGCGGTGGCAGCAGCTCGCGCAGCGCGGGCTCATCGACCTGGATCACCGCGATGCCGGCGGACTGCAGATCCACCGTCTCGTCGCGGATGGCCAGCGCCACCTGGTTGGCGGTGTCGGCCAACGGCTGGTCGTCACGGACGAACGACCAGGCCAGGATCGTCACCGGGCCGGTCAGCATGCCCTTGACCGGCTTTTCGGTCAGCGACTGCGCGTACTTGGCCCACTCCACCGTCATCGGCCGCTGGCGGATGACGTCACCGTAGAGAACCGGCGGCCGCACGCAGCGGCTGCCGTAGGACTGCACCCAGCCGTTCTTGGTGGCGAAGAAGCCGTCCAGCTGCTCGGCGAAGTACTGGACCATGTCGTTGCGCTCGGGCTCGCCGTGCACCAGCACATCAATGCCGAGGTCCTCCTGCAGCTTGATGACGTCGGCGATCTCCTGCTTCATCCTGCGGTCGTATTCGGCCTCGTCGATCTCACCGGCGACCAGCGCGGCGCGGGCCTTGCGAATCGCGACGGTCTGCGGGAACGAGCCGATCGTTGTGGTCGGCAGCGGCGGCAGGTGCAGCCGCTCCTCCTGGCTGGCACGCCGCTGTGCCGCGTCGCCGCGGTGGGTACCGGACGCCACGATCGAATCGATCCGGGCCCGAAGGTGGTCGTTGTGCAGCCGCGGGTCTTTCTTTCGGGAGGCCACGGCGGCGTTGGAGGCCGCGATCTCGTCGGCGACCGAGTCGCGGCCCTCATGCAGCGCCCGGGACAGCGCCACCACTTCGGCGACCTTCTCCTGCCCGAACGCCAGCCAGCTGCGCAGCGCATCGTCGAGACCGGTCTCCGGCTCCAGCGAATACGGCACGTGCAGGGTGGAGCAGGACGTCGAGATCGCGACCGTGGCCGCCGAACCCAGCAAGGTCGCCAGCTTGCCCAGCGCCGCTTCGAGGTCGGTGCGCCAGATGTTGCGCCCGTCGACGACACCGGCCACCAGGATCTTGTTGGCGAGCTCGGGCACCGCGGCCACCGCGGTGTCGGCACCGTAAACCAGGTCGACGCCGATTGCCTCGACGGGTGTGCGGGCCAGCGCCCCCAGCGAGTCGCCGGGGTCACCGAAGTAGGTGGCGACATAGATGGCGGGGCGGTTGCTCACCTTGCCCAGTGCGTTGTAGACCGCCTCGGCCAGGGCGGGGGCGTCGGGGGAGATGTCGGTGACCAGCGCCGGCTCGTCGACCTGCACCCACTGCGCGCCGTTGTCGGCCAGCAGCGACAGCAGCTCGGAGTAAATCGGCACCAGCTCCTGCAGCCGTTCGATCGGCGCGCCGCCACCATTGACGGCCTTGCTCAGCAACAGGAAGGTGACCGGTCCGATGACGACCGGACGTGCCGGAATGCCTTGCCCGAGAGCCTCTTTCAGCTCGGCGAGCACCTTGCCCGGGTCCAGCGCGAACTTCGTCCCGGGCTCGATCTCGGGAACGATGTAGTGGTAGTTGGTGTCGAACCACTTGGTCATTTCCAGCGGCGCGACATCTTTGTTGCCGCGCGCCGCGGCGAAGTAGCGGTCCAGCTCGTCGGGAACCTGCGCGGCCCGGGCCGGCAACGCGCCGAGCATGACCGCGGTGTCGAGCATCTGGTCGTAGTAGGAGAAGGTGTTCACCGGCACCGAGTCCAGCCCGGCGTCAACCAGGCCCTTCCAGGTGTCGCGCCGCAAGGTCGCGGCGATGTTTTCGAGGTCGGCTCGGCTGGTGCGTCCTGCCCAGTAGCCCTCGGTCGCGCGCTTGAGTTCCCGTTTCGGGCCGATGCGCGGAGAGCCGACAACTGTCGCTGTGAATGCTTGAGGGGTCACGATATTCGTCCTTCAATCGGCGTGGTGGCCACCGCCGGCGGACATGCAGCCGATCCGATTGCGGTGCGCACCTAAGTACTACCGTTAACGGCTGCAGCCAAACGCCCATTCCACGAGGCGATGAGCCGCCGAGCGCGGCGCGCCCGGCACAGCTGGCAGGTCTCCGGACTCGCAGGCGCGCACCGGGTGGTGCTCCTAGTGGCCGTCGCTTCCCAGTCTCAATCCTTCTGAGGACCAGTGCCTTATGACGGCGGTCGTTCCTGCATACCGTTGCGGGACAGTCCCGGATTCTCACCGGGTTCCCTCTCACGAAGCGTTACTAACGTTGCTTCGCTCGATGCCGGCGCCGCGGGTGCGGCGCAAGCAGACCAGCTGCGATGAGCAGCTTAGTCAGCCCGCCAACGCCACCGCGATCGGGATGTCTCCGTTGTTGAATTCGATGGTTCGCCGGATGGTCGAATCGTTGGCCAGTGCGGCGGCCACGACGAGCGCGACGTCGGCGCGGGAGACCTCACCCTTGCCCTGGCCGGCGACGATGCGGCCGGTAGCCGGCTCCAGCGTGAGCCTGCCTGGACCTAAAACGGTCCAGTCCAGTTCGCTGGCCCGCAGGTGGGTATCCGCGGCGGCCTTGGCTTCCGCGTAGGCGAAGAACGGATCATCCTGCGGCACACCATGATCCGGACCCGCGCCGAAGTAGGACACCATCACGAACCGCTTGATGCCGGCCTGCCCGGCGGCATCGATCACCCGGATCGCGGCATCACGGTCGACGGCATAGGTCCGCGCCGGATCGCCGCCGCCTGCCCCGGCCGAGAAGACGACCGCGTCGTGCCCGGTCAACAGATCGGCCAGTGCGTTGGTGTCGAGTTGCTCGATGTCGGCCACCACCGGTTTGGCGCCGGTGGCAGCGACCTCGTCGGAGTGGCCGGGATTGCGGAAGACCGAAGTCACCTCGTCGCCGCGCTCGGTCAGGATGCGAGCGAGTGGCAGTGCGACCTTGCCGTGTCCGCCGATGACGACGATGCGTGCCATGCCCCCGACGGTACCGCCGTTAAAGTTTGACGCGCCCCATGATGATGTCGATGATCGGCTTGCCGGGCGGGTAGGCGTTGGTCAGCGAGGCCATCGTGTGGCCGTAGTCCACCAGCACCGTGATCCCGTTGACGCCGAAGGCCGCGGCACTGTTGAGGAACGCCATCACGTCGCCCATCTGCTCGGGCGTGTGGACCTTGGAGCCGGTCTCGTCGCGGTAGTCCTGCGCGAAGGTCAGCCACAGGTCGGCGTTGGCCTGGGCCAGTGGCGTATCGGTCGGGCCCGGGCAGATCGCGTTGATGCGAATGCCCTTCTTCAGCAGGGGAAGGCCCTGGGTTGCCACGTAGGCGTTGACGATCTTCTTGCTGGTCCCGTAGTGGATGATGCCTTCGGCCTCGTGCGCCTCTGACCAGGCCACCGCCGACCCGTAGTCCGGTGTCGCCAAGAAGTCCGTCAGCAGTTCCAGGTCGTTCTCCCAGCCCATCCCGGCGACTGAGGAGATGAAGCAGATGGCCGAGCCCGAGGGAAGCTGGTTCTTTTCCAGCAACCGGTCGATGAGGTGGCGGTGCCCGATGAAGTTGATCTTCAGCAGGTCGGTCGTGCCGTCGGCAATGCCGGCGGCAGAGAACAGGGCGTGGACGGGACCGTCCAGCTGCTCTATCGCGGCGTCGATCGAGGCGGGGTCGCGCAGGTCGACCTGGATGTACTTGGCGACGTCATAGCTCACTGGCGCGTAATCCATCACGATGACTTCGGCGCCGAGCTCGGCGGCTGACTTGGCCGCCGCGGCGCCCATGCCAGTCGCGCCACCGACAACGAGAGCGCGCTTGCCGTCGTAGCGCAACCGATCGACAATGGTCATGGAAATCCCCTTCTCGGATAATGCCAACGCGGTTCTAACTGCTCAACTGTATGGGTAACAGTTATTTGGTTCAATACCGGGGGCCGATTAAATAGCCGGTCTTACTTGGCGCGAACGGCGGCACCGCGCAGCACGGTGTCGCGGGTGTGTATCAGCGCCGCCCGTTTCCCGACCTCGCGCAGAATGTTCTCCGGTATCCACTGCAGGCCGATGACGCAGCGCGCCAGCATCGCGGTGGAGGGAGCGTCGATGCGGATCTCACCGGAGCGAATGCCTTCGGAGAGCAGCGATTTCATCTGCCGCAGCCGCGTGGCATACAACCAGCCGGGGTTGGGGGTGTTCGGTGGTGACTGCCGCATCCACGCCAGCTGAATCCGGAATTCGTCGGAGAATTGGTCCAGCGCATTGACGTTGACCCAGCTCAGGGCGTCCAGCTTCTCGATGGGTGTGGCATCCGAGCGCAGCACGCTTACCCACCCCGCTTCGACCTTGCGTCCGAACGATTCCATGATCGAGGCCAGCAGTTCGTCCTTGGAGCCGATCACCCGATAGACGGTGCCGGTGCCGAGACCCGCGGCCGACGCGATGTCGCGGATCGTGGTGGCCTCATACCCTTTGCGGCCGAACTCGGTTCGCGCGACCGCGCGGACGTGGGCCGCCTTGTCGCTGGGATCGGCGTCGCTGTCGTCGGCCCACGACTCGATGACGTCGTTGGCGGCCGAGAAGGCGTTGGATCGATCCAATGCCGAATCGGTCGGTGGCCGGGCCGCCAAGCCCTGCAGGATGATTCGGCACAGTAGCTCTGCCACCTGGTCGGCAGGGGAGTTGTGCCGCATCACGTCGAGGCCGATCTGCAGCATGGTCTGACAGATGCGGTCGGCCAGTATGGGTAGATCGATGTCGGGCTTGATGTAGCCGCTCCACCGTCCGGCGCGCAGCGTTTGCACCATGGCCTCTTGAATCGCGACGGGCTGCTCGCGGGTCAGCTGCATCAGCTCGGGATCCGCGCTCGGTCCTTCGTAGAACGACATCTGCAGTGCTGCGCCGTGCCGCACGGCGCAGTTGGCGATGGCCGCTCCCAGCTCGATGATCTTCTCGGCGGCGGGTCGCGAATCGGCGTCGTCCAATCTGGCTTGAGCGTTTTCGCCGATGCGACGCAGATCATCCTGATAGCGGCGGATCAGCTCGATGAGGATCGCTTCTTTGGATTCGAAATGGTGATACAGGCTGCCGGGCAGAATCCCTGCCGCGTCGGCGATCTCCTGCAACGAGGTTCGCAATCCCGACGACGCGATCAAAGACGCCGCGGTCTGCAGAATCTCGGTGCGGCGCGTCCCAGAGTCGTCGGCCTGATCCAGGCGATCGGCCGTCGTCCGCTTGCCCTTGGCCAACGTTTCGGCTTTGGCCATGGCTAACGGTGCACATATCGAGAGGACTGCGGCCGGGCAAACCTACGCATTCGTCCTCCTGCCGAACCAAATCTTTGTTAAAGGCTATCAGATTGCCCGATCGGAAACCGGCTCAAATGCGCTGCTAACAGCGGTGACGGACCCATTCTAGGGCCCTAGAGGCCGGTGCCGTCCCAACGGTCCACCGCGACCACCTCATCGAGGGGCCGCCGCGGGGCGGGGGAGAAGGTGTGCCCGGACCGCAGCCGTCCCACCGGCAGCAGGGCGCCCTGGACATAGCTCGGCGGGATCCCGAGCAATTGCCGCACCTCGTCTTCGTGATGTAGGTGCAAGGTCGTCACGCAGGTGCCGTACCCGCGGGTGTGCAAGGCCAGCTGAAAGTTCCACACCGCAGGGAAGATCGAACCGTACAGGGTTGCCAGGTGAAACGATTCATCGCCGTCGATACGCGGCAAGTAGGGCTCGTAGCAAGGGATTACCAGCAGCGGCACCTTCGCCATGTTCTCGACCAGCCATTCCGTCGACGACATCAGCCGTCCCTCCGGCGTGTCGCCCGGCAGCAGATCGGCGAGCAGCTGACCGCCGACCCGCTTCAGATAGGCGTAGCGGTACAACTCGGCGATCTTTTCCCGCAGCGTCGGATCGGCGACCACCAGCCAACGCCAGGCCTGTGAGTTCGAGCCGTTGGCGGCCTGCAGGCCGATGCGCAGGCACTCGCGAATGTCCGCTAGGTCCACCGGCGCGTCCAGGTCGAGGGTCTTGCGCGCGGAACGGGTGGCGGTCAGCAGGTATTCGACATCCGTCGAGGCGCTCATTGGGACCCTCTCTTGGCAAGGCGCGCACCGAGTTCGGTGAGATATCCGTCGGGTCCACCGAGAAGTGCGCTCCAGGTCAGCAGGCGCTTGAGGTAGAGATGGGCATCGTGTTCCCAGGTGTAGCCGATCCCGCCGAACACCTGGATCGCGGTATCGCCCACGGTGGCCAGTCGCCCCGCGAACGCCTTGGCCCGCAGCGTGGCAAGATGCCGGTCGTCGGCGGGAAGTTCGGCGTCAGCCGCCCAGAGCGCGTGGATGACGCCGCTGCGGGCCAGCTCGATCGTCTCGTACATGTCGACGCACAGGTGCTGGATCGCCTGAAACGATCCGATGACCTGACCGAATTGCTTTCTGACCTTTGCATACTCGACAGCCATGTCCATAACGGCTCGCGCGGCGCCGAGTGCGTCGGCAGCAGTGGCGATCAGCAGGTCATCGATCACCGCCGAAACGTCAGCCGGCGCAGCCGTAGCCAGCCGCTGCGCGGGCGTGCCGTCGAGTCGGACGCGAAACTGTTTGCGGGTCTGATCGATACCGCGCTCGGGCTGCATCCAGAGCCCGGGGGAGTCGGTGTTCACCGCGAAGAGCCCGGTGCCGTTTGGATCTTCGGCCAGCACCAGCAGGACGTCGGCCGCTGCGGCATCGGACACCTCGCCGAGCTCACCCCGCAGCACGACGCCGTCACCGGCTGCGTCGACGGCGACATTCTCGAAGTCCAGGAAGCTGACGGTGGCGATCATCGTCCCGTCGGCGATTCCAGCCAAAAGCGTTGCGGCAATAGCATTGTCGCAGAGCCGCGTCAACGTGCGCGGCGCGGCGACCGCGGTCGACAACCACGGCCCCGGGTGCAGGGCGGCGCCGAGTTCTTCGGCCACGACGCCGGCTTCGACCATCGTCATCCCGGCCCCGCCGTGTTCCTCCGGCACCAGCAGCCCGGTGGCGCCGAGGTCGGCCAGGCCGCGCCAGACCACGTCGTCGACTCCGGTCGGATCGTCGAGCAGTTCGCGCACGTGACCCGAAATCGGTGCCTTGTCAGCAAGAAAGCGGCGCGTGGTGTCGCGCAACGCGACCTGTTCGTCGGTGAGCTCGAGGTTCATTTGCGTGGCAATCCGAGTACGCGCTGCGCGGTGATGTTCTTGTTGATCTGCGTGGTTCCGCCCGCGATGGTCAGCGAGCGTGACGTGAGGCGGTAGTTCGCCCACGCGGAATTGGTGCCGCGGGTGCCCAGCACGTCGAAGGCCAGGGCGGCCATGTCCTGTCCGATCTCGCCCCACACGGTCTTGGCGAGGCTGGCCGATCCAAACGCGGTGATTTCCGAGCCACCGTGCAGCGCCGCCGAGATCGACCGCTGGCAGAGCACCTCGAGATACTTGATGCGGACCGCGATTTCGCCCAGCCGCCGCAACGTCACGGGGTCGTCGAGGGCGTCGGTATTCGCGGCGATGTCGTCCACCAGTTCTTCCAGCCGCACCTGCATTTCGGCGTACAGCCGTGCGGCCCCGGCGCGCTCGTGGCTGAGCGTGGTGGTGGCCACCTGCCAACCGCCGTTCAGCGGTCCGAGCATCGCCGTAGCCGGCACCCGCACGTCGTGAAAGAACACCTCGGCGAAATCGGTGTCGCCGTTGAGCGTGACGAGCGGACGGACCTCGATGCCGGGCAGCTTCATGTCCACGATCAGGCAGGAGATCCCGTTGTGCTTCGGGGCGTCGGGATCGGTGCGCACATACAGCTGGCACCAGTGCGCCCGATGCCCCAGCGAGGTCCAGATTTTCTGTCCGTTGACCACGAAGTCGTCGCCGTCCCGCACCGCGCGGGTGCGCAGCGACGCCAGATCGGATCCCGCTTCGGGTTCCGACATTCCCTGACACCAGATGTCGTCGGCGCGCATCATGCGGCGGAGCAGTGTCTTCTTCTGGTCTTCGGAGCCGTACTGCATGATCGCGGGGGCGATGTTGTTCATCCCAATGACGTTGAGCGGCATCGGTGCCCGCGCGCGAGTGGTCTCCTCGGTGTAGATCAGTTGCTCGAGAACCGTCGCCCCGCGACCACCGTATTCGCGAGGCCAGGAGACGGCGGCCCATCCCGCGTCGGACATGGTCGCGCTCCAGCCGCGCAGCATCTCGAATGTGGCGTCGTCGCGGCCCGACGGCCGGCGGGCGGCCACCAGCTCATCGGTCAGGTTCGCGGACAGCCAGTCGCGCAGCTCGATGCGGAACTGTTCCAGCTCCGGCGGGTAGGAGAAGTCCACTTTTCCTTGACTCTGATCGTGGCTAACTGCGACTTAGCCGGACTTTACGGTGGAGCATTTCGGCGGTCAATAACGCTTATCGGGAATGTGCGTCAGGGAATGCGATCTCGGCGTTGCCCGGCATCGCGCTGACGCCGCGTCGCTCACAGACTTCCAGTACCTCGTCGACGATCGAGCCGGGTACCAGGAATCGCTCGGTGGCAGACATCTCTTCGAGATGTGCCTCGATGTCTTCCGCCGTCGGTTCGCTCTCGGTATCTGCGAGCCACCCAACGCTGAGTCCGACGAATATCCGCGCATACCGTCCGGCGGCAGCCGAATAGTTGCGGTGGGTGAATGTGCAGGCGCGGCTGGCCAGAAACGTCACCAGTGGCACGACGAGTTCGGGCCGAATGGCCTGCATGAAGCCGGATTCGGCGAGGAACTTCTCGTCACCGACCGTCTCGGTGACCATCCGCGAAAAGCCGGTTGGCATCACGGAATTCGCGAGTATCCCGTGCGCTTCGCCTTCGATCGCGATCACGTTCGTCAACCCCACCAGGCCGGCCTTCGCAGCGGCGTAGTGAGCCTCCATCGGCTGGCCGAAGATTCCGGCGGAGGACGAGATGAACACGAACCTGCCGCCCCCGTTCTTCTTCATCACGCGATACGCGGGCTGGGACAGATAGAACGCGCCGTCCAGATGCACGCGCAGCATTCGCGTCCAGTCCTCGTGCGAGAGGTCTTCGAACGCCACGCTGCCGAAGATTCCGGCATTGCTGACGACCGTGTCGAGGCGACCGAATGCGCCGACGGCCGCATCGATGATCGCCTGGCCGCCCGCCGGACTGTCCACCGAGTCGTAGGAGGCGATCGCGCGACCGCCCGCCTTCGTGATCTCGTCGACCACGTCGTCGGCGACGGCTCTGTCGGCGGCTTCATCTGGTAAGCCGCGCATTCCGCAGCCGAGGTCGTTGACCACCACCGCGGCGCCGCGGCGCGCCAGGTCCAGCGCGTAGAGGCGGCCGAGTCCGCGGCCGGCGCCGGTAACCACAGCTACCTGGCCGGTGAAGTCAATCATGATGTGCTCCTGACTAACCGACGGCTGTTTGACTGCTGTGACGCCGGACTTTACGGTGGAACAGATATTTGGTCAACAAGTCGGAGGTCGCGTGGGGGACAACGCACGTGCCGAGCGGTTGCAGGCCTTGGGCATGCTCTCCTCCGCGCTGGCGGGGCGGGCCGTGGCGGTGGCCGAGCTACCGCCGGGTGAACTCGCGTGGACGGACGGCCAGACGATTTATGTCGATGCCGCAGCGGGCGCGCGCGCGAGACTCGAGGCCGTAGCCGTACACGCGTCGATGATCGCCGCCGGCAGCCTGGACCCCGATGTGGTGGGCTCCTTGGTCCGTCACCCCCGGCTGGCGAGGCGCTACCTGGCGATCGAAGGCCACCGCGCACTGGTCGCCAACGCGCATTTACTACCAACCGTTTTGGTGTCGTTGGGCAACACGGAGATCGCCAGTCGCAGTGACTCGCCCGCTGCGTCGCTGGACCTGGCGACCGGACGATCAGCGATTGGCGACCCGGCACCGGAGTTCGGCGCTATCCGCGCCGCCAAGGTGATGGCCGCGAGCGCGCGGGTGGTCAAACAAGACGAAGAGGCACACGCGAAGCATGTTCCGCGGGGCCGCGGCGCGCAGGAGCTGCAGGAGCTCGACGACGGCGAGGTCGACGACTCCGACGATCCGGATCTGTTCACCAGCCCGGTCGGCGGGGGCGGTTTCATCGGCAAGTGGCTGAAGAAGATGTTGTCCTCTGCGCGCAAGACCGGCAGCGGCGGCGGAACGCCAGGCGCGGACACCCCGACGCACCGTACGAATTCCGGGAAGCGCGGTTTGCACGCCGTGTCATCGCTGGCCTCGACCACGAGCGAGGACATTGACGACGCCAAGGCCGCCGCGGACGGCGCGCGGTATCCGGAGTGGGATGTCGGCCGCAAGCGATACCGGCCCGCCTGGTGCACGGTGCGGGAAGTCGAGCCCAAGATCAAAGAATCGGCGACCCAAGCGATCGACGACGCGATCGGCGTGCGACGGCCGCTATCCCGACTCGGCATGGGGCTGCACCGTCGCCACCGTCAGCCGCAGGGTGACGACATCGACATCGACGCAGCGGTCGAAGCGCGCGTCGAGGTGCGGGCGGGATCGGTGCCCGACGAGTCGGTGTACCTGGACAGCTTGCGGCGTCGGCGCGACCTGTCGGTGCTGCTGCTTCTGGATGTGTCGGGGTCGGCGGGTGAGCCCGGAACGTTGGGGCGCACGGTGCATGAGCAACAGCGCGCGGCGGTAGCCAACCTGACGGTCGCACTGCACGACCTCGGTGACCGGGTTTCGCTCTACGCCTACTACTCGCAGGGGCGGTCGGCGGTAACCATGGTGCCCGTCAAGCGGTTCGACGACCATCTCGACGCCCACATCATCAGGCGGCTCAACAGCCTAGAGCCCGGCGCGTATTCGCGCCTCGGCGCGGCCATCCGCCACGGCTCGTCGGTCTTGGAGGCGCGCGGCGGCACGTCACGACGGCTCCTTGTGGTGTTGTCGGATGGCCTTGCCTACGACCACGGGTACGAGCGGGCCTACGGTGCCGCGGACGCGCGCCGCGCGCTGACGGAGGCGCGGCGCCGGGGGACCGGCTGCGTGTGCTTGACCGTCGGCGCGGGTACGGATGTCGCATCGCTGCGCCGGGTGTTCGGCAGTACCGCACATGCCACGATCGCGCGCCCGGATCACCTCGCCGGCGTGATCGGACCGCTGTTCCGGTCCGCGCTGCGCTCGGCAGAGGTTCGGCGGAGGGTGAACGTCTGATCGGGACAGATTGAAACAAACATCTGTTCCGGGTTAGGCTCCAATCAATCGGCAGAAGGGGCGTTATGACCAACGAGTCCGGGATCGCTTCTCGCAACGGTGCGGATCCCGACCCGGAACCCCGCGTTGCGGGGGTACGGCCCTATTACCAGGCGGTCGGCGGCGAAGAGGCCATCTTCAAAGCCGCCTACCGCCAGGGCCTGGCGCTCGTCTTGAAGGGACCGACGGGTTGCGGCAAGACCCGCTTCGTCGAGGCGATGGCCCACGACCTCGGCCGGGCGCTGATCACTGTTGCCTGTCACGACGACCTCACCACGGCAGACCTTGTCGGGCGCTATCTGCTGCGGGGCGACGAGACGGTGTGGGTGGACGGTCCGTTGACCCGGGCGGTGCGCGAGGGGGCGATCTGCTACCTGGATGAAGTCGTGGAAGCTCGACAGGACACGACCGTGGTGTTGCACCCGCTCGCCGACCACCGGCGGCAGCTGCCGATCGAGCGGCTGGGCATCACGCTGGACGCGGCGCCCGGATTCGGCCTGGTGGTGTCGTACAACCCCGGCTATCAGAGCGTGCTCAAGGACCTCAAGGATTCGACGCGCCAGCGCATGGTCGCCATCGAATTCGGTTTCCCCGCAGCAGATGTCGAAGAGGGCATCGTCGCGCACGAAGCGGGTGTGGATGCCCCGACGGCGGCCGAGCTCGTTCGTTTCGGCCAGGCCATCCGCCGCCTGGAAACCGGTGGTCTGCGCGAGGTCGCGTCGACCCGCGTGCTGATCGCGGCAGGACGGCTCGTTGCCGAGGGCCTGACCATGCAACAGGCGGCACGGGCGGCGATTGCCGGGCCGCTCACCGATGACGTGGCAGTGGGCCGGGCTCTGGGCGAGATGGTCGACGTCTACCTGGGCGGAGGCGGATAGATGATTGACGCTGCACACCGCCCCCGTTACCGTCTGAGCTACGGTCTGAACAAATATTAGGTCAGCCATAAATCGTTGCGAGTGAACCGGTCACCCGGGAGGTCAGATGTCCTACGAAAGCAGTGCTGAGCCGATCAAGGTCGGCTACTTGATGGACTTCACGCTGCCGCCGGGCTTTCCCGAGGATCTCTTCGCCTCCTTCACCCAGACTTTCGACCTGATCTTCGAAGAGGCGGTCGCCCAGGGCCTGATGGACCGTCCCGTGCAGATGATCTATCGCGAGGTGGAGGGTCTGCCCAAGGGCTCGGTCAAGGCGGTGATCGACGCCTACGGCGAACTGGTCGACGAGGGCTGCCTGGTCGTGTTCGGGCCGAACATCACCGACAACTGTGTGCCCACGCGTGAAGCGATCGAGGAGCGGTTCAAGGTCCCGGCCATCAGCGTGACCGGAACCGACGACTGGCTGGGTGAGTGGACCTTCGCATTCCCCCAGGGGTCGATGACCGATGAGCCGATCTTCCTCGCCGACCTCATCGCCAAACGAGGACTCGCCGAGATCGGCGTCCTGGTCGAACAGAGTCTCATTGGCGAGAGCTACCTGAAGAACCTGCGAAGTGCCTGTCGCCGCAAGGGCATTCGCATCGTGGCGGAAGTTGCAATCGCCCAGACGGCTCAGGACATCAACGCCGCGGTGCAGACGCTCCATGAGGCAAAGGCGGAAGCGATCGTGCACCTGGGATTCGGATTCGGAATCGTCTTCATCAACCCGGCGCTCGAGAGCCTCGGCTGGGACCCACCGCGCTTCACCACCACCGCGTGGCAGAACGCGTGGGTCAACCCGATCATGTGGAACGCGTTCATGGGCTGGACGGGTGTCGACCAGTACGACGAGGCGAACCAGATCGGCCAGGACTTCCTCGACGCTTACGCGAAGAAGTACGACGGCAGTCGCCCGGAGTTCTGCGTGACCGTGGTGAACCGCGACGTCGCCGCGACACTCGTGCGCGCATTTACCGACGCCCATCCGCTCAGCCCGCGCGGCGTCAAGGAGGCGCTGGAGCGGGTCAAGATGATGCCCGCCGCCTCAGGCGCTCCCGGCACTCGAGTGTCGTTCGGTAAATGGACCCGCCGGGCCTGGATGGGGGCGGGCTATCTAGTGGCCCGCACTCTCGATGCCGACGGCATCAATTCGCATCTGGTCGATCGCTTCGGAGAGGAAGGCTGACCCACATGAGTACCGACCAATCCACATCGCCTGCCGCGGAAGCGAAACCGGCGTCTCCGCCCGGCGTTGGCCGAAAGCGCGGCTGGGGTGGCTGGATCGCCGGCGCAGCCCTGGCGGCGTTCGCGCTCTTCTTCATCGCGAATTGTCGTGTCGCCCTTGACCCGCGCGTCGCCAACCCGAACGTGCAGGGCCGGCCCCGCCCGGTGAAGTTCATCTTCGGCCTGGATTACATCACCTTCCTGCACGTTGCCACCTGCGTCATGCTGCTCGTGCTGCTGGTGGTGTTCATCAGGGGCTGGCGGCGCAATCCGGGCAGCCCGGTGATGCTGATGTTCCTGTGCACCACCTTGATTGTGTGGCAGGACCCGATCATGAACTGGTCGCCGTTCGCCGTCTACAACCCCGACCTGATCCACTGGCCGGAGTCGTGGCCGCTGGTCTCGCTGTCGCCGACCGTCGAACCGTTCGTCGTCTTCGGCTACGTGATGTTCTATTTCGGGCCCTACTTCCCGGCGATCTGGATCCTGCGCAAACTGCAGGCGAAATATGGGCCCGAGGCCTTCGTGTCCCGGCACCCGTTATGGAGCCTGGGCCTGCTGGCCTGTGTGATCGGCTTCGTCTTCGATGCGTGGCTGGAGATCCAGCTGGTGCACGCCGGTATGTACATCTACTCCCAGGTGATTCCGTGGGGCTCGGTATTCACCGGCACGACCTTCCAGTTCCCGCTGATCTGGGAGTCGTTCTCGGTCACCTTCGTGATGGTGCCCGCGGCGATCCTCTGCTATCGCGACGACACCGGTAAATCAGTGGCGGAGAAGCTGACCGCGAAAGCCAAGGTCTTCCCCAGCCGTCCGGTGCTCGGCACGTTCCTGGTGATGTTCGCGATCATGAACGTGTCGTACTTCGCTTATGGCGCCTGGTTCTGGGCCATCAAGGCCAGTCATGCGGCCACGTCCGTCGCGTGCCCGTGGCCCTACCCGGAAGCTAAAGTGTATGACCCGCAAGGATATTACGAGAAGGCGGGCGCGAGAGGGCCGTACTCGGTAGGCATCTGGTCGACCTGGGCGAGCGGTGAGCCCAACGGGCGACCGCACGTCGACCCACCGCCGCCGGGTCGGGGCGCCTGCGCAACCCCGAGCCAGAATGGCTGAGCCGCGCAGCGTCGTCATCACCGGCGCTTCCCGTGGTCTCGGCTTCGCCTCGGCGGTTCGCCTCTACCGGGAGGGCTGGCGGGTGATCGCGGCGATGCGCACGCCCGACCGGGGGCTTCCGTCGCTTCGGGAGGCGACGGGCGCCGGCGAGGACGACGATCGGCTGATCGGGGTGCAGCTCGACCTGTTGGATGCCGGGTCGATCGCCGCGGCTGCCAAGGCGATCGAAGAAGCGGTCGGCGCACCGTACGCGCTGGTACACAATGCCGGGATCTCCGCCGCCGGAATGGTGGAGGAGACGGATATGGCGTTGTGGCAGAACATATTCGCCACCAGCGTCCTGGGCCCGGTCGCGCTCACCCAGGCGCTGCTGCCGTCCATGCGGGCGGCCGGTCAGGGCCGAATTGTCTTGGTATCCAGCGCGGCCGGGGTACGCGGCCAGCCGGCCACCGCGCCGTACTCGGCGGCCAAGGGCGCGTTGGAGCGCTGGGGTGAGTCGATGGCGGTAGAGATCGCGCCGTTCGGCCTCGGGGTCACCGTGTTGGTGGCCGGGACCTACGACACCGAGATCATCACCGACGCGGGCACCACCGACGATCGCAACTTCGGCGGCCCCTATGCCCGGCTGCACAACACCATGAACAGCCGCGGCCGGTTCGCGATGAAATTCGCTCGCCCACCCGAACGGTTCGCCGGCGGGCTGGTCAAGGCGCTAGAAGACACCGGCTCGTTTCGCCGTCGGGGGGTGGGGCCGGATGCGTCGATGTTGTTGGCGGCCAGCCGAATTCTTCCCGCGGCGGGGATGCACCACATGTCCCGGATCATCTTGGGCATTCCCCGATACGGCTCGATGCGGGATGGTGCATGGCCGCTGACAGTCAACCAAAAGGCAATGGTGTTGGTCGCGCGCGTCCTTCCGCAGCCGGTACTGCAACGCTTGGCATCCCTGGCGGCCAAGCGCCGCAAGGGAACTGATGGGAGTAAGGGGTAGTTATGGAACAGCTCTTCGACGACCTGGAGGATTTCGGATCCTTCGACGACGCGATCTCCGGTGACGTGCGTGATCCGTACACCGAGCTCGCGCGGCTGCGCCACGAGGAGCCGGTGCAGCGGCTTGAAACGTCGGGGGCACTTCCGCACGAGGAGTCGCTGCCGATGTTCATCGTGTATCGCCACGAGGACATCCAGCAGATGCTGCGCGACAACGAGACGTTTTCCTCGGCGGCCGTCATCGCCGCGTTCGGCCCGGTGCTGGGTGAGGGCGTGATGCTCGGGATGGACGAGCCCGTGCACGGCCGGCTGCGCTCGCTGGTATCGAAGGCGTTCACGCAGAAGTCCTTGGCGCGCTGGCAAGACGAGTTGGTCGGCCGGGTGGCTAACAGCCTGATCGACAACTTCGCACCCAATGGCAAGGCAGATTTGGTGAAGGAGTTCACCTTCGACTATCCGAGCCAGATCATCGCGGGCCTGCTGGGTCTGCCGGAAAAGGACTACCCACAGTTCCAGCGGTGGTCGATTTCGCTGCTGAGTTGGCTGATGAACCCCGAACGCGGGCTAGCGGCCTCGGCTGCCCTGTGCGAATACTTCGCCCCGATCCTTCAGGCCCGCCGCGCTGAGCCGAAGGACGACCTGATCAGCGCCCTCGGTGCGGCCGAAATCGACGGGGAAAAGCTCGCGGACGAGGAGATCTTCTCGTTCCTCCGGCTGCTGCTGCCCGCCGGCGTCGAGACGACCTACCGGTCGCTGGGCAGCCTGCTGTTGGCGCTGCTGTCGGATCCGGCGCAGTTGGAGGCGGTGCGCGGTGACCGATCGCTGCTGCCGCAGGCCATCGAGGAGGGCGTGCGGTGGGAATCGCCGCTGCTGACCATCACCCGGGTCGCGACCCGCGACACCGAACTCGGTGGCGTGGCGATCCCGGCCGGGGCGACGGTGATGCCGATGCTCGGTTCGGCGAACCGGCAAGAGGATCGCTATCCCGATCCGAACACGTTCAATATCCACCGGGAGGCTCGGGCGAACCTGGGCTGGGGACATGGTGTGCACGTCTGCCTCGGCATGCACCTGGCGCGGCTTGAGATGCGGACCGCGATCAACCTTTTGTTGGATCGGCTGCCGAATCTCAGGCTGGATCCCGACGCGGACGACCCGCATATCCGTGGACAGGTGTTCCGGTCGCCGACGTCGGTGCCAGTGCTGTTCGATGCCCAGAAATAGTGCGGTCGTGGTGCCGAGCGAGCGTGCGGTAATCGCACGTCAGGGGGCTGCCCGCACGTTGCGTGTTGCCAATCGGCTAGTTTCCGGTAAGGCTCTCCGTTGGGACGAGTCACAAGCGAACGAGTTTGAAGAGAGCTGAACAAATATGGCTGACACTGTAAAGGTCCGGTTCGAGCCGAAGATGATGATCGACGGGAAGCTCGTCGATGGCCAGGCCGGCACCTTCACCAACATCAACCCCGCGACCGAGGAGCCCCTCGGTGAGGTCGCCGACGCGTCGAAGGAGGACATGCTCCGGGCCATCGACGCCGCCCGGCGTGCCTTCGACGAGAGCGACTGGTCGACCAATAAGGAGCTGCGCAAGCGCTGCCTGCTGCAGCTGCACGACGCGATTGAGGCCGAGAAGGAGGAGCTGCGCGAGGAGCTCATCCTCGAAGTCGGCTCGCCCCGGGCCATCACGTTCGGCCCGCAATTGGACGCCCCGCTGGCCGATGGACTGAAGTACCCGGCCCGGCTGATCGACGAGTACGCGTGGGAGACCGACCTCGGCGACCGGGTTATCAGCCTCACCGGCGCGAACACATCCATCAAGGTCTGGCGGGAGCCGGTGGGCGTGGTCGGCGCGATCGTGCCGTGGAACTTCCCGTTCGAGGTCACCCTCAACAAGCTTGGTCAGGCACTGGGAACCGGCAATACGGTTGTGCTCAAGCCGGCGCCCAACACCCCCTACAACGCGACCCGGCTGGGCCGGCTGATCGCCGAAAAGACCGACATCCCGGCCGGCGTCGTCAACGTCGTCACCGCGTCGGATCACTTTGTCGGAGAAGAGCTCACGCTATCGCCGAAGGTCGACCTGATCTCGTTCACGGGCTCGACCGTGGTCGGCAAGCGGATCATGGAAAAGGGCGCCGCGACGATGAAGCGGCTGTTCCTGGAGCTCGGCGGCAAGTCGGCCACCATCGTTTTGGAGGATGCCGACTTCGGGTTGGCCTGCGCGATCGGCATCGCGCCGTGCATGCACGCCGGCCAGGGTTGCGCGAACCCGACCCGCATGCTGTTGCCGCGATCCCGCTACGACGAGGGTGTGGAGATCCTCAAGGGCATCTACGAAAACATCACCTGCGGCGACCCCCAGGACCCCGGAACCCTTTGCGGCCCGGTGATTTCGGAGAAGCAGCGCGAACGCGTGCAGTACTACATCAACAAGGGCGTCGAAGAGGGCGCGACGGCACTGGTTGGCGGACCCGACGCGCCCACCGGCTTTGACAAGGGATACTTTGTCAGGCCAACGCTTTTCACCAACGTCGACAACTCCATGACGATCGCTCAAGAAGAGATCTTCGGCCCGGTGTTGTCCGTCATCCCGTTCGACGACGAGGAAGATGCGATCCGCATCGCCAACGACAGCGTGTACGGATTGGCCGGCAACGTGATGTCGGGTTCGCTGGAGCGTTCGCTGGCGGTGGCCCGCCGAATCAAGGCCGGCTTCATCGGCGTCAACGGTGGCGCTCCGTATGGAGCCGACGTACCGTTCGGCGGATACAAGGACAGCGGGGTGGGCCGTCAGAACGGTGTGGCTGGCTTCGACCAGTACACCGAAATCAAGTCGGTGGGGTATCCCGTCGGTTAGATCCGTCCCCTACAAGCGCCGAAATTGCCGTCAGGGCTGTGATCTCGCGCCGATCACGACTTTGGCGGCAATCTCGGCGACCTGCCGCCCTCTGTTCGGGCCACTTGACCTAGCGCGACCGACCTCGAGCGACTTTCGGAAGCGATATCAGTGACCACCCCGCCACGCGGCCGCCCAACCCCTTGGTTGACAATCGAGGCAATACCGGAGTCAAAGGAGACATAGCCATGCCTGAAGCTGTCATCGTCGAGGCCGTACGCTCGCCCGTCGGCAAGCGCAACGGCGGACTTTCCGGCGTGCACCCCGCCGAGCTGTCCGCACAGGTGCTCAACGGACTGGCCACCAGGGCCGGTATCGACCCCGAAATCGTTGACGACGTTATCTGGGGCTGCGTGATGCAGGCCGGCGAGCAGGCCCTCGACATCGGCCGCACCGCGCTGTTGACCGCGGGCTGGCCGGAGACCGTTCCGGGTGTGACCGTCGACCGCCAGTGCGGATCGAGCCAGCAGTCCATCCACTTCGCCGCGGCCGGCGTGGTGGCCGGCCACTACGACGTCGTCGTCGCCGGCGGTGTGGAGTCGATGTCTCGCACCCCGATGGGGGCATCGCTGGCCAACGGCGGACGGCCCTACCCCGAGGCATTCATTTCGCGCTACGACGGCAGGATCCCTAACCAGGGCCTCGGCGCCGAGATGATTGCCGAGCAGTGGGGGTTCGACCGCACCGCGCTCGACCAGTTCTCGCTCGACTCCCATGAAAAGGCCGCTGCCGCACAGGATTCCGGCGCGTTTGATGACCAGATCGTGGGCATCAAGGACTCCGACGGCAACGTCGTGCTCAAGGATGAAGGCATCCGGCGCGGTACGCCGATGGAGAAGATGGCCTCGCTGAAGCCGGCGTTCAAGGAGGACGGCGTGATCCACGCCGGTAACTCCTCGCAGATCTCCGACGGTGCGGCCGCGCTGCTGTTCATGTCGGCGGAGAAGGCCAAGGACCTGGGGCTCAAGCCAATTGCCAAGTTGCACACGGCCACATTGGCCGGAGCCGATCCGGTCATCATGCTGACCGCGCCGATTCCGGCAACCCAGAAAGTGCTGAAGCGGTCCGGGCTGAGTATCGGCGACATCGGTGCCTACGAGGTCAACGAGGCGTTCGCGCCGGTTCCGCTCGCGTGGCTGAAAGACATCGGCGCCGACGAGAAGAAGCTCAACCCCAACGGCGGTGCGATCGCGCTCGGTCACCCCCTCGGCGGCTCGGGAGCCCGGATCATGACCACGCTGCTGTACCACATGCGGGACAACGGAATTCGCTACGGCCTGCAGACGATGTGTGAGGGTGGTGGCCAGGCCAACGCCACCATCGTGGAGCTGCTGTGACGGAGGTTGACGGCGCTGCGCCTGCAGTGCTGGTTGAGCACCACGGCAACGTGATGGTCATTACCATCAACCGCCCCGAGGCGCGCAACGCGATCAACGCCGCGGTCAGCATCGGCTTGGGGGATGCGCTGGAAGAAGCGCAGCACGACGCGGGAGTGCGGGCCGTGGTGATCACCGGTGCCGGCGACAAATCGTTTTGCGCCGGAGCCGATCTCAAGGCGATCGCTCGCCGGGAGAACCTGTATCACCCCGACCACGGGGAGTGGGGCTTCGCCGGTTACGTGCACCACTTCATCGACAAGCCCACCATCGCCGCGGTCAACGGCACCGCGCTGGGCGGCGGCACCGAGCTGGCGCTGGCCAGCGATCTGGTCGTCGCGCACGAGCTGGCCAAATTCGGTCTGCCCGAGGTCAAACGCGGCTTGATCGCCGCCGCCGGCGGTGTCTTCCGCATCGTCGATCAGCTGCCCCGCAAGGTGGCGATGGAACTGCTGTTGACGGGCGAACCGATGACGGCGTCCGACGCTTGGGAATGGGGCCTGGTCAATCAGGTCGTCAAGGAAGGCTCCGTGCTCGACGCGGCGCTGGCGATGGCGGCGCGCATCACCGTGAACGCGCCCCTGTCGGTGCAGGCCAGCAAGCGCATCGCCACCGGGGTCGACAACGGCGTCATTACCGGCGACGAGGTGGGCTGGGAGCGCACCGTGAACGAGATGCGCACCCTGATCAGATCCGAGGACGCCAAGGAAGGGCCGTTGGCGTTCGCCGAGAAGCGGGAGCCGGTCTGGAAGGCGCGCTAGCGCTAGCTCGCCAGGATGTTGACCCCGAAGCGGAACACCGCGGGCAGGCGCTCACACGCCGGCACGATGGCGCGGCGCGTCACGCGCGGCGTGCTGGCCAACACCACCGCCCGGGTCAGTAGCCGGTAGTTGCGGGTAACCCGGTGCCACGAGGCCTCATAGGCCGCCGGTGTCTCGTTGACGATGGCGTCGACCACCGCCGCGGCTTGCTTGACGGCCAGGCTGACGCCTTCGCCGGTCAGCGCGTCCTCGTAGCCCGCCGCGTCGCCCACCAACAGCACCCGGCCCGCGACGCGGCGCGAAACAACCTGCCGCAACGGGCCACAGCCGCGCGCGTGCCCGCGGCTCGCGCCCTCGAGCTGTCGGGCCAGCCGCGGGAACCAGCCCAGCTCGGGGTGTCCCGGAGACAGGATCGCCACCCCGACCAGATCCGGTTCCACCGGTGTCACGTACGCCTCACCCCACCGGGACCAATACACCTCGACGAAGTCCGACCAGGCCGGCACCGTGAAATGCCAACGCACGCCGTACCGCCGTGGTTTTCCGGCCGTGGCCTTGATGCCGACGCAGCGCCGGACCGTCGAGTGCAATCCGTCGGCCCCCACCAAGAACTTCGCCCGGACGCCCGCGGCGCTCACGCCATGCGCGTCCTGCTCGACGGTGGTTACCTTGGTCCGAATCCATTCGGTGTCTTGCTCTTTGGCGCGTGCCGCCAATGCGGCATGCAGGGTGGTGCGCCGCACTCCGCGGCCCGGCCCGGTGCGAAACAGCGCCTCGGCGCGGCGCTGCTCAGTGACATAGGCGATCCCGCGAAACGGCATGCCGGCCGGGTCGACGCCGAGCGACGTCAGTTCTGCGAGGCCACCGGGCATCAGCCCCTCGCCGCACGCCTTGTCGATGGGATCCTCGCGCGGCTCTGCCACGATCACCGAAAGCCCGTGCCTGCGTGCGTGCAACGCCGTGGCGAGCCCACCCGGGCCGCCGCCGACGATCAGCAGGTCGGTGTCGTACGTGCTCATGTGTAGCCCAACGCGGAGTTCTCCACCCGGAGGCGCACGCTGAGCAGGATCGCGTTGGCGACCGTGAAAGTAGCCGCGGTCAGCCACGCCGTGTGCACCAGCGGTAATGCGAACCCTTCGGCCACCACTGCAACATAGTTCGGGTGGTGCAGCCACCGGTAGGGTCCCCGGTTCACCAGGGGCGCCTCTGGCAACACGATCACCCTGGTGTTCCACCGCCGGCCCAGCGTCGCGATGCACCACCAGCGCAGCACCTGACTGGCCGCCGCGATGGCCAGCATCGGCCAGCCCAGCCATGGAATGAACGGCCGGTGCAATGCCCACGGTTCGACCACGCAGCCGACCAGCAGAGCGGTGTGAATGACGACCATCACGATGTAGTGCGGCCGGCCAAACTCCTTGGCGCCCTGGGTAAAAGACCACTGCGCATTCCGCTTGGACAGCACCAATTCCACTACGCGCTCCAGCCCGACCGCGAGAATCAGCAGGTAGTACATGTCACCACTATCTCGTGTATCACGTGTCCGGGGCTACCAGGCCAGCAGAACGAGCTCGGAGCAGAAGGCCGGACCCATCGCGATCATCAGGCCAATCGAACCGGGTGGCGGCGGATCCGCCAGGTTGGCCCGAAGCACGTCCAGCACCGAGACCGACGACAAGTTGCCGTTGTCGCGCAACGAGTTTCGGGTGTGATCAAGGGCATCCCCGGGCAGGTCCAGCACGTCCTCCACCGCTTCGATCACGCGTGGCCCGCCGGGGTGGCAGACCCATCGCGACACGTCCTGCGGTGTCAGCCCATGGTCGGCGAGAAATCCGCGAACGTCGTCGCCCAGGTATTTCTCGGTGACCGTCGCAACGTCGGCCGACAAGACGATCCGGAAGCCGTCGCTGCCGATGTTCCAGCCCATGACGTCTTCGGTGTCGGGGTAGAGCCTGCTCCGGGTGGCCAGCACGCGAGGACCGGCAGGCCGGTCCGCGCGGTTGGCGCCCTTTGCGATGACGGCCGCGGCGCCGTCGCCGAACAGGCTGCTGGCAACCAGATTGGCCACCGAATTGTCTTCGCGCTGAATGGTCAAAGAGCACAGCTCGACGGCCAGCAGCGCGGCCACCTGGTCGGGGAAGGCGCGCAGGTAGTCATGCATGCGGGCCGTTCCGGCCGCACCCGCCACACAACCCAGGCCGAACAGCGGGATGCGTTTGACGTCTGGGCGCAACCCGACCCGCGCCGCCAGGCGTGCCTCCACCGTCGGTACGGCCAGTCCGGTCACCGTCGTCGAAAAAACGATGTCCACCTCCGACGGCTCGACTCCCGCCTCGTCCAGCGCTGTCACCAGCGCCTGCTCGCCCAGGTCAAGGGCGACGTCGAGGTAGGCGGCGTTGGCTTCGGTGAAACCGGACAGCTCGCGGTATCGCGACAGCGGCAGGGCGGTGTTCCGGTGCTCCACCCCACTGCTCAGGGCGAAACGCCGAAATTCGGGCCCCGCGAAGTCGGTCAGCGCCCCGATCGCTTCGTCCTGCGTATACCGGTTTGGCGGGAACTTCACCGCAGCTGCTGCGATTGACGGATCTGCGTTGGTGGTCGTGGTTTTCAGTCCGAGACTTCCCGAACTGCCCCCTGTGATGTTGTTCATGTCCTGGGTTACGGCACCGTAGGTTAGTTAGTTCATCCTTACTAACTGTGACCATGACCACTGGTCATTCTGCGGAACGCGCTCGCGCCTGGTCATGCTGTTGCCCTCGCCCCGCTTCGCGGCTGGGCCGTTGGGGTTTGGGCGCACCCAGTGCGGGATAGGGTCAGGGGTATGCGAATTCTGGTCACCGGTGCCAGTGGCTATGTGGGATCGCGTCTAGTCACGGCGTTGCTTGCGAACCAACACCAAGTGGTAGCCGCTACCCGAAATCCCGAGCGGCTCAAGAGCTTCGGTTGGTTTGACCACGTCGCACCGGTCGAGCTCGATGCCTGCGACCCCGTGTCGGCGCAGGCCGCGATGGACGCCGCGGGCCCGGTTGACGTGCTCTATTACCTGGTGCACGCGATCGGTCAGCCCGACTTTCGCGACGCCGACCAGGCCTCGGCCGCCAACGTCGCGGCCGCCGCCAGGGACGCCGGGGTGCGGCGCATCGTCTATCTGGGCGGCTTCGTGCCCGCCGGTGGGGAACTGTCCGACCACCTGGCCAGCCGGGCCGAGGTGGCCGAGGCGCTGACGGTCCCCGACGGGCCGGAACTGGTGTGGCTGGGTGCGGCGGTGATCATCGGCGCCGGCTCGACGTCGTTCGAGATGATGCGCTACGTGGGAGACCGTTTCCCGCTGATCCCTGCACCGAGCTGGATGGCCAATCCGATCGATCCGATCTCCATCCGCGACGTGCTGCACTATCTGCTCGCCGCGGCGAACCCCGAGCGAGTCCCCGCGGGCGCCTATGACATCTCCGGCCCGGACACCACGTCCTACCGGGACCTACTCAAGACGTATGCGCGTGTCTCGGGCAGGTGGCACGCGGCATTGCCGGTCGGCAGAGTCGACACCTCGCTGGCGTCGCTGGTCACCGGGCTCGCGCTGCCCGTGCCCCCGGGATTGGCCGGCGACTTGGTGGAATCGCTCGATCACCCGATGGTGGCCTCCGCCAGCGGGCTGCGCGGCCGGGTACCCGACCCGCCCGGCGGCCTGCTAAGCGTCGGGGACGCCATCGGCCGGGCATTGACGTCGAACGGCAGGCCTCGGCCCGTCAATGCGCTGGCGGATCCGCATCATCTCGCCGATACCGATCCCGGGTGGGCCGGCGGGGATGCCCTGCGCATCCGGCGGCTTGCCAGGGCGATCACCCCACCCATCGCCCGGCCCACCCTTAAGCTGGTCAACATGGTTCCCGGTCCGGTCGCCGGAGCACTGCGAACCGGCCTCGACATCATGCTCACCCTCACCCCGAAGGTACGTCCGGCATGAGCCAAGCCACCACCCCGTACCACACCAGTGTGTTCTCCGAGCTGTGGCGAGCCGTCACCAATGTCGCTGTGCCACACCATGAACCGCCCTCGTTGGTGCGGCGACGCCGCGTCCTGGTCGCGATCACTTTGGTGGTCGGTGCTGCGGTGCTTGGTTATTCACTGCGGCTCCATCCGGGCGAGTCGAGCTTCTACTGGCTGACCCTGGCGCTGGCGGGGGTGTGGGTCGCCGGTGGGTTCATCTCCGGCCCGCTGCATCTGGGCGGCATCTGCTGGCGTGGCCGCAACCAACGGCCGGTCATCACCGGGACGACAATCGGCCTCCTGCTCGGCGGGGTTTTCGTGATCGGCGGGCTGATCGCCCGAGAGATCGCGCCGGTAGCGGAGCTGATAACCCGGGTGCTGCTGTACGCCCACCACGGGTGGTATCCGGTGATCGTGGCGATCACGCTTGTCAACGGCGTCGCCGAGGAAGTTTTCTTTCGCGGCGCGCTCTACACCGCGCTGGGCCGCTATCACCCTGTCTTGATTTCGACCGTCCTCTACACGTGCGCGACGCTGGCCAGTGGCAACCCCATGCTCGGTTTCGCTGCGATCATCCTGGGGACGGTGTGTGCGTTCGAGCGCCGGGCGACCGGCGGTGTCCTGGCGCCGGTGCTCACCCACCTGGTATGGGGGCTGATCATGGTTCTTGTATTGCCCCCGATGTTCGGTGTCTGACGCCGGCTATCGGGCCGAACCGACGACCTCGCGGGCCAGCGCACGCATTGCGGCGGTGTGGGCCGGCCGCACGAAGAACCAGTACACCCGCCCCGGAATGCCCCTCGGCAGAAAGATGGACCGTTGGGTGTAGCGGCTGCCGCGACCGTCTTGCTGCGTGACCGCGATCTCGAGCCACTCTCGTCCCGGCGCCCGTTTGGTGGAGCGCAGCCGCAGCAGGGTTCCCGCTGCGCGCTCCTCGACCTTCCAGCCGGCTGCCCGTGAGTTCACGGCTTTCTCCGCCGCGTTCCAGACTTTCGCGGGTTCGGCGGTGGTTGCGGCGGTGCGAATATCGGTGTAGACAATCTCGCCCGACCAGTCCGGGTCGGTGGGCAGGGCCTCGGCCGGTTCGGACCGCAACGACGACCACGAGGGTTCCGGGACGCCGCGCGCCGCGCGGTCAAGCGCCAACTCGACAGCCCGTCGGTAGCCGGTAAGGCCACCGGGCGGGGCCTCGATGATGGTGTCGATGTCGGAATTACTCATCACCGCATCGCATTCCAGCGATTCGATCAGCGGGCGCGCCAAACCGGGCGGAATCGGCGTCACGGCCCCAATCCACAGGCTGGCAATCGTCGGCGTCAAGAACGGCAGCACGATCAAGTAGCGCCGGTGCAGCCCAGCGACCTCGGCGTAGACGCGCATCATGTCGCCGTACTCCAACACGTCGGGACCGCCGATATCCCAGGTTCGCGATGACGGCACCGGCGCCGTGGCCGCGGCGACCAGGTAGTAGAGCACGTCACGCACCGCGATGGGCTGAATTCTGTTGTGCACCCATTTCGGCGTGGTCATCACCGGCAACCGGTCGGTGAGGTGCCGGATCATTTCGAACGACGCCGACCCCGACCCGACGACCACTCCGGCCTGTAGCACCACCGTCTCAATGCCGGAGTCGATCAGGGCCTCGCCCACGGCTTTGCGCGACTCGAGATGCGGCGAGAGCTTCCTGTTTTCCGGATGCAACCCGCTCAGATACACCACCCGCCGCACCCCCGCGCGGTGAGCGGCAGTCACGACGTTGCGGACGGCGCGGTTTTCCTCGGCGGTGAAATCCTTCGACGTGCCCATTGAATGGACCAGGTAGTACACGACGTCCATCCCGTCGAATGCTTCGATCAGCGAATCGACGTCGCCGAGGTCGCCGCGCGCCACCTCGGCGCGCTCTCGCCACGGGACATCTGACAACTTGTTCGGGTCACGGGCCAACGCCCGCACTCGGTGGCCTTCGTCAAGCAGTCGCCAGACCAGCCGGGCGCCGATGTAGCCGGTTGCTCCGGTCACCAAGCAGCGAACCTGTTCAGCCGTCATCGATTTCCCTCCTCTCTCGCCAGGTTATTCGGAACTGACACAAGAGCGGATTGCCGATTGGCCGGCCGCTTAAGCGAGGTAGCGATCGGCGAAGTTCGGCGTGCGGCGCTGTTGGAACGCCGTTGCGCCCTCGGCGAAGTCGTGGGATCGCAGCAGCGTGGCCTGGCCGTGGAATTCGCGTTCCAGGGCCGCGTCCAATTCGGTCAGGGTGGCCGCGTTGATCGAGTCCTTGGTCTTGGCGTAGGCCACCGCTGGGCCCGTCAACAATGCCGAGATCAGCTTGTCGACTTCGGCATCGAAGTCATCGGCCGGGTAGACCGCGCTGACCAGGCCCGCGGACAATGCCTCGGCGGCGGGCAACCGCTCCGCCAGTAGTGCCATCCGCATCGCGCGGATCCGGCCGATCGCCGCCGCCACCAATGCCGAGGCGCCACCGTCGGGCATCAACCCGATCTTGGTGAAGGCAAGCATGAAAAACGCTTTGTCAGAAGCCAATACGACGTCACAGGCCAGGGCCAGGGAAACACCGACACCGGCCGCGGGCCCCTGAACAACGGCGACGACCGGCCGCGGCAGTGCGGTGATGGCCCGGATGGCCCGGTTGACTTGCGCGATGATCTCGGTGCCCGGCCCGCCGTTGGCGAGGTCGTCGGCGCTCATGCCCGCACCGGAGCAGAAGCCGCGACCCGCGCCGCCGAAGCGCACCACCTTGACGCGCGGATCGGTAGCCGCGCTTTCCATCGCGTCGGCGATCCCGGTCAGTACCGGCGTGGTCACCGAGTTGAGGCTGTCCGGCCGGTCGATGGTCACCGACAGCACGCCGTCGGCCAGGGTGACGGCAAGACCTGCGATGGACGCCTGCGTGTCGAGCGCGGATTCCGGCATGGGGCTCACCCTAATCACCGGGTAAGCGACCGGGGTGCGCGGCCGTCGAGCGCGGCTGCGAAGATGCCAACGACCGGGTTGACACGCGTCAGAGCAGACGAAAGGTCGGTGGATCATGGCGGGACCGCTCAATGGACTACGGGTAGTGGAGCTGGCTGGCATCGGGCCGGGCCCCCATGCCGCGATGATTCTGGGAGATCTGGGCGCCGACGTGGTGCGCATCGATCGCCCGTCATCCGGTCCCGGTGGCTCAGACGGGGGGGCCAAGGACGCCATGATGCGCAACCGGCGGGTGGTGACCGCCGATCTGAAGTCCGACGAAGGGCGCGAGACCGTCCTGAAGCTGATCGCCAAAGCCGACGTGCTGATCGAGGGCTACCGCCCCGGTGTCACCGAGCGACTCGGTCTGGGTCCGCAGGACTGCGCCAAGGTCAATGAGCGGCTGGTCTACGCCCGGATGACCGGCTGGGGCCAGACGGGCCCGCGCAGCCAGCAGGCGGGCCACGATATCAACTACATCTCGCTGAACGGCATCCTGCACTCCATCGGCCGGGCGAACGAACGGCCGGTGCCGCCGCTGAACCTGGTCGGCGACTTCGGCGGCGGTTCGATGTTCCTGTTGCTCGGCATCCTGTCGGCGTTGTGGGAGCGGCAGACCTCCGGCAAGGGGCAGGTCGTCGACGCCGCGATGGTCGACGGCTCCAGCGTGTTGGTCCAGATGATGTGGCAGATGCGCGCCTCGGGGATGTGGACCGACGCACGCGGCACCAACCTGCTCGACGGCGGCGCGCCCTACTACGACACCTACGAGTGCGCCGACGGCCGATATGTCGCGGTCGGGGCCATCGAGCCGCAGTTCTACGCCGCCATGCTGACCGGGCTGGGCCTGGAAGGCGCCGACCTGCCGCCGCAGAACGACGTCAGCCGCTGGCCCGAACTGCGAGCGGTGCTCACCGAAAAGTTCGCCAGCCACGACCGCGACCACTGGGCCAAGGTTTTCGCCGAGTCCGACGCGTGCGTGACGCCGATACTGGCGTTCGGCGAGGTGCAGACCGAGCCGCACATCACCGAGCGCAACACCTTCTACGAGGTCAACGGCGGTCTGCAGCCGCTGCCGGCGCCGCGGTTCTCCCGCACTGCGCCGGAGACACCGCGCCCCGCGGCGCCGGTGACCGACGTCGCGGCTGTACTCAACGACTGGGTATAGTCCCCAACCAACAAGTTGGTCGGCAGGACACGAAAGGACTCGCATGGAGATCAAAGACGCCGTTGCCGTCGTCACCGGGGGCGCCTCAGGCCTGGGCCTTGCCACCACCAAACGGCTGCTGGATGCGGGTGCGCATGTGGTCGTGATCGACCTCCGCGGCGAGGACGTCGTTAGCGAGCTGGGCGATCGCGCCCGCTTCGTCGAGGCCGATGTCACCGATGAGGCCGGTGTCGGCAGCGCGCTCGATGTGGCCGAGTCGCTGGGCCCGCTGCGCATCAACGTCAACTGTGCGGGCATCGGCAACGCCATCAAGACGCTGTCCAAGGACGGCCCGTTCCCGCTGGACGGGTTCAAGAAGGTGGTCGGGGTAAACCTGATCGGCACGTTCAACGTGCTCCGGCTGGCTGCCGAGCGCATCGCCAAAACCGAACCGGTCGGCGAGGAGCGTGGCGTCATCATCAACACCGCCTCGGTCGCCGCGTTCGACGGTCAGATCGGGCAGGCCGCCTACTCGGCCTCCAAGGGTGGCGTGGTTGGCATGACGCTGCCGATCGCGCGTGACCTGTCGCGCGAGCTCATTCGCGTGATGACCATCGCGCCCGGGTTGTTCAAGACGCCGCTGCTCGGTTCGCTGCCCGAGGAGGCGCAGAAGTCGCTGGGTAAGCAGGTGCCGCACCCGGCCCGGCTGGGTGATCCCGACGAGTACGGCGCGCTGGCCGTGCACATCATCGAAAACCCGATGCTCAACGGCGAGGTCATCCGCCTCGATGGCGCCATCCGGATGGCGCCGCGCTGAGCCAGGTTTTGGGTCCAAACACAAAAACCCCCGCCGTGGCGGGGGTTTTTGTTGGCAACAAGATCAATGAGATCGACGGAACCAACGGGAGACCGAGGAGTCGGCCATAAGTAGCCGAGCGAGCAAGCTCATGATGGTCAGCTCGCGTTGGGCAGCGGGTGCCAGTCTTCAAACTGCTCGGAGGTCTCACCTTCCACCAGCACGTCGCCGTGGTAGAGAGCCTCGAAGTCAACTTTGATGACGTCTGCACTCAAGTCGTCGATCCACATGAGGATGAGCCTAAGAGCAACCATTAAGAAATCTTTGAGTCACGATTCGGAAAATGGTGGCAATTTACTCACGAGTAGGTTCGTCTGAGGTCTAGCGCCGCATTTGGCCCGTGAGCGGCTTAGTTGCCACCCAATTTTCTGGCCGGACTCTTAGTGTTCGCGGGTTTGAAACCTCATCGAACCAATCGGACTCTTACCCCGTAGCTCCTGGTGGAGTTGTTTGACACCTGTCACTTACCGCGGCTAGGTTACCGCGAATATGGTGTGGGCCCGCGGGACCGCCATCGGGGAGGAAGCAAGGATGCTGCCAAGGATCGCTCGGCTGGCCATCGCTGCACCGCGCCGAATCGGCGCGGTCGGGGTCCTGGTGTTCATCGCCGCGGCGGTCTTCGGCATCCCGGTCGCCAAGAGCTTGGCCCCCGGCGGTTTCCAGGACCCGAACTCGGAGTCCGCGCACGCGATCGCGGTGCTGGCCGACAAGTTCGGGCAGAGCGGTCAGCAGATGTTGATTCTGGTGACCGTGCCCGCGGGCGCCAACAGCGAACAGGCCCGCAAGGTGGGCACCGACCTGGTGGACCAGTTGCAACGTTCGCCCTTGGTCTACAACGTGTCGTCGGCCTGGACAGCACCGTCGCAGGCCGCGGCCGATCTGGTCAGCACCGACGGCAAGTCGGGCCTGATCGTGGTCAACCTCAAGGGCGGGGAAAACGACACGCAGAAAAACGCCCAAACCCTGTCCGAACAGTTCGTGCACGATCGTGACGGCGTCACCGTCCGCGCCGGCGGCTCGGCGATGCAGTACGCCCAGATCAACACGCAGAACCAAGAAGACCTCTTATTGATGGAGATCATTGCGATCCCGCTGAGCTTCCTGGTGCTGGTCTGGGTGTTCGGCGGGGTGCTGGCGGCGGTGTTGCCGATGGCGCTCGGCGCGCTGGCTGTCGTCGGCTCGATGACGGTGCTGCGGCTCGTCACGTTTACCACTGAAGTGTCGATCTTCGCGCTCAACCTGAGTACCGCCTTGGGCCTGGCATTGGCTATCGACTACACGCTGCTGATCCTCAGCCGTTATCGCGACGAGTTGGCCGAGGGGTGTGACCGAGACGAGGCACTGATCCGGACTATGGCCACCTCCGGCCGCACGGTGCTGTTCTCCGCCGTCACCGTGGCGTTGTCGATGTCGGCGACGGCGCTGTTCCCGATGTATTTCCTCAAGTCGTTTGCCTACGCCGGGGTCGCCACCGTGGCCTTCGTCGCGACGGCGTCCATCGTGCTGACCCCGGCCGCAATCGTGCTGCTGGGTCCCCGGCTGGATGCCTGGGACGTGCGCCGACTGGTGCGTCGGGCGCTGCACCGCTCCGAGCCGGTGCACAAGCCGGTCGAGCAGCTGTTCTGGTACCGGTCGAGCAAGTTCGTGATGCGCCGTTGGCTGCCGGTCGGGCTGGCTGTCGTCGCCGTTCTGCTGCTGCTCGGTCTTCCGTTCCTCTCGGTGAAGTGGGGCTTCCCGGACGACCGGGTGCTGCCCACTTCGGCGTCGTCGCATCAGGTCGGTGACCGGTTGCGCACCGGTTTCGCGCACGATTCCGCAACGGTGGTGCCCGTCGTCGTCCCCGATGCCCGTGGCCTGGCGCCGGCGGATCTGGACAAATATGCCGCCGACTTGTCGCGGGTTCCCGACGTGTCGGCGGTAACCGACCCGACTGGGACGTTCGTGGGCGGCGACCGGGTCGGACCACCGGCCGCGGCAACCGGGCTTGTCGACGGCAGCGCTTTCCTGACCGTGAGCAGCACGGCGCCGCTGTTCTCGCAAGCGAACGACACCCAGCTCAACCGGTTGCACCAGGTGCCCGGGCCCGGCGGTCGCGCCGTGGAGATGGCCGGCGTCGCGCAGGTCAACCGCGACAGCGTGAATGCGGTGACAGATCGGCTCCCGATGGTGCTGGGCGTGATGGCCGCGGTCACCTTCATCTTGCTGTTCCTGCTCACCGGCAGCGTGGTGTTGCCGGTGAAGGCGCTGATGTGCAACGTGCTCTCGCTGACCGCGGCGTTCGGCGCGCTGGTGTGGATCTTCCAGGACGGCCATCTCGGTGCGCTGGGAACGACGCCGAGCGGCACGCTGGTGGCGAACATGCCGGTGCTGTTGTTCTGCATCGCGTTCGGCCTGTCGATGGACTACGAGGTGTTCCTGATCTCCCGGATCCGCGAGTACTGGCTGCAGTACCGGCCGGCGAAGTCGACCGCCAAACAGGCGCACGCCGCCAACGACGAGGCGGTGGCGCACGGCGTGGCGCGCACGGGCAGGGTGATCACCGCCGCCGCGTTGGTCATGTCGATGTCGTTCGCCGCGCTGATCGCCGCGCATGTGTCCTTCATGCGGATGTTCGGCCTCGGCCTGACCCTGGCCGTGTTCGTCGACGCAACTCTGGTCCGGATGGTTCTGGTCCCGGCATTCATGCATGTGATGGGCCGCTGGAACTGGTGGGCGCCCAGGCCGTTGGTCTGGCTGCACGAGCGGTTCGGCATCAGCGAGGGACCGGCCGAACCGGCCGTGGATATCGAGCCGATCGCGATCTCGGTGCAGCACAACGGGTATCCGGTCGGCGAGCCGGTCACGAAGATCGGTTGAGCCGGACACACGCCGTTGAGGGCGAAGTTGATCGCCAGGCCGGATCGGCAGTCAGGGGCGTCGGATGGATTTATGCTGAGGCCCGTTCGGAGTCGGAAGGTGGGGAATGACATCAGCAGCGACAGAAACGCTCGATAACCGGTTCTTTGCGCGGGTGTGGCCGGTCGTCGCCGCTCACGAGACGGATGCGGTGCGGGCGCTGCGGCGTGAGAACCTGGCCGGTTTGTCGGGCCGGGTGCTCGAAGTCGGGGCGGGTATCGGGACGAACTTCCCGAACTATCCGCGGTCCGTCGAACAGGTGGTGGCGATGGAGCCCGAACCGCGACTGGCGGCCCGGGCGCGGGCAGCCGCCGCCGCGGCGCCCATTCCGGTTGTCCTGACCAACCAGACCGTGGAGGAGTTCAGCGGCGCGGGGCCCTTCGATGCGGTGGTGTGCTCGCTGGTGTTGTGCTCGGTGCGCGACCCCGCGATGGTGCTGCGGCACCTGTTCGCATTACTGCGGCCCGGCGGGGAGTTGCGTTACCTCGAGCACGTCGCCAGCGCCGGGGTGCGGGGCCGGCTGCAGCGGTTCGCCGACGCGACGGTGTGGCCCCGGCTGCTGGGTAACTGCCACACCCATCGCGATACCGAACGCGCGATCGTCGACGCCGGATTCGAGGTGGACACCTCCCGGCGGGAGTGGACGCTGCCTGCCTGGTCGCCCATGCCGGTGTCGGAGCTGTTGCTGGGACGCGCGCGCAGGCCGTAAGCCGCCGGCCGTTACCTCAGCAGCGCCGGCAGCCGCTGTAGCAATCCCGGCAACGCCTGACTCGCCGGCTCGCGGATGCTGATCGTGGCGCTGCCGGACAGCGGCGTGGGCTCGGGATTGACCTCGATCACGGCGGTGCCGCGGGACAGCGCAAGCTCGGCGAGGCCGGCGGCCGGGTAGACGATCGCCGAGGTCCCCACCACCACCATCACGTCGGCGGCCTGGGTCGCCTCGACCGCCTGCTGCCATGGTCCTTCGGGCAGCTGCTCGCCGAACCACACGATGTCGGGCCGGATCAGCCCGCCGCAGCCGGGGCACAGCGGTGGTTGCACCTCGAGTGCCGGTTCGCGCATCTCGGGCAGGGCATCGCTGTAGGGCATATCGCAACTCGCGCAACGGAATTCGAAAAGGCTGCCGTGCAGATGGTGCACCGGGGCGCTGCCCGCGCGCTCGTGCAGGTCGTCGACGTTCTGGGTGATGACGTTGACCTCGGCGTAGTCCTGCCACGCGGCGATGGCCCGGTGCCCGTCATTGGGTTTGACGGTGGCCACCAGATAATGCCGCCACAAATACCAGCCCCACACCCGCTCGGGATTGTCGAGCCAGCCCTGGGTGCTGGACAGCTCGTAGGGGTCGAAACGGGCCCACAATCCGTTCTTGTCGTCGCGAAACGTCGGCACTCCGCTCTCTGCGGAGATCCCCGCGCCGCTGAGCACCGTCACTCGCATGCCACCAACATAGCGGTGGTTTGGGTAATACTGGACACGTGGAGCTGGGCGAATGGCTAAGGGTCGACCTGAAGGGCGGCCGGCCGCTGTTCGACCAGCTCCGGACGCAGGTCATCGATGGTGTGCGGGATGGCGCTTTGCCGCCCGGCAGCCGGTTGCCGACGGTGCGCGAGCTGGCCGGCCAACTCGGTGTGGCCGTCAATACGGTGGCGCGCGCATACCGTGAGCTGGAGACGGCGGCCATTGTCGAAACCCGTGGTCGTTTCGGCACTTTCATTGCCCGCTACGATCCGACCGACGCGGCGATGGCGGCCGCGGCCCGCGAATACGTCCATGTGGCCCGCGGACTTGGGCTGAGCAAGGCCGACGCGCTGCGCTACATCGAGGCGGTGCCCGACGAGGATTCGCGCTAGCCGAATTCGAGCAGCGTCAAGCATGGCCGCAGCGCTTTGAAAGCGCGGGCGCGGTAGATCATCGACACCGCGGCGTTGAACGCGCGACCGCGTCCTGGTGGCAGCCGCAATTCGTGGACCGCGCGCACACCCGGCACGGTGTTCACCAGATCGGCCGCCTGGGCAGCCGACAGGCCGAACGGCAACGGCGGCCCCTGGTAACCTCGCGAGGTTCGCATGCCGCGCTGACTCACCTTGACGAACCACGCCGGAGGCAGGTCGAACAGCATCCGGCCGCCGGGAAACCTTTTGGCGCACTGGGCAATCAACCCGACCGCTTGCTCGGGTTGTAGATACATCAGCAGTCCCTCGGCGGTGATGAACACGCCGCCGTCGGCGTCGACCGAGTCCATCCAGCTGTACTCCAACGCCGACTGGGCGCAGACCGAAACCCGTGACGAGGACGGCAGCAGCCGGTCGCGGATATCGATGATTTCCGGTAAATCGATTGTCAGCCAACGAAATTGAGCTTGCGGAAGGGCTGCGTCCAACCGCCAGAAGCTGGTCTGCAGGCCCTCGGCCAGCGCGACTACGGTGGCCGTCGGATGCCCGGCCAGGTAAGACGCGGTCTGGGTGTCGAAGAGCCGCGAGCGCAACGCGATGTCCTGACGAGTTCGACCGAACTTCGCGAAGTCGTAGTGGATCGAATCGGCCAGCGCTATCGCCATCGGATCCACGATCAGCGGATCGGGGCGGCGCGCTTCCTGGGCCCGCGCATTCAGCGTCAGCAGGGCGGTCTCGGGGACACCGTCCAGCGAGACCTTCTCTTTTCCGTGCTCTTGAGCAGAGGTCATCGGGGCAAACCTTACCGATCTTTGGGCTGGGCATCACCGCAAAAGCTTGGCCAGGGTGCGCAGGTTGCGCGTGGTGGTCGACGACTTGTAGCGCGGCTTGCCCATCGTCTTGCCGATCGTGCTGTCCAGCGTGCTGCCCTTGGGCACCTGCCAGTAGATGACGCCGTCACCGCGGCGGATCTTCTCGTCGGGGCCGGCTTGCTTGCCCAGCCCGGCGAGTTCGTCGAGCACCGCGGTGTCGGCGACGAACGTGACGTAGGACTGATACCCGTCGACCTCGGGCTCGAACGGGTAGGCGTCGAGGATGGCGCGCACCGCATCGATGTCGTAGGCCAGGACCCACGCGTCGTAACCGAACCTCTCCCGCAAGGCGGCTTCGGCTTTCTTGCGCACTCCGGCCGTCTTGGCCGAGGACTCCAGCAGCACGTTGCCACTGGCCAGGATGGTGCGCACGGCAGTGAACCCCGTGTCGGTAAGGGCCGTCGCGACCTCGGCCATTTTGAGATTGACGCCGCCGACGTTGACGCCGCGCAGGAACACCGCGTACTTGGTCATCATCCGATTGCACCAGAGCGACGTAGTCTTTGGGGATGGGACGCCAAGTCTTCGACGACAAGCTGCTGGCACTGATCAAAGGGAACTCCCTCGGGGTGCTGGCCACAATCAAAGGCGACGGGCGGCCGCAACTGTCGAACGTCAGTTATCACTTCGATCCGCGCGAGTTGGTGATTCGGGTATCGATCACCGAGCCGCGGGCCAAAACCCGCAATTTGCGCCGTGATCCGCGGGCTTCGATCCTGGTCGACTCCGACGACGGCTGGTCGTATGCCGTCGCCGAGGGCACGGCGGAACTGACGCCCTGCGCCGCCGCACCCGACGACGAAACCGTCGAAGCACTGATTGCGTTGTATCGCAACATCGCCGGTGAGCATCCGGATTGGGACGAGTACCGGCAGGCGATGGTCACCGACCGGCGGGTGGTGCTGACGCTGCCGATCTCCCACCTCTACGGCATGCCTCCGGGCAAGCGGTAACGGGTTAGGCTGCCGGTATGGCTGAATCGAACTCCAAGCAGGATGCTTCGGGGGCAGAGGACGAGAACAAGCGCAAGTTTCGCGAAGCCCTGGAACGCAAGATGTCCAAGTCGGCGGGCGGATCCGATCACAAAGACGGTGGTGGCAAGCAGTCTCGGGCCCACGGAGCGGCGGGCAGCCGTCGGGAATTCCGCCGCAAGAGCGGCGGCTAAGTTACCCAGAGCCGTTGGCAGACAGAGCTTTTCGTCTAGCCTTGGGGCGGGGCGAGTAGCCCGATCGAAGGGTCTGCCTGGCCCGGCTTGCCGCGCAGGCTTCCCCGGGTGCTGGGATGTCCGAAGTCCACTTGGGACGGGTCGTTTTGGTATGCCCAATCCGCCACGATGGTGCGTTGGAGGAACTTCCAGGTGCCGTCGTGATTGATGTATGTGTCCAGGTATCGGCCGCCGATGACGACGTCGATGTCGTGGTCGGGACCGGCGAAGGTGTGAAACACCAGGCAATAGACCTCGCCGCGGGCCCCGTCACCTTCGATCACGAAGTTCGTGGTGGTGATGTTGTGTTGGGAGACACGTACATACGGTTCCGCCGCCTGTAGCTGGGCGATGAACTGTTCGACGCCGCCCGTCGAGAACGAGCCGTGCGCGTCGGTCGCGTCCGGGTGGTACAGGTTCCGCAGCGCTTCATAATCAGCGCGGTCGACGGCCCGGCAATAAGCAGTCACGAGCTGATGCAGTTCATCCCGGGCCAGCATCAGTGCCAATTTGGCCTCATCCACCACCACGTCACGATAGCTCGGCGGTTATCCGCTGGTCGTCACCGCCTTTCTGGTAGGTAGTCTGTCGAAGTCTTAGGGTGTTGAGCGAAAGGTTGGTCGTTGACGGTGACACTTTGGCTCGCTCAAGATCCCGCGGCCGACGCGCTGCTGGACGAGAACCCGTTGGCCCTGCTCATCGGGATGGTTCTTGATCAGCAGGTGCCGTTCGAGACCGCCTTCTCGGGACCCAAGAAGATCGCGGACCGGATGGGCAGCTTCGGTGCTGTCGAGATCGCTGACTACGACCCCGATAAGTTCGCCGCGCTGTGCTCGGAAAGGCCTGCGATACACCGGTTTCCGGGATCAATGGCCAAGCGTATCCAGACCTTGGCCCAGATCATCGTCGACCGTTACGACGGTGACGCCGCCGGCTTGTGGACCGCCGGCGACCCCGACGGCAACGAGCTGTTGCGGCGAATCAAGTCGTTGCCCGGTTTCGGCGAGGTGAAGGCGCAGATCTTCCTGGCATTGCTGGGCAAGCAGTACGGCGTCACTGTCGAAGGCTGGCGCGCGGCTGCCGGGCAGTTCGGTAAGGCGGGCACCCATATCTCCGTCGCCGACATCGTCGACGCCCAATCGATGGGCGAAGTGCGTTCGTACAAGAAGCAGATGAAAGCAGCAGCCAAGGCGGCAAAGTAGTAGGTCACCAGAAGGGAAGGCGGCAACGTGAAGACACACCTGACGTGTCCGTGCGGAGAAGCCATCGTCGGCAAAGATGAGGATGAGCTGGTCGAACTGACCCAGGCCCACCTGTCGAGCGTTCATCCGGGTCTGGAGTACGACCGCGACGCAATTCTGTTCATGGCGTACTAAGTTCGCCCCCCACACATAGGCGAGCGCACGTGTCGTGCGGGACACGCGCGCTCGCGCTAGGGGGTTGGTTAGTTGGCTTTTACGGCACCACGGTTGAGCCGATGGTGGGCAGGAACTGGCACTGCTTCTCTTTGGTCGTGACCTGACCGAAGATCGTCGACATGACGCTGCCCGAACCGGTATCGGCAATTCCGGTCAATGTCGTCGGCCCGTCGGGATTGATGTCGGTGCGGGGCTTGAGCGTTACGGTGCCCGACTTGCCGGTGGTCAGGTTGACCCAGGTGACGTTCAGTGGCAGCTTCTGCACCTCGGCTGGTCCGGGCGTGCCGACCGCGGTGAACACGTAGGCGGTCTGGCCGGCTTGCGGACCCGGCAGCGGAATCGTGGCCGGGCCGGCCACCGACAGTGCCGCCGCTATTGAACTACTGCCGTCCGCGAGGCAATTGCTGCCGATCGAGGGATACATGAAGTCCTGCGTAATCGGTGCGCCAGGGCCGAAATCCGGAGCTGCCGCCGCGGGGGCGCCCGGTGCCGGAGCCGGGTTCGGTGCCGGTGCGGGTGCAGCGGCCGGCGCGGGTGCCGGGCCCGGGGCGGGCGCAGCTGCCGGTGCTGCTACCGGAGCGGGCGCCGCGTCGGGTGCGGTCGGAGTCGGGCCGGGGGCCGCCCCTGGAGCGATCCCGTGGGGTGTCGGTGCGGAAGCGGGCGGGGTGGCCGCCGGCGGAGTAGCCGACGGAGCGGCAATCGGGGCCGGGCCCGCGGCGTGTGCCGGGTCGATGCCCGTCGGCAGATGTGCCTGGGCGCCCGGCACGACGCCGACCGCGGGTACGTGCTCGGCCGGCGCGGCGTTAGGCGCTGGGGCCGGCGCACCGGGCAGCGGGGCGCCCGGCTCCTGTACGAACTGATTCACCGACGCGGCCACATTCTTCGATTCGGTGGGCGTCGATGGGTTGTGGGCGAACGCTTGCGCGGCGGCCATCAACAGCTGGGTCGCTTGGCCCGGGTCGCTCGCCGCTTGCTGGATTATCGGGCTCAGCTGCGACAACGCGGGCAGGCCCGGTAGCCCCTGGGTCGCGTTGGGTTGCGGCGGTGTCGGCTGCGGTGCCGCCGGGTCGGCCGCCGCGCCCGGGCAGAGCCCGAACGCGGCAGCCGAAGCCACGACGACAGCGGCCAAACCTCTGGACAGATTCCAAGTGCTTTCCACGATGTCCTCCGGTCCTTCGGTAGTGGGTTTAGCCGTTTAGCAGACTGATCAGGGCAGGGCCGAGAACAGCGACGGCGGCGTCACCGGAGCCGGCGCGGCTGCGGCGGGTGCGGCCGGCGTCCCCGGGACGGCGCCCGTGGCCAGTGCCGGCAGGTCGCCCGGAAGCGACAGCTTCGGCGGCACATTCAGCGGCAGCCCCGGCAGGCTCGGCAGCGCCGGCATGTTGACGTTCGCCACCTGCGACAGCGGAGATGACGCCGGTGCGGTGGCGGCGGCAGGTGCCGCCGGCGCCGACAGGCCCGGGATCGAGCTCAGCCCGGGGATCCCGGAACTCGCCGGAGCGGCGGGAGCCGCCGGCGTCGACTGCGCCAGTCCGGGGATCGAGCCCAGCCCGGGGATGGTCGGGCTGGCCGCCGTGGGGGCGGTCGGCGTGGTCGCGGCCGGCGTGAGTCCCGGAATGGACGGGATACCCGCCGGGGCAGACGCCGCGGGCGCCTGTGCGGCCGAGGGCAGGCCCGGGAAGGTGATGCCGGGCTGGGCCGGCGCGGCCGGCGGCTGTGCGCCGAGGGCGGTGGCGAGGTTCTGCAGAATCTGCGGAGCGTTGGCCGCCGAAGCGATCAGCTGCTGCGGGATGTTCTGCAGGCCGGGGTCGGGAATCGGCGCAGGGTCGGCGTGGGCGATACCGCCCGCGAGTAGGGCGGCGGACGAACCGACGACAACGGCGGCGGCTTTCGCGTAAGTCCAGATGGTTGGCATTGCTCCCCCAAGGGATCGACAACAGGTGACAGGCCCAAAAGCTACTTTGATACGGGTGGGACTCAAGTGACACGTGTGGCATTTATTTGATCGTTACCGATACGAGTGATGGCGGTGACCAGACGGTTGCCGACACGGCCCCGAACTGCGGATCGTCGGCAAAGGCCGCGGCGGTACATCCGGAGGCGGTGACGACGGAGAACACCACGGCGCCCGACGCGATCGCTAAAGTCAGGCAGATAAACACCACTGTTGCCGCCCCGGCGGCACCCATCTCCCGGCGGCTGGCGAGCCTGATCAGCACCGCCGCGCCGCTGTTGCTGATCGTCAGCATCGCCGCACGACTCGGCTTGACGTACCTGACGCCCAACGGCGCAAACTTCGTCGACCTGCACGTATATCTGGGCGGCGCGGCCGCCATCGACCATCCCGGCACCCTGTACAACTTCGTCTACAGCGAGCACACGCCGGATTTCCCGCTGCCGTTCACGTATCCGCCGTTCGCGGCGATCGTGTTCTACCCGTTGCACCTGCTGCCGTTTCCCCTGGTGGGTTTCCTATGGCAGGTGGCCATGATCGCCGCGTTGTACGGCTCGGTGCGGATCAGCCAGCACTTAGTCGGTGTCCAGAGCGGCGCCGGTCAGCGTGTCGCGATGGCGTGGACGGCGATCACCATGTGGATTGAGCCGCTGCGCAACAACTTCGACTACGGGCAGATCAACGTCTTCTTGATGCTCGGGGTGCTCTGGGCGATCTACACCACGCGCTGGTGGCTATCGGGGCTCTTGGTCGGCGTGGCGTCGGGGATCAAGTTGACCCCGGCCATCGCGGGTGTCTACCTCGTCGGCGTCCGGCGGTTTGCCGCGGCCGCGTTTTCGGCGGTGGTCTTCTGTGCCACCGTTGCGCTGTCGGCGCTGATCGTCGGCGATCAGACTCGCTACTACTTCACCGATCTACTCGGCGACGCGCATCGGGTGGGGCCGATCGCGACGTCGATCAATCAATCCTGGCGCGGCGGAATCTCCCGGATCCTGGGCTACGACGCCGGCTTTTCTCCGCTGGTCTTGGGCGTCATCGCCGTCACGGCGGTACTTGCCGTCTTGGCGTGGCGCGCGGTGGACTCTCCGGATCGGCTCGGCAAGTTGCTGGTGGTCGAGATTTTCGGACTGCTGATGTCGCCGATTTCCTGGACCCACCACTGGGTATGGCTGGTGCCGTTGATGATCTGGCTGATTCACGGACCGTTGCGCGAGCGACCTGAGATGCGGATCGCGGGCTGGGGCTGGCTGGCATTGACCATCGTCGGCGTGCCGTGGCTGCTGCTGTTCGCTCAGCCGAACATCTGGGAGATCAGCCGACCCTGGTACCTGGCCTGGGCCGGACTGGTCTACACGGTGGCGGCAATGGCCACGCTGATTGTCATCGCCGCATCACGCAAACATGCCGCCGGGACCGACTCGTCAGCTGCTCAGCCGCCGCAAGCGCCTGCCGCGTCGTCGCTGGGCTAGCCCGCGACGATCCTGTTGATATCGCGCGCCATCTCAACGTCGTTCTTGGTGATACCGCCCTCGGAGTGCGTAACCAGCGCGAAAGTCACTGTCCGCCAACGAATATCGATGTCTGGGTGATGATCCTTGCTTTCGGCGTGCTCGCCCACCCGGCGCACCGCGTCGATGCCGGCCAGGAAGCTTTCGAATTTGATCGAGCGGCGCAAGGCTCCGTCGGTACGTTCCCAGCCGTCGAGGTCGGGCAGTGCGGCATCTACTTGTTCGTCCGTTAACACAGCCATAGTCACAACCTCTCTCCTCGAAAAAGCTTGCTAGCTGCCACGTTACGCCACGGACCCGGCGCGTCGGACCGGCAGCGCGAGTACCTGGAGGTTTGACGCCGTCAATTGCGGGAAATCGAGGATGAACCATTCGTGCGGCCATCTCGTGACCGCACTAATGGCCCCGGAGTTAGGGAGGCACGTGGCCGCCATGTCCGAGAAGCTCACGCCGCACTTCGAAGAAGTGCAGGCACACTACGACTTGTCCGACGACTTCTTCCGGCTGTTCCTCGACCCCACCATGACCTACAGCTGCGCCTACTTTGATCGCCTACGAGACATCACCCTCGAAGAGGCGCAGATCCGCAAGATCGATCTGTCGCTGGGCAAGTTGGGTCTGCGCCCCGGCATGAAGCTCTTGGATGTCGGCTGTGGCTGGGGCGCGACGGGGCGCCGTGCGATCGAGAAGTACGACGTGAACGTCGTCGGTTTGACGTTGTCCGAACACCAGGCCGCCCATGTTCAGAGATTGTTCGACGCACTGGACACTGCCCGCAGCCGGCGGGTGTTGCTGCACGGCTGGGAAGAATTCGACGAGCCCGCCGACCGGATCGTCTCCATTGGTGCGTTCGAGCACTTCGGCTATGACCGGTACGACGACTTTTTCGCGATGGCCTACCGCACCCTGCCCGATAACGGGGTGATGTTGCTGCACACAATCACTATGCTGACCCCGCAACAGATGGTCGAGCACGGCCTGCCGTTGTCCGACGAGGTGGCAAGCTTCACCGAATTCATCGGCACCGAAATCTTCCCCGGCGGACAGCTTCCGCCGATCGAAATGGTGGAGTTCCACGCGTCAAAGATGGGTTTCACGCTCGCTCGCCGGCAGTCCCTGCAGCTGCACTACGCCAGGACGCTCGACCTCTGGGCCGAGGCCTTGCAGGCACGCCATGGCGAGGCCGTCGAGATCCAGTCCGAAGAGGTCTACCAGCGATACATGAGGTACCTGACCGGTTGCGCCGACGCATTCCGGACGGGCTACATCGACGTCAACCAGTTCACCCTGCGCAAGTAGCTTCCGCCGCGCAGAACCTATTGCATCGCAGATACATTCGATCACCTTCCGGGTGAGCGGGAGCCGGCTGTCGATGCGGCGGGCGATCGGCCCATGCCGATCGGTTAACCTGCCGCATGGCCCCGATACAGCTCTCGATGGGAATCCCCTCCTTTTCGGCCGAGGCACCGGCCAGCTGGGAGCACCTCACCGACTGGGCGCACCTGCTGGAGAGCTGCGGGTTCGACCGCGTGCTGGTCTCCGAGCACGTCGCGTTCGGCATGCATATGGACGCGTACGCCGACCCCGGGGTAGGCGGGACTGCCGGCGGTCGCCAGCCCACCGGGCCGGATGGGCTTTGGCTGGAGCCGCTCACCGTGCTGACCTACCTCGCGGCGCGGACAGAGCGCATCCGGTTGGGTACCAACATTCTGCTCGCCGCGCTGCGTCCCGCTGCTGTTCTCGCGAAAACCGTTGCCACGCTTGATGTTTTATCGGATGGCCGGGTCGATCTCGGGGTGGGCGTCGGCTGGCAGCGTGAGGAATACGACGTGGTCGGAGTCGATTTCGCCAAACGCGGGGCCATCCTGGATCAGACGCTCGAGGTGTGCACGCGGTTGTGGCGAGAGAACGAAGTCAGCTACGCGTCGCCGGAGTTGACCTTCGACCGGATCCACCAGATGCCCAAACCGCTGCAGCCCGGCGGGGTGCCGATCTGGGTGAGCGGAACGGTCAATCGTGCCGTCGCCCGCAGGCTCGCGCGGTTCGGAAAGTATTGGATCCCTTGGGGCCAGGACGCCCGCGACATCGCCGACGGCATTCTGCGGATGCGGGAGGCGGTCGAACTCGCCGGCGGCGACCCGCATGGCTTCGGCGTCACCGGCTCACTTCGGGTAAAGGCCGACGCCGATGACGGGCCGGATCTGGCCACCGTCGCCGCCGACGCCGCCGCGTTGGCGAAAGCAGGCGTCACGGATTTGCGGCTGACGCACTGGCCGCTTCGCTTCGGGGATCGCGAACGTGACCTGCGCGCATTCGTCGAAGCGGTCCGGGGTGCGGTGGACGGCTGACCCGGCCATGCCGACCCAGGTCGTCGTCGCCGGAGCCGTCATCCGCGGCTCCACCGTCTTGGTTGCGCAACGCGTGCGGCCGCCGGAGTTGGCCGGACGCTGGGAACTTCCCGGCGGTAAAGTCGCGCCCGGCGAAACCGAGCGTGCGGCCCTGGCCCGTGAGCTCGCCGAAGAGTTGGGCATAACGATCGGTGACGTCGTGGTGGGGGAGCGTCTCGGCGACGATATTTCGCTCAACGACACGACGACGCTGCGGGCCTACCTCGTGCGCCTGGTCGGCGGTGAACCCCATCCGCACGACCACCGGGCACTGCGCTGGGTGACGGCGGCCGAATTGCCCGAGGTCGACTGGGTGCCGGCCGATCGCGGATGGTTGAAGAACCTGGACCACGCGCTCACAGCCGACTGCTGACAGTTCCACAGACGATAGTCAGCCGCTGCACAGTCTCGTTGAAGGTATGCGTAGTTAACTGTTAGCAACGGTCATTATTTCACTAGGTTCTGAGCTGGAATTTCATGCCGGTATCGATCCCGAGTGCTCGCCGAACGGCCTGGTCTTGGCCTCCCGCGCAGGAATTCGCGCGCCTTCCCCTGTGGCTATCGCTGTGAACCCGGCGCCGCGGCGCCGCGTCAATGAGTTAGGGAGGATTAACGCTTGACTGTTACACCACACGTCGGTGGGGCGCTCGAGGAGCTGTTGGAACGCAGCGGGCGATTCTTCACGCCCGGCGAGTTCTCCGCGGATCTGCGTACGGTCACCCGGCGCGGCGGACGGGAAGGCGACGTCTTTTACCGCGACCGATGGAGCCACGACAAGGTGGTTCGATCGACGCACGGGGTCAACTGCACGGGATCGTGCTCGTGGAAGATCTACGTCAAGGACGGGATCATCACCTGGGAGACCCAGCAGACCGACTATCCCTCCGTCGGCCCGGACCGGCCCGAATACGAGCCGCGCGGATGCCCCCGCGGCGCCTCGTTCTCCTGGTACAGCTATTCGCCCACCCGGGTGCGCTATCCGTATGCCCGCGGCGTGTTGGTCGAGATGTACCGCGAGGCCAAGGCCCGGCTCGGTGACCCCGTGCTGGCCTGGGCCGACATCCAGGCCGATCCCGAGCGCCGGCGCCGCTACCAGCAGGCCCGCGGCAAGGGCGGCCTGGTTCGGGTGACCTGGGCCGAGGCCAGCGAGATGATCGCGGCGGCCCACGTGCACACCATCAAGACCTACGGACCCGACCGCGTCGCCGGCTTCACACCGATCCCGGCGATGTCGATGGTCAGCCATGCCGCGGGATCGCGGTTCGTTTCGCTGCTGGGCGGCGTGATGACGTCGTTCTACGACTGGTACGCCGACCTGCCGGTGGCGTCGCCCCAGGTGTTCGGCGACCAGACCGATGTGCCCGAATCCGGCGACTGGTGGGACGCGTCGTATCTGATGATGTGGGGCTCCAACGTCCCGATCACCCGAACCCCGGACGCGCACTGGATGGCCGAAGCGCGCTACCGCGGCGCCAAAGTTGTTGTGGTGAGCCCGGATTACGCAGACAACACCAAGTTCGCCGACGAGTGGATGCGTTGTGCCGCCGGTACCGACGCGGCGCTCGCGATGGCGATGGGCCATGTCATCTTGACGGAATGCTATGTGCGCAAGCCGGTTCCGTTCTTCGTCGACTACGTCCGCCGCTACACGGACCTGCCGTTTTTGATCAAGCTCGATCAGCGCGACGACACTCTGGTGCCCGGAAAGTTCCTGACCGCGGCCGACATCGGCGAGGAAGTCGAGAACTCGGCGTTCAAACCCGCGCTGCTCGACGAGGTCACCGACAACGTAGTCGTGCCGCACGGATCGCTGGGGTTCCGCTACGGCGAGGACGGCATCGGAAAGTGGAATCTCGACCTGGGTTCGTTGATACCGGCGCTGAGCGTCGAACGCGCAGCAGGCGAATGCTCCTACGCCCTGGTCGACCTGCCCAGCTTCGACACGATCGACGGCCACGGCGAAACCGCGCGCCGCGGGGTACCGGTGCGCCGGGTCGGCAAGCATCTGGTCTGCACGGTGTTCGACCTGATGCTGGCGCATTACTCGGTCCAGCGCGAGGGCCTGCCCGGCGAATGGCCCACCGGTTACGACGATTCCTCCCAGCAGAACACCCCGGCGTGGCAGGAACCGATCACCGGTGTGCCTGCCGCGCAAGCCATCCGGGTCGCCAAGGAATTCGCCCGCAACGCAGAGGAATCCGGCGGCCGGTCGATGGTCATCATGGGTGGCGGCATCTGCCACTGGTTCCACAGCGATGTGATCTACCGCTCCGTGCTGGCCCTGCTGATGCTGACCGGATCGATGGGACGCAACGGCGGCGGGTGGGCCCACTACGTCGGTCAGGAAAAGGTGCGTCCCCTGACCGGGTGGCAGACCATGGCGAATGCCAGCGACTGGTCGCGTCCGCCGCGCCAGGTACCCGGCGCCTCCTACTGGTATGCGCATACCGACCAATGGCGCTACGACGCCTACGGCGCGGACAAGCTGGCCAGCCCGCTCGGTAGCGGCAAGTTCGACGACAAGCACACGATCGACCTGCTGGCCTCGGCCTCGGCGATGGGCTGGAGCCCGTTCTATCCGCAGTTCGACCGATCCAGTCTCGACGTCGCCGACGAGGCCGACGCCGACGGGCGCGACGTATCCGCCTACGTCACCGAGCAACTTGCCCAGCGCAAGCTGAAACTCTCGATCACCGATCCCGACGATCCGGTCAACTGGCCCCGGGTGCTCACCGTCTGGCGCTCCAACCTGATCGGCTCCTCGGGCAAGGGCGGCGAGTATTTCCTCAAGCATCTGCTGGGCACGGACTCCAACGTGCAATCTGAGCCCCCGGCTGAAGGCGTGCGGCCCCAAGACGTCAACTGGGACACCGATATTCCCGAGGGCAAACTTGACTTGATGATGTCGATCGACTTCCGGATGACGTCGACGACGCTGGTGTCCGACGTGGTGTTGCCCGCCGCCACCTGGTATGAGAAGAACGACCTGTCCAGCACCGACATGCACCCGTACGTGCACGCGTTCAGTCCGGCGATCGACCCGCCGTGGGAAACCCGTTCGGACTTCGACGCATTCGCCACCATCGCCCGCGCGTTCAGCGCGATGGCGCAGCGTCACCTGGGCACTCGCCGCGATGTGGTGTTGACCGCGCTGCAGCATGACACCCCGGATGCGATGGCGTATCCGGATGGCGCAGAGCACGATTGGCTGCACAACGACGAGGTCCCGGTGCCCGGCCGGACGATGGGCAAGCTCACCGTGGTGGAACGCGACTACCCCGCGATCTACGACAAGTGGGTGACTCTGGGACCGCTCGTAGACAAGTTCGGCCTGACCGTCAAGGGTTACACCGTCCATCCCTTCCGCGAGGTCAGCGAGTTGGCCGCCAAGTTCGGGGTGATGAATTCCGGTGTGGCCGCAGGCCGTCCGGCGATCACCACGGCCAAGCGGATGGCCGACGTGATCCTCGCCTTGTCCGGTACCTGCAATGGCCGACTGGCTGTCGAGGGTTTCCTGGAGCTGGAGAAGCGCACCGGGCAACGGCTGGCGCATCTGGCCGAGGGCAGCGAGGAAAAGCGGATCACCTACGCCGACACCCAGGCGCGGCCGGTCCCGGTGATCACCAGCCCGGAATGGTCCGGTAGCGAGACCGGTGGCCGTCGCTACGCTCCATTCACGATCAACATCGAACACCTCAAGCCGTTCCACACCCTCACCGGCCGAATGCACTTCTACCTTGCCCACGACTGGGTCGAGGAGCTCGGCGAACAGCTGCCCGTCTACCGGCCGCCGCTGGACATGGCGCGGCTGTTCAACCAGCCCGAGCTTGGATACGACGGAATCGGGCTCACCGTGCGGTATTTGACGCCGCATTCGAAGTGGTCGTTCCACTCCACCTACCAGGACAACCTCTACATGTTGTCGTTGTCCCGCGGTGGTCCGACCATGTGGATGAGTCCGGGAGACGCCGCGAAAATTCAAGTACGCGACAATGATTGGGTCGAGGCGGTGAATGCCAACGGCATCTATGTGTGCCGGGCGATCGTCTCGCACCGGATGCCCGACGGCGTGGTGTTCGTCTACCACGTGCAGGAACGCACGGTGGACACGCCGCGCACCGAGACCAACAACAAGCGCGGCGGCAACCACAACGCGCTGACTCGGGTGCGAATCAAGCCCAGCCACTTGGCCGGCGGCTACGGCCAGCACGCATTCGCGTTCAACTACCTGGGTCCCACCGGTAACCAGCGTGACGAGGTGACCGTGGTACGCCGCCGCAGCCAGGAGGTGACTTACTGATGAAGGTCATGGCGCAAATGGCGATGGTGATGAACCTCGACAAATGCATCGGCTGCCACACCTGCTCGGTGACGTGCAAGCAGGCCTGGACCAACCGCTCCGGAACCGAGTACGTGTGGTTCAACAACGTCGAAACCCGTCCCGGCGTGGGGTATCCGCGCACCTATGAGGACCAGGACCGCTGGCGCGGCGGGTGGATTCGCGACAAGAAGGGCCGGCTGCGGCTGCGCGACGGCGGGCGCTTGCAGAAGTTGCTGCGGATCTTCGCCAACCCCAGGCTGCCCACCATCGGCGACTACTACGAGCCGTGGACCTACGACTACGAAAACCTGACCCAGGCGCCGGCCGGTGACACCTTCCCGACGGCCGCGCCGCGAAGCCTGATCAGTGGCAAGCAGATGAAGGTGTCGTGGGGATCGAACTGGGACGACAACCTGGCCGGCTCGCCCGAGATCGTGCCCAACGACCCGATTTTGAAGAAGGTCAGCGAAGAGATCAAGCTGAGGCTCGAAGAGACCTTCATGTTCTACCTGCCGCGTATCTGCGAGCACTGCCTGAACCCTTCCTGTGTGGCCTCGTGCCCGTCGGGTGCGATGTACAAACGCACCGAGGACGGCATCGTGCTGGTCGACCAGGACCGCTGCCGCGGCTGGCGGATGTGCGTGTCCGGATGTCCTTACAAGAAGGTGTATTTCAACCACAAGACCGGCAAGGCCGAGAAGTGCACGCTGTGCTACCCGCGTATCGAGGTCGGGCTGCCCACGGTCTGCTCGGAAACCTGTGTGGGCCGGCTGCGCTACCTGGGGCTGGTGCTCTACGACGCCGACAAGGTGCTCGAGGCGGCGTCGGTGGAGAACGACGCCGACCTGTACGAGGCGCAACGCCAGATCCTGTTGGACCCAGGCGATCCCGAAGTGATCGCCGGCGCGAGGGCCGAGGGCATCGCGGACGAGTGGATCGAGGCGGCCCAGCGGTCACCGGTCTACGCTCTGATCAATACCTTCCGAGTGGCGCTGCCGCTGCACCCGGAATACCGGACTATGCCGATGGTTTGGTACATCCCGCCGCTGTCGCCGGTGGTCGACGCGGTCAGTCACGACGGTCACGACGGTGAGGATCTGGGCAATCTTTTCGGCGCGCTGGAGTCGCTGCGCATCCCGATCCAGTACCTGGCCGAGTTGTTCACCGCCGGTGACACCGAAGTCGTCGCGGGCGTGCTGAAGCGGTTGGCCGCGATGCGGTCCTACATGCGCGACATCAACCTGGGCCGCGAAACCCAACCGCACATTCCGCACTCCGTCGGGATGACCGAAGAACAGATCTACGAAATGTACCGGCTGCTGGCCATTGCGAAATACGAAGAACGCTATGTCATTCCGACGGCCTATGCGGCGGATCTGCCGGCCGCGGCGATGGCTGACGAGATGGGCTGCTCGTTGTCATACGACGACGGGCCGGGCATGTATGAACACGGCCCGTTCGGCGAGGGCAGCGGAGCGCCGGTGCCGGTCGCCGTGGAGACCTTCCACGCGCTCCAGCAGCGCCAGCACGGGCAGGAGCCGGGCCCGGGCAGCCATCGCCGTTCCCGGGTGAACCTGCTCAACTGGGACGGCAACGGCGCGCCCGCGGGTCTGTTCCCCGAGTCGGAATCGGTGCAGCGATGAGGCTGCTGACCCGCGCCACCGAACGCCGCCGCACGATTCACGACCGGCTGGTGTGGCAGTCGGCGTCCCTACTGCTCGCCTATCCGGACGAAGGGCACGCCGAGCGACTGGACACCGTCGAGGAGCTGGTGGACCACATCAGCGGGCCGGCGGCCGAGCTGCTCGGCCGGACGGTCACGGCGCTGCGGGCTTTCGAGCCGATGGCCGCCGCGACCAACTACGTCGAAACCTTCGACATGCGCCGGCGCGCCACGATGTACCTGACCTACTGGACCGCGGGGGACACCCGTAACCGCGGCAATGAAATGCTGGCATTCGCCAACGCTTATCGCAGCGCGGGCGTGCAGCCGCCGCGTGCCGAGGCGCCGGATCATCTGCCCGTTGTGCTGGAATTCGCCGCTACCGTCGACCACGAGGTCGGCCGGCGGTTGCTGATCGAGCACCGGGTGCCGATCGACGTGTTGTCGGGTGCCCTGGCCGCTGCCGGGTCGCCGTACGCGCACACCATCGCGGCGGTCTGCGAGACCCTGCCGGTGGCGACCGACCAGGAGGCCCGCCGGGCAGAACGGCTCGCCAAGGCCGGCCCGCCCGCGGAAGCCGTTGGACTGCAGCCGTTTACCTTGACCGTCCCGCCCAAGCGCACGAGTGGAGGCTGACACTCGTGCACATGAAACTGCTCGAAATCTTCTGGGACGATGCGCCTTACGTCGTGCTGGCCATCGTCGCCGTCGGCACCTGGTGGCGGTATCGCTACGACAAGTTCGGTTGGACCACTCGTTCGTCGCAGATCTATGAGTCGAAGCTGCTGTCGATCGGCAGCCCGTTGTTCCACTTCGGCAGCCTGATGGTGATCATGGGCCACATCATGGGTCTGTTCGTTCCGGAGTCCTGGACCGAGGCGCTCGGGATGAGCGATCACCTCTATCACCTGCAGGCGTTGCTGCTTGGTGTGCCCGCCGGATTTGCGGCCATCACCGGCATCGGGTTGTTGATCTACCGGCGGCGCACCTACGGGCCGGTGTTCCTGGCCACCACCCGCAACGACAAGCTGATGTATGCCGTGCTGGTGTGCGCGCTGGTGGCCGGGATGTGCTGCACCCTGGCCGGCGCCACACATTTCGGTGAGCTGCACGACTACCGGCGGAAAGTGTCGATCTGGTTCCGGTCGATCTGGATGCTCGACCCCCGCGGAGACCTGATGGCGCACGCGGCGTTCTACTACCAGATCCACGTGTTCATCGCGCTCGCGTTGTTCGCGTTGTGGCCGTTCACCCGGCTGGTGCACGCGTTCAGCGCGCCGATCGGCTACCTGTTCCGGCCCTACATCGTCTACCGAAGCCGCGACGTGGCGGACAAGCACCAATTGGTGGGTTCGGCACCGCGGCGCCGCGGCTGGTAACGGCACTGACCAAGCCGCTGGTGAGCGGCTCAGTTCGCCATTGGTGGGTCACCGCTGCCACAATCACCGCGTGTCATTTCGCAACGTCGCCATCGTCGCCCACGTCGACCACGGAAAAACCACCCTGGTCGACGCGATGCTTCGGCAGTCCGGCGCCCTGACCCA
>NZ_JBVAXR010000012.1:0-144956 GCF_055419445.1 Mycobacterium sp. IDUB_19 | reverse complement strand
TGCTTGCGCCACGGGAAGGCCGAATCCCCGGGCGCCACATCGGCGATGGCTCCACCGAGCGGATCGACCAACAACGAAGCCCGCCCGGCCGACGCAGGCCATTGGCCGATCGCGGTGGCAATGGCACGGGCCACAGCCGAATTGATCGTCGTGACCACATCGGATCCGGCCACGAAGCCGCGGGGCGATGACGTCGAGCTGCCCCCGGCCAGATACGTCACCAAGTCCATGCGGTTCATCGTCTTGTTGGTCACCGCGCTGGGCTGCAGGCCGACCGCGGACTTGATCGCGTCGGCCATTCCCGCGGCGCCGCCGGCGGGGCAGGTCGCCAGGATATGGCAGTCGGGCTGGGCAGTGCCGACCGCGAGATCGACCATGGCCCAGGCATTTCGGTCCGCCCCGTCCAGCCAGGACTGCCAGCCGACGAGCACCTGCACGGCCGACGACGGGGCGAACTCGAGCCGGACTAAGTCGGTGTCGCCGGTCGCGAACGTCCCAAAGGTCATCGACGTCGTCACCCCGAAATTGCCGCCACCGCCGCCGCGCAGCGCCCAGAACAGATCCGGATGATCGTTGGGGGATGCGATGACCACATCTCCGCTGGGGAGCACCACCGTGGCCGACTGGAGCGCGTCGCAGGCCAGGCCGGCATGCCGGGAATCGGCTCCTATCCCTCCGCCGAGCGTCAGCCCAGCGACACCGACCGTTGGGCAACTGCCCGTCGGGACGCCGCGACCGGCACTCGCACATGCCTGGTGCACCGCCCACAGATTCGCCGCGGGTGTGGTCGTGACGTTGCCGCCGTCAAGGTTCGCCCCGCCCGGAAGTCCCCGTAGGTCGAGCACCATCGTGGCGTTGGCGCTCGACGCACCGATGTAGGAGTGCCCCCCACCACGCGGTGCGATTTTGAGCTTGTTCGCCGTCGCGAATGCGACCGCCTTCTGGACGTCGGCCTGCGAGGAAACCGTGACGACCGCTGCGGGGCTGGAGTTGTTGTACAACGAGTTGAATACCTGCTTGCTCGAAGCGAATTGGGTACCACTGGCCGGCAGCAGGACACTGCCACCGATGGTGGAGGCCAAGCCATTCCAACTGGCAACGACAGCACCGGGATCCGCGGCAGCACGAGTGGTCCCGAACACCGCGCCCGTCGCCAACATTGAAGCGGCGCCACGAAGAAACGTCTGGCGCGAGATCCCATGGTCCAGGGGACGGCTGCGATTCGTCGTCATAAGGCGGATTCTCAACCATTTCTCACTCGAGAACTCGGTGGTGCGAACCGTGTCAGATCACAGTGTGGCCTCGATTGGCCGGTATTCGATCCGCCTTCGGCTGTAACGATTTCCGCGCCATAACCGATGTCTCAGAAGCGTCGCGCTCATGAAACGCATAGTGTGCAAACCTTGATCTCCCCGTGTCGCAAATGTGACAGCCATAGATCAGTCTTCCTAGAGTGATTTGAGTGCCTTCAGCGCACTCAGCGACAGATGGGGAAGCTGTCATGAAAGCAGTTGCTGCTGCGCAGGGTTCGGTCTGGCCGTTTAGTCATCAACCCCTGGCCATTCGCGTGCTGACCGCGGTCGCCGGCCTGCTCACGCTGGCTGCGGCCTTTGGGGCGCCCCCAGCCGAGGCGGACGCCAACGCCGATGACAGCTTCATCGACGCGTTGAACCACGCCGGCGTCGACTTCGGCCAACCGGGAAACGCGATGGCCGTGGGCGAATCCGTCTGCCCGATGCTGGCCCAGCCCGGCGGCAGCTTCGCCGGAGCGGTGACGAGCATCAGGCGCCAGGGCATGTCCCCGCAGATGGCCCAGATCTTCACGACGATCGCGATTCAGTCGTACTGCCCGCAGGCAATGGCGAACTTGGCCAGCGGCAATATGCCCAACATGCCCGGCGGTGGGATACCGGGGATGCCGGGCGCGGGCATACCGGGAATGCCGGGCGCGGGGATACCGGGTGTGCCTGGAGGCGTGGTGCCCAACCTGCCCGGTGGCGGCGTGCCATACGGTGGCGGCGTGCCGAACCTGCCCCAAATTACGGGCCCGGGGATTTAGCCCGTACCAAGCGGATCGATCGTCCAGGCGATATAGACCATCGCCGCCCCGACCGTCGCGGTCGTCATGAAGTCAATGCCCTTGCTGCGCACCACCAGAAGGCCGGCGCGATCATCGGGCAGCACCAACCGCAACGCCGCGGCGACACCGACGGCGATGCCGATCAGCAGGGAGCCACGACGCCAGAAGTTGGCGCCCACCAACGCGAAAGCCGTAACGAAGATCAGCCCGACCAGCAGGATCGGCCACTGGGCTTTCGCCGCGGTCTTCGCCAAACTCATTGCCGCTCGGCCAACTCGACCACGTTGGTCAGCAGGAACGCTCGGGTCAGCGGGCCGATGCCGCCGGGGTTCGGCGACACATGCCCGGCGACCTCCCACACGTCGGGATGCACGTCGCCGGTGAGCTTGTCGTTCACCCGGCTGACGCCGACGTCGAGCACCGCGGCGCCCGGGCGCACCATGTCGGCGGTCAGCAGATGCCGCACACCCACGGCCGCGACGATGATGTCGGCCTGCTTGGTCAGCGCCGGCAGGTCGCGAGTTCCGGTGTGGCACAACGTGACCGTCGCGTTCTCCGAGCGGCGCGTCAGCAGCAGACCCAAAGGCCGACCGACGGTGACACCCCGGCCGATGACCACCACGTGCGCACCGGCGATCTCGACGTCGTAGCGGCGCAGCAGGTGCACGATGCCGCGCGGCGTGCACGGCAACGGGGCCGGGTTGTTGAGCACCAGCCGGCCCAGGTTCGTCGGGTGCAGCCCGTCGGCGTCCTTGGCCGGGTCGATGCGCTCCAGCGCCGCGTTCTCGTCGAGATGCTTGGGCAGCGGCAACTGCACGATGTATCCGGTGCACTCGGGGTTGGCGTTGAGCTCGTCGATCGTCTCGTTCAGCTTGGCCGTCGAGATGTCGGCGGGCAGATCGCGGCGTATCGAGGTGATGCCCACCTTCGCGCAGTCGGAGTGCTTACCGCGCACGTAGGCCTGAGAGCCCGGATCGTCGCCGACCAGGATCGTGGCCAGGCCGGGCGTACGACCCGCCGCGGTCAGCGCCGCAACCCGTTCCTTGAGGTCGACAAAGATCTCGTCGCGGGTGGCCTTGCCGTCCAGTGTGATTGCGCCCACGGCTCACAGTCTTCCATGGCGGAGGCGGCGCCTCATGACGGCGACCCGCTGCGCCCGGCTTCGCCGCGCTTGCGATCGCCGATAGGCTCCTGACATGCCCGCTGACCAGCCCAGTCCCCCCGACGTATTCAGCCCGGCCAAGCTCGGACCGATAACGTTGCGCAACCGAACCATCAAGTCCGCGACGTTCGAAGCCCGCACGCCCGGCGCGCTGGTGAGCGACGACCTGATCGAGTACCACCGGGCGCCGGCCGCCGGCGGGGTCGGCATGACGACCGTCGCCTATTGCGCCGTCTCACCCGGCGGACGCACCGAGGGCAACGGACTCTGGATGCGCCCCGAGGCGGTGCCCGGGCTGCGCCGGCTCACCGACGCGATCCACACCGAAGGCGCGGCGGTGAGCGCGCAGATCGGCCACGCGGGCCCGGTCGCCAATGCCAAGTCCAACAAGGCCAAGGCCCTGGCGCCGGTGCGGTTTTTCAACCCGATCGGAATGCGCTTCGCCCGCAAGGCGACTCGCGACGACATCGAGGACGTGATCGCCGGGCACGCCAACGCGGCCCGGTTCGCGATGGAAGCCGGCTTCGACGCCGTCGAAATTCATTTGGGCCACAACTATTTTGCGAGTTCGTTCCTGTCCCCGCTGATCAACCGTCGCGACGACGAGTTCGGTGGATCGCTGGAGAACCGGGCCAAGGTCGCCCGCGGGATGGTGATGGCCGTTCGCCGCGCAGTGGACAAGGAGGGCGCGCCAATCGCGGTCACCGCCAAGCTCAACATGGCCGACGGCGTGCGCGGCGGGATCAGCACCGAAGAGTCGCTGACCACCGCGAAGTGGTTGCAGGACGACGGCGGGCTGGACGCGATCGAACTCACCGCCGGCAGCTCGCTGGTCAACCCGATGTATCTCTTCCGCGGCGACGCACCGCTCAAGGAATTCGCCGGTGCCTTCAAGCCGCCGCTGAGCTGGGGCATGCGCATGACGGGCAAGAAGTTCCTGCGCGAATACCCCTACCGCGAGGCGTATCTGCTGCGCGATGCCAAACTGTTCCGCGCCGAGCTGTCGATGCCGCTGATCCTGCTCGGCGGCATCACCAACCGGGACACGATGGACCTCGCAATGGCCGAGGGATTCGAGTTCGTCGCGATGGCCCGGGCGCTGCTGGCCGAGCCGGATCTGATCAACCGACTCGTGGCCGACGGCGCCCAACACAGCGTCCATTCGGCGTGCACACACTGCAATCGCTGCATGCCGACGATCTACAGCCGCACTCACTGCGTCGTCACCGGAGCGCCCGACCGGGTGTGAACGCGCCGGCATAACGGGCCCGACGTGCCGCGATCGCCCAAATGGCGAAACAGCTCCACGAGCTACAGTTGTGGCGATGAATGCACCAGCCCCGCCGGCGTTGACCGTCCGGCATGACGGGTCGGAACGCACTTTCGCAGCAGGTCACGACGTGGTGGTCGGGCGCGATCTCCGGGCCGACATGCGCATCACGCACCCCCTGATTTCACGCGCCCATCTGTTGCTGCGCTTCGACCAGGGGCGGTGGCTGGCGATCGACAACAGTTCGCTCAACGGCACTTTCGCGAACGGTAGGCGAGTGCCGGTCGTCGACATCCATGACGGGCAGAGCGTCAACATCGGAAACCCGGACGGACCATTGCTGACGTTCGAGGTCGGGCGCCACCAGGGCATGGCCGGGCGCCCGCCGCGGACCGAGTCGATGGGCATCCCGCTGGCGGCTGCGGCCTCCGGAACGGCGTGGCCTTCGTCGCAGGCGTCGGGGCAGCCGGGTCATCCGCTCGCCGCTCCACCCGGACCGCCGGGCCGCCAGGCCAACTGGGGGGCGCCACCCCCGGCGCGACCGCATCCCGGCGCGCCCGGCCAGCGGCCGGTACCGCCGGGGCAACCCGTGTATCCGACTTCGATGGCGCGGCCGCCCGCGTATCCCCCCGGCGCCCCGCCGAACTATCCCCCGCCGCAGATGTCCGGTGTGGCGCCCATGTCCGCCGCACCGAAGACCCAGATGTCCCCCGTGGCCGAAGTCAAAGCGCCAGAGGTGAGCAACCTGGCGACCAAGATGTTCCAGGCGTTGTTGCCATCCCGGTCGGGCGCGATCCAACAACCGGCGGGTGCGCAAACGATCGGCCGGTCCACCGACAACGACATCGTCATCCAGGACGTCCTGGCATCGCGCCATCACGCGTTCTTGATCCAGACACCGCTCGGCACCGAGATCCGCGACGCGCACAGCGTCAACGGAACCTTCGTCAACGGCGTCCGCGTCGGCTCCGCAGTGCTGACCGAGGGCGACGTCGTCACGATCGGAAACGTCGACCTCGTCTTCAGCCGCGACACCCTGGTCCGGCGCACCGAGGCCGCGACGCGCACCGGCGGCCTCGAGGTGAACTCGGTGTGCTTTACCGTCGACGGCGGCAAGCAACTGCTCGATCACATCTCGTTGACCGCCCGTCCCGGGACGCTGACGGCCATCATCGGTGGGTCCGGCGCCGGCAAGACCACGCTGTCGCGGCTGATCGCCGGATACACCAGCCCCAGCTCCGGCACGGTGACCTTCGAGGGCCACAACATCCACACCGAGTACGCCTCGCTGCGCAGCAGGATCGGGATGGTCCCCCAGGACGACGTCGTGCACCGCCAGCTGACCGTCAACCAGGCGCTGGGTTACGCCGCCGAGCTGCGGCTGCCACCCGACACCAGCAAGGCCGACCGCGAGCAGGTCGTCGCCCAGGTGCTCGAGGAGCTCGAGCTGACCAAACATGCCGACACCCGCGTCGACAAGCTGTCGGGCGGTCAGCGCAAACGCGCTTCGGTGGCCCTGGAACTGCTCACCGGGCCGTCGCTGCTGCTCCTCGACGAACCCACCACCGGCCTGGACCCGGCGCTGGACCGTCAGGTGATGATGATGCTGCGCCAGCTCGCCGACGCCGGCCGCGTGGTGCTGGTGGTCACCCACTCGGTGTCCTACCTCGACGTCTGCGATCAGCTGCTGCTGGTTGCGCCGGGCGGCAAGACGGCGTTCCTCGGCCCGCCCAGCCAGATCGGCGCGGCGATGGGAACCACCAACTGGGCCGACATCTTCGCCAAGGTGGGCGCCGACCCCGACGAGGCCAACCGCCGCTTCCGCGAGGAAAACCAGCAGCACCTGCCGCAGAGACCGGCCGAACACAGCCCGGCCGCCGACTTGGGCGAACCGGTACACGCCGACGTGCGCCGCCAGTTCTCCACGATCGCGCGCCGCCAGATACGGCTGGTCATCTCCGACCGCGGCTACACGGTGTTCCTGGCGCTGTTGCCCTTCCTGATCGGCATCCTGACCCTCACCGTTCGCGGCAAGAGCGGATACGGGATGTCGGACCCGTTGGGCAACAATCCCGCTCAGCCCGACCAGATCCTGGTCATGCTCAATGTCGGCGCGGTGTTCATGGGAACCGCGCTGACGATCCGCGACCTGATCGGTGAGCGACCCATCTTCCGCCGCGAACAGGCGGTCGGCCTATCGACGGGCGCCTATATCGGCGCCAAAATCGTGGTCTTCTCGACGTTCGCGATCGTTCAGGCCGCGATTGCCACGGCCATCTCCCTGATCGGCTGGGGCACACCGATCTCCAAAGCGGTGATCCTGGGCAACGTCGACTTCGAACTGTTCGTCACCGTCGCCGCGACGTGTGTGGGTGCGGCCCTGCTCGGAATGGCGCTCTCCGCGCTGGCCCAATCGCAAGACCAGATCATGCCGATGCTGGTGGTGTCGATCATGAGCCAGCTGGTGTTCTCCGGCGGCATGATCTGGGTGACCGACCGGCTCGTGCTCGACCAGTTGTCGTGGGCCACGCCGGCCCGTTGGGGTTTCGCGGCGTCGGCGTCGACGATCGACACCCACCGCCTGATACCGGGTCCGACCGACCCGAAAGACCAGCACTGGAATCACACCAAGAGTGCATGGCTGTTCGATATGGCCATGCTGGGACTCCTGTGCATAAGCTATAGCGCGATCGTGTGGTGGAAAATCCGGCTGAAACGACGCTGAACTGATGAATAGCCCTGCGCAACCGGTACTGACCGTTCGGACCAGCCGATCGGAGGTCAGTTTCGCGCCCGGGGGCGACGTCATTGTCGGCAGCGACGTGCGCGCCGACCTACGCGTGGCGCATCCACTGGTTACCCGCGCGCACCTGTTGCTGCGCTTCGATCACGGCAGGTGGGTTGCGGTCGACAACAATTCACGCAACGGCACCTTCGTCGACGGCCGCCGGGTACCGATGGTCGACATCCGAGACGGCCAGGCCGTCAACCTCGGCGCCCCCGATGGCCCGCGGATCGTCTTCGCCGTCGGCCATCACCGGGGTGCGGTCGGTGTACTGCCGCCCACGTCGCTCGCGGTCCCGACCATCCGGCCGCCCGACGCATTGCACGCAACCGCCGTGCCGATCGTCGCTCCCAACGTGCCGACCCAGGCCGTCCCGAACGATGCGACCCGGGTCGCCCAACCCGTGGGCGCCGACATGTCGCAGTCTCCGACCAGGAGGGTGAAGGTCGTCGGGCCCGAATCGGCCGGGAAGGCGGGGACCGCGGGCACGGCCTGGATCGGTCGCGCGCTCGACAACGACATCGTCATCCACGACGTGTTGGCGTCGCGCCAACACGCTTTCATGGAGGCGACACCGGCCGGAATCGAGATCCGCGACGCGAACAGCATCAACGGGACGTTCGTCAACGGGCTGCGGGTCGGGTCGGCACTGCTGACCGAGGGCGACGTGGTCACGATCGGCAACGTCGACCTGGTGTTCACCGCCGGCATGCTGGCCCGCCGCCTGGAAGCGGCGACGAGCACCGGTGGCCTGGAGGTGCGTGACGTCGGCTTCGCGATCAGCGGCAAGGATCTGCTGCAGCAGATCTCGATGACGGCCAGGCCCGGCACGCTGACCGCCATCATCGGCGGGTCCGGTGCCGGGAAGTCGACGCTGTCGCGGTTGGTCGCCGGATACACCACTCCCACGGCCGGCGCGGTCACCTTCGAGGGCCACAACATCCACACCTCCTACGCCTCGCTGCGCAGCAGGATCGGGATGGTGCCGCAGGACGACGTGGTACACCGCCAGCTGACCGTCAACCAGGCACTGGGTTATGCGGCCGAACTGCGGCTGCCGCCCGATACCAGCAAGGCCGACCGCGACCAGGTTGTCGCTCAGGTGCTCGACGAACTGGGACTGACCGAGCATGCCGAGACCCGGGTCGACAAGCTCTCCGGCGGTCAGCGCAAGCGTGCCTCGGTTGCCCTCGAGTTGCTGACCGGGCCGTCCCTGCTGATCCTCGACGAGCCGACCTCGGGGCTGGACCCGGCGCTGGACCTGCAGGTCATGACGATGCTGCGGCAGCTCGCCGACGCCGGCCGTGTCGTGCTGGTCGTCACGCACTCGCTGACCTATCTCGACGTCTGCGACCAGGTGCTGTTGATGGCACCCGGCGGCAAGATCGCGTTCCTGGGCGCACCCGGCCAGATCGGGGATGCGATGGGCACCTCGAACTGGGCCCAGATCTTCGCGAAGGTCGGCGCCGACCCCGACGAGGCCAACCGCCGCTTCCTGGAACGACAGGAACACGCGCTACCGACCCGGGCGGAGACGCCGGCCGATCTGGGGGCCCCGTCGCGCAGCAGCATGCTGCACCAGTTCTCCACGATCGCGCGGCGCCAGATCCGGTTGATCATCTCCGACCGCGCCTACTTCGCCTTCCTGGCGTTGTTGCCGTTCATTCTGGGTGCGCTGTCGTTGACCGTTCCCGGCAACACCGGGTTCGGCGTAGCCGACCCGGCCAGTGAGACGCCCGACGAAGCCGCCCAGATCCTGACCCTGCTGTCGATCGCCGCCGTCTTCATGGGTACCGCGCTGACGATCCGGGATCTGATCGGCGAGCGTGCCATCTTCCAACGCGAGCAGGCCGTCGGCCTGTCCACCGGGGCCTACCTGAGCGCAAAGATCACCGTGTTCTGCGCGTTCGCCATCATGCAGGCGGCGATCGCGACGGGCATCGTGCTACTGGGCAAGGGCGCACCCAAGCAGCCGGCGCTATTGCTCGGCAATGCGAGCCTGGAGCTGTTCGTCACCGTCGCCGCAACATGCGTGGCATCGGCGATTCTCGGCTTGGTGCTGTCGTCGATCGCCCGCTCCAACGAACAGATCATGCCGCTGCTGGTGGTGTCGCTGATGCTGCAGCTGGTGCTTGCCGGGGGCATGGTTCCGGTGACGGGCCGGCTCTTCCTCGACCAAATTTCCTGGCTGATGCCGTCGCGCTGGGGCTACGCGGCATCGGCGTCCACGGTCAATCTGCGGGTGCTGGTACCGATCGGCCCCAAGGACAGCCACTGGGTACACAAGGACAGCGCGTGGCTGCTCGACATGGGCATGCTCGGCGCACTGTCGGTGATCTACTCCGTCATCGTGTGGTGGCGCATCCGGCTGCGGCGCTAATCGGATTTGGCGTCCAGGCGCAGCCCGTGCGCCAGCGCGAACGCCATGGCCTGGCCGACGTCCACCCGCACACCCGCCAGCGTGGCAGTTCGCCACAGCGCCGGATCCGCCGTCGCGCCGCGTAAGTCCGCGTCGTCGAGCCGGGTGCCGGTGGTCCGCGCACCGGTGAGATCGGCGCCGCGCAACACGGCCTTGCGCAGGTCGGTCTCCACCAGACTGGCCTCCCGCAGCCGGCAGCCGCTCAGGTCGACACCCCGCAGGTCGTTGCCGCCGAGCACCGCGAGGGTGAAGTCGACCTCGTCGAACGTAATTGGCCGCAGCCGGCATTGCACGAACACCGATCCCAGCATGCTGCACTGTGCAAATGTGCTGTGCCACAGCGTTGTTCGCTCAAATCTGCAGTTTCGGAAGGCGGATCCGCTGTGCGAAGACTCGGCCAGGTTGACGCCACTGAAATTGCATTCGTCGAACACGACCCGTTCGGTGCGCAACCCGCTGAGATCATCGTCGGTGAAATCACGGCCGGCGAACTCGCGATCGACCCAGTGCTGCAACGCCGTCAAGCCGTCAGGCTCTGCAGCGCGTATTCGCTCACCGCGATCAGTGCATCGGTCGCCGACCTGCGGTCCCTGGCATCGACGTTGATCACCGGAATGTGGGCCGGCAGGGCCAGCGCTTCGCGTACCGCACTAACGGGATAGCTTGGCGCACCGTCGAATTGGTTGACCGCGACCAGGAACGGCAGGTTGCGGTGCTCGAAGAAGTCGACCGCGGCAAAGCTGTCCTGCAGGCGGCGACAGTCGACCAGGACGATCGCGCCGATGGCGCCGCGCACCAGGTCATCCCACATGAACCAGAACCGCCGCTGGCCAGGAGTGCCGAACAGATAGAGCACCAGGTCCCGGGCCAGCGTGATCCGGCCGAAGTCCATCGCCACGGTGGTCGTCCGCTTATGCGGCGTGGCCTCAAGCATGTCGAGGCCGGCCGAGGCGTCGGTGACGATCTCCTCGGTGCGCAGCGGCATGATTTCCGAGACGGCCCCGACGAACGTGGTCTTGCCGGCGCCGAAGCCGCCCGCGACGACGATCTTCGTCGAGGCGGTGGCGCCGGAGTCAGAGTGCTTTAAGGCCACGCAGGGTCCTTCCTATGAGTTCGTGGCGCTCGTCAGGGGTCGACTGCTCGGTCAACGTTCTATGCACCCGAAGGTAACCGGACAGGACCAGATCACCGACCAGAACGCGCGTGACGCCGACCGGCAGGTTCAGCCGGGCGGAGATCTCCGCGACGGACGGGCTGTCGACGCACAGTTGGATGATCTTGCCTCTCGCATCGTCGGCCGACCACCTGTGGGCCTGCCCAGCCTGCAACGTCTGAACCGGCGCTTCCAGCGGCAGGTCGACGCCTGGGTCGGTCCGCCCGGCCGTCAGGGTGTACGGCCGGACCAGGTTCGCCTCACGTGAGGACGGCCCGGATTCGCGTTTGTCCATCGCGGCTCACGAGTGCCTAGCAGAACGGCGGGTGGACTGCACGACGCCGCCCACTCGTTCGACAAGGATGGCCATCTCGTATCCGATCTGCCCGATATCGCACGACGTCTCGGCCAGCGTCGCCAGGTGCGACCCATCGCCGACGCGCATCAACAACAGATATCCGTTCTGCATCTCGACCACCGATTGCAGCACCTGCCCACCCTCGAACAGCTGCGCGGCGCCGGTCGCGAGGCTGGCCAGCCCGGACGCCACCGCGGCCAGCTGATCGGCTCGTTCGCGGGGCAGCGCCTCGCTGGCGGCGATGGGCAGACCGTCGACGGATACCAGCAGCGCATGGGCCACCCCGGGGACCTCGCGGGCGAACTTCGTCACCAGCCAGTCCAGTGGGCTGCCGGGAGACGTCATTCCTCATCGGGTCCTTGGCTCGAGTGGCGGGCGTGCGACCGTCCGCTGCGCACACCGTCGAAATGGCTGCTGAACGAGGCGCGAACCGCCTCGGGATCGCGGGCCGCGTGGAGTCCGCCGTTCGATCCTACGAGGGATTCTTCGTCGTCCTGGCTTCGGTGCTGCTGGTCGGGGGTACCGACACCGTTGGCCGCGCCGGGCACCAGCCGCGCCCCGGGCGTGCGCACCGGCAGGCCGTGGTCGACGGTGCGCTCCTCGACGGGCTTGTCCTCGGCCTCGGCGGCCATCGACCAGCCGCGGTCCCATACCGATTGCCAATCCAAGTCCGGGCTGTTGACCAGGTCGTGCGGGTCACCCAGCATCTCGGAGAGCATCCGCCGGTAGATCACGTCGTCCTTCGATGCGCCGGGGGCGGCGTTGGCGCGCTTGGCGACCGGGGTACTCGGGACAGCCGGGGTGGTTGGCCGAGTGCCGGTCCCTCGCGACCGCGCGGCGAAGAATGCCGAGGTGTCCGACACCGTCGGGGTCGGCTTGGGGGCTTGCGGCGGCGCCGGCCTGGGTTGTTGCTGGTTCTCGTTCTCCCACCAGGGCGTGGCCAGCTCGCGCCGGCGCTGGGGGGGTTGCTGCGCGGCGGGCGGAACGGGCACCTCGGTGATGCCGCTGGAGCCCGGGCTGCGGCGGGGCAACAACGAGATCGGTGGCGCCTCGTCGGAGCCGTTGTTGGTCGCGCCGGACCGTTGACGCCCCGCGCCGTTGACGCCGTCGGGCGCGGGCATCGCGCTGGCCAGCTTGGCGCTCGGCGACGAGACCGCCCGGATCCGCTCGCGCGGCGCCGCCGAGATCTCGGCCGCGCCGCCGTGGAAGCCCTGCAGCACCGCCGGTGGCAGGTAGACCTCGGCGGTCGTACCGGTGCCCGCCTCGTCCGGTGCCGGACCACGCAGCCCCACCCGGATACCGTGCCGGGCGGCGATCCGGCCGACCACGAAAAGCCCCATGTGGCGGGCATTGTCGGGGGTGACCTCGCCGCCGTCCTGCAGCCGCATGTTGGCCATCCGCCGATCGGCGTCGTTCATGCCCAAGCCGGAATCGGCGATCCGCAGCACCACGCCGCCATCGCCGCCCCGCGCCGCGGAAACCCGGGCGTAGGTCGACGGCGGCGAGTAGCGCAGGGCATTGTCGATCAGCTCGGCGAACAGGTGGATGGCCCCGCCTGCGGCCGCGCCGATCAACATGCAGTCGGGCAGCTCGGCCATTTCGACCCGGCGGTAGTCCTCGACCTCGGAGACTGCCGCGCTGATCACGGTCGACAGTCCGACCGGCTCGCGCTGGTCGCGGGCCAGCTGGGCACCGGCGAGCACCAGCAGGTTGGCGCTGTTACGGCGCAACCGGGCGGCCAGGTGATCCAGCCGGAACAAGCTGTCGAGGCGATCGGGATCCTCTTCGTTGCGCTCCAGGCGGTCGATCAGCGACAGCTGCTGATCGACCAGTGACCGGCTGCGCCGCGACATGGTCTCGAACATGTCGTTGACCAGCAATCGCAGCCGCGCCTCGTCTCCGGCCAGCAGCAGGGCCTGGGCGTGCAGTTCATCCACCGCGTGGGCGACCTGGCCGATTTCCTCGGTGGTGTACACCGGCAACGGAACCGGAATTGGCTCGGCTCCACCGGCTTTGACGTGGGCGACCTCCTCTTCGAGGTCGGTGTGGGCGACCTTGAGCGCACCGTCGCGCAGCACCCGCAGCGGCACCACCAGGGCGCGCGCCATCAGCAATACGATGATCAGCGCGATCACGATGGCGGCCAGCACCAGCACGCCGTCGACGATCGCGGCGTTGCGCCGATCGGTGGCCTGGGCTTGCACCGACTTCGTCACCGACGCGGTGGCGTCCGTGATGACCTGTTCGGCGATCGTGTCGGTGGTCTGAATCGAGCGCAGCAGGTCCGGATTGTCGACGAGCACGCTGGCCGGATCGGACATGATCGCCATCCGGGTCACCATCTGCTGCTGCAGCGTCTTGGCGTCGGGCGAGCCCACGCCGAGCACCTGGCTCATCCCGAACAGCGTCGACGGCTCGGTGCCGGCCAGGGTGATCATCGAGGTGCGCAACTGCGGCTCGGGCAGGTCGGCACCACGGGTCACCAGGATCTCTTGCATCGTCATCTGGCCGCGGGCCCCGACTGCGCGGCTCAAACCCTGTGCCTCGGCGCGGATCTGCTCGTCGTCCACGCGCACCGACGCGTTGATGACGTCCTCGGCCGTCAACAGCAGCGGCGCATAGGTGGTCACCCGGTCCCGCAAACCAATGCTGTTGTCGGCCACCTTGTCCAGTAACGATTGGCCACCGTTCAGCAGGGTGCTGACCCCAGACTGAACGTCGGGCGTCACGTCGGTGTCGGAGAGCCGCGTCTGCAGTTCGCCCTTGCGGGCGTCGTAGTTCTTCTTCGCGCCGTCGACGTCGCGCCCGGTGGAACTCGCCAACAACGCGACATCCAACGCCGACATGTATTTGGTGAGCGCCGGCAGCAAGTCGGCGCGGGCGGCGGCCAGCCGTAGACCGCTGGAGCTCGACATTGCGGTGTTGACCCGCAGCCCGCCGAAAACCGCGGCCAGGATCAGCGGGACCAGCACGATCGCCAGCACCTTCCACCGGACCGGCCAGTTGCTCAGCGACCAGGTCGGCGGGCGTTTCGCCGGGGCCGCCGGGGTGGCGGGGACTTCGGCGAACTCGGTGGGCGCCGCCTCGACCGGGGTGGCCGGGCGGTTGAACATGGTCATGTGCTTGCGGCGGCGCGACCGGACGCTGCGCTCACACTGCGTGTCGAATGAAACGAGAGGCTCATGAACTTCCTGCTTTTATTCCGCTCCCCCCGCGCCGAGACGCGCGAGCGGTAAACGCGTGGCAATTCGACGAGTATGACAGCCCGCGGCCCGGGTCACCAGAATCGTTACTGAGCAGACAGCACCCCTCAAGGTGCGCCGGTACGCCGGCGCGCGACTTTGGCAAACAGGCCGCGGCGCCGAATGCCTAGGCGGGCCGAAGGATTGCGACGAGAAAGTCGGAGTCCTCGGCGAACGGCCGCAGGTCCCAGGTGGAGAGCAACAGGTCGGGCGCGAATCCCACGGCCGCGGCGTCGGCGAGAAATTCGGCGAATTCATAGTCGCGGCCGGCGCCGAAGCCGATGACGGCTCGACCGTCGTCGGCCACGTGGGCACGCAGCCGGCCCAGCACCTGGGCCCGGGTGCTCGGGGCAAGGAACGCCATGACGTTGCCGGCGGACACGATGACGTCGAACGGTTCAGCGATGCCGCGTGCGGGCAAGTCCAGCTCGGCGAGGTCGCCGACGAGCCAGCGCGGGCCGGGATAGTCCTGCTCGGCCGCGGCGATGAGCGCCGGGTCGACGTCGACTCCGACCACGTCGTGACCGACCGTGGCCAGATAGCCGCCCAACCGGCCGGGGCCGCAGCCGGCATCGAGGATGCGGGCGCCGCGGGGCGCCATCGCGTCCACCAAGCGGGCCTCGCCGGCCAGATCGTCACCGGCGCGGGCCATGGCGCGGAAGCGCTCGATATACCAGTCCGAATGTCCCGGATCGGCAGCGACCTTCTGCATCCAGATGCTCGGCTCGACCATGGCTGCATTATCGCCCGTGTGAGGATGGCGTTGTGTTCCGGCTGATGTTCTACTCGCCGCGCATCGCGCCGAATACGGGCAACGCCATCCGGACGGCCGCGGCCACCGGCGCCGAATTGCATCTGGTTGAGCCGATGGGCTTCGACCTGTCCGAACCCAAGGTGCGCCGCGCCGGATTGGACTATCACGACCTGGCTTCGGTGACGGTGCACCCGACGCTGCAGGCCGCGTGGGATGCGCTGATGCCGGCGCGGGTGATGGCGTTCACCGCGCACGCGTCGACGTCGTACGCCGACATCGCCTACCAGCCCGGCGACGTGTTGATGTTCGGCCCCGAGCCCGATGGGCTGGACGCGGAAGTCCTGGCCGACAGCCACATCACCCGGCAGGTGCGCATTCCGATGCTGGCGGGCCGGCGTTCATTGAACCTGTCCAACGCCGCGGCGATCGCGATCTACGAGGCCTGGCGGCAGCACGGCTATTCGGGGGCGACGTAGCGATGAGTCCTGGGCCGAGCGCGAGTCGGTATTGACATGCCTACCTTCATCACGATCGGTTACGGCGACGAGGCCGGGTACCGCAGCGTCAGCGACGAGTGCAGACAAGCCGCGCATGCCCGCGACGAGGAACTCAGCTCGTCCGGCGCGCTCGTCGGCCGCGCTCAAGACCCCGTCCAGGTGCGCAATCCGGACGGCGCCGGGGTGTCGATCGAGCCGGGCGCCTTCCTTCGATCGACGTTGCCGATCGCGGGGTTCGCCGTGATCGAGGCCGAGGATCTCGACGCGGCGATCGAGCGGGTGAGCCAGACCCCGTGTGCGGTCGCGCACGGGGTCGTCGAGGTGTGGCCCGTAGAGCCCTGAGTTACCAGTTGTTCCAGTGCGTCAGGGTCTCGGCCGGCAGTCGCTTGGCCGGGCGGAAGTCGGTGCCCTTGGTGTAGGCGATCGGGAACAGCCCGCCCTGGCTGAACCGCTCGTAGGGAATGCCGAGCACCTCGGCGGCCTTGCGCTCGCCGTCGCCGAGCAGGTGCAGAGTCGTCCAGCAGGAGCCCAGCCCGCGGGAGCGCAGCGCCAGGCAGAAGCTCCACACCGCGGGGAACAGCGACGCCCAGAACGAGACGCCACCCAACGGCGTCTTGTCCTCGCGGCCTTGGATACACGGGATCATCAGCACCGGCGCCTCGTGCATGTGCTCGGCGAGATACATCGCGGAATCTACGACCTTGCCCATCCGCTCACCGCGGGTGTCGCCCTCGGGGTACTCGCGCTTCGGCGCGCTGAGGTAGTCCCGGGCGTGCGACAGATAGATGTCGCCGATGGCCTTCTTCTTGTCGGCGTCCTCGACGAACACCCACTGCCAGCCCTGCGCGTTGGAGCCGGTGGGCGCCTGCAACGCGAGCTCCAGGCAGCCCATCAGCACGTCACGGGGCACCGGCTTGTCGAAGTCGAGGCGTTTGCGCACCGAGCGGGTGGTGGTGAGAAGTTCGTCGACGGACAAGTTCAGAGTCATGCTTGGAGGCTACATTCGGCTGATGAGCATCGAACTGACACAAGAGATTTCCAGCAGGCTCACGACGGACAACTTCGGGTGGCTGACCACCGTCGCCAAATCGGGTCAGCCGGTGCCCCGGCTGGTGTGGTTCTACTTCGACGGCACCAAGCTGACGGTGTACTCCATGCCGCAGGCGGCCAAGGTCGCCCACATCAAGGCGCACCCTCAAGTGAGCCTGAACCTGGATTCGGACGGTAGCGGTGGCGGCATCATCGCCGTCGGTGGGACCGCGACGATCGACGCGACCGACGTGAATTGCCGGGACGACGGACCCTACTGGGCGAAGTACGGAGAGCTCGCCAAGGAATTGGAGTCGGCTGAGGGGATATCGATGGACCCGTTCAGCACTCGGTTGGCGATCACCCCGACCCGGGTCTGGACGACGCCGACGGGCTAGGCGCGTCACCGAAAGTCGCGGGACCTCGAGCCGACGGCCAGGGTGATGCGGCCCAGCCGCTCGGCCACGACGGTGACTGCGCCGCTGGCATTTTGGACCTGACCGCGAATCAGCAGCGCCGGTGCGGTGTTCGCCAGCTTGCGATGTCGTGCCCACACCCCCGGAGTGCAGAGCACGTTGACCATCCCTGTCTCGTCCTCGAGGTTGACGAACGTGACGCCCTGCGCCGTGGCGGGGCGCTGCCGATGGGTCACCGCGCCGGCGATCAGCACGCGGTCGCCGTCGGGCACCGACCCCAGCGCCTCGGCCGGCACCACCCCCATCGCGTCCAGGTCGGCCCGCAGGAACTGGGTCGGGTAGCTGTCCGGGGAGATGCCGGTGGCCCACACGTCGGCGGCGGCCAGCTCCAGCTCGCTCATTCCGGGCAGCGCCGGGACGTGCGATGAGGACCCCACGCCGGGCAACCGATCCGGCCGTTGGGTGGCCGCGGCCCCGGCCGCCCACAGCGCCTCGCGCCGTGACGTCCCGAAGCAGCCCAGCGCCCCGGCCGTCGCCAGCGCTTCGGTCTGCGGCACGGAAAGCTGCAGCCGGGTGGTCAGATCCAGCAGGGAAGCGAACGCGCCGTTGGCCTTTCGCTCGTCGACCAGCTGCTCGGCGAGGTCGTCGCCGATATGACGGACGGCGCCCAGGCCGAGGCGGACGGCGTTCCCCGCATCTTCCAAGGTGGCGTGCGCCAGGCTGGCGTTGACATCAGGTCCGTGCACCAGCACGCCGTGCCGGCGCGCGTCGGCCACCAGCGACTGCGGTGAATAGAAGCCCATCGGCTGCGCACGCAGCAGCGCCGCGCAGAACGCGGCCGGGTGGTGCAGCTTGAACCACGACGAGTAGAACACCAGCGACGCGAAGGACAGCGCATGGCTTTCCGGGAAGCCGAAATTGGCGAACGCCTCCAGCTTTTCGTAGGTCCGGTCGATCACCTCGTCGCCGGCGCGATGCAATCTGCGCATGCCGTCGTAGAACCGGCCGCGCAGCCGTTGCATCCGTTCGGCCGAACGCTTGGATCCCATGGCGCGCCGCAGCTGGTCGGCCTCGGCGGCGGAGAATCCGGCGCAGTCGACCGCGAGCTGCATCAGCTGTTCCTGGAAAAGCGGCACTCCCAGTGTCTTTCGCAACGCCGATTCCATGGACGGGTGGTCGTAGACGACCGGGTCGATGCCGTTGCGCCGCCGGATGTAGGGGTGCACCGAGCCGCCCTGGATGGGCCCGGGACGGATCAGCGCGACCTCGACCACCAGGTCGTAGAACACCCGCGGCTTCAGCCTGGGTAACGTCGCCATCTGCGCACGCGACTCCACCTGGAACACGCCGACGGAATCGGCGCGGGCCAGCATCTCGTACACCGCCGGCTCGGAGAGGTCGAGGCGGGCCAGGTCCACCTCGATGCCCTTGTGCTCGGCCACCAGATCTATCGCGTAATGCAGCGCCGAGAGCATGCCCAGCCCGAGCAGGTCGAACTTCACCAAACCGATGGCCGCACAGTCGTCTTTGTCCCATTGCAGGACGCTGCGGTTCTCCATCCGCGCCCACTCCACCGGGCAGACGTCGGCGATCGGACGATCGCAGATCACCATGCCGCCGGAATGAATGCCCATATGCCGCGGCAGATTCCGGATCTGGGTGGCCAGGTCGATCACCTGCTCGGGGATGCCCTCGACATCGGCCGAATCGACCAACCCGTTCCAATGGCTGATCTGCTTACTCCAGGCGTCCTGCTGGCCCTGCGAGAAGCCCAGGGCACGGGCCATGTCGCGCACCGCAATTCGCCCGCGGTAGGTGATGACGTTGGCGACCTGGGCGGCGTAGTCCCGGCCGTATTTGTCGTAGACGTACTGGATGACTTTTTCCCGCTGATCCGACTCGATGTCCATGTCGATGTCGGGCGGCCCGTCGCGGGCGGGCGACAGGAAGCGCTCGAACAAGAGCTCGTTGCCCACCGGGTCGACCGCCGTGACACCCAGGGCGTAACAGACCGCGGAGTTGGCCGCCGATCCCCTGCCCTGGCACAGGATGTTGTTCTCCCGGCAGAACCTGGCGATATCGTGCACCACCAGGAAGTAGCCCGGAAATGTCAGTTGGGCAATAACTTTCAGCTCGTGCTCGATCTGGGCGTACGCTCGCGGCGCACCCTCGGGGAGTCCGTAGCGATCCCGTGCTCCCGCCATCGTCAACTGCCGCAACCAGCTGTCCTCGGTGTGCCCGTCGGGCACGTCGAACGGCGGCAGCTTCGGCGCGATGAGTGCCAGCCCGAACGCGCACTGCTCGCCTAGTTCGGCAGCGGCGGTCACCGCCTCGGGGCGCTGCGCGAACAGCCGGGCCATCTCCTCGCCGGACCGCAGGTGCGAACCCCCCAGCGGGGCCAGCCATCCCGCGGCCGAGTCCAGTGACTGCCGAGCCCGGATGGCGCCCATCGCCATGGCCAGCCGGCGCCGCGACGGCCCCGCGAAATGCGCCCCGGTGGTGGCGACGACGCCGACCCCGAACCGCGGCGCGATCCCCGCCAGTGCCGCGTTGCGTTCGTCGTCGAGCGGCTGGCCATGGTGGGTCAACTCGATGCTGACCCGCCCGGCCCCGAAGCGATCCACCAGATCGGCCAGCGCCCGCGCCGCCGCGTCCGGACCGCTGTCGGAAAGCGCCTGGCGCACACTGCCTTTACGGCACCCTGTCAGGATGTGCCAATGTCCGTCCGCGGCCTCGGTCAGCGTGTCGATGTCGAAGCGCAACTTGCCTTTCTCACCGCCGGCCAGATGCGCCGCGGCCAGTTGCCGCGACAGCCGGCGGTAGCCCTCCGGGCCGCGGGCCAGCACCAGCAGGTGCGGGCCGGGTGGGTCCGGGTTCTCGGTACGAGCCCCCGAAACCGACGAGGCGCCCAGCGACAGCTCAGCGCCGAACACGGTAGGCACGTCGAGTTCGACGGCCGCTTCTGCGAACCGCACCGCCCCGTACAGACCGTTGTGGTCGGTCAGCGCCAGCGCACGCAGATCCAGCCGGGCGGCCTCCTCGACCATCTCCTCGGGTGTGCTGGCCCCGTCCAGGAAGCTGTACGCCGAATGCGCATGCAGCTCGGCGTACGCGACGGACGAGCGACGCCGCCGCTCGTTCGGCGGCTCATACATCCCGCGCTTGCGCGACCAGGGAGCCTCTGCCGGGGGGTCCGGCGAAATCGGCGTGCCGGCGTGCCGCGGCTTGCTGTCGAGCAGCCGCTCCATTTCCGCCCAACTCCGCGGCTCATTGCCGAAACCCACGCCCATAGTCTATCGAAAGTATGTTCGATTTGGCGCTCGGCTGTTAAAGCGGTTGTTAAACCGGTCTTCAACTTCTAAACACAGTCTTAACGGACAGGTATCTATCGCGATGAGGCACTGCGACAGATACTGGTACGGGGCAACTACGGGCGGGACTGAAAATGGTACAGCTGACAACGGCATTGGATACGGGTTTTCTCACCGCGGCGGACCCCGATCGGCAGGCGAGCATGGCGACCGGCGCGGTCGCCATTGTTGACGGCGCTGCCCCCAATCTCGCTCGACTCGAAGTCCTTCTGGCAGAACGTATCAAGTCCATACCGCGGTGCAGCCAGGTGCTGCGCACCCACCCGTTCAGCGGTGCCCAACAATGGAGCGACGATCCGGGATTCGACCTCACCCATCACCTGCGCCGGGTCGCGGTTCCCCACCCGGGCGATGAAGCAGACCTGTCGCGGGCGATCGCTCACGCCCTAGAGCGTCCCCTCGAATTGGACCGCCCGCTGTGGGAGTGCTGGGTCATCGAGGGCCTGAAGGGCAAGTGGGCAATCCTGATGAAGGTCCACCACTACCTCGCCGACGCCACCCCTGCCGCCCACCTCCTCACCCGACTCTGCGACGATGCCGACAGCGAGATGTTCGCCAACCACGTTGAGCCCAAGCAGGATTCGACGCAAACCCAGAAGCCAGGCTGGGCCGACGCACTCTGGCGAGCATCGGCCGTCGCCGGCACCGTCACCAGCGCCCTGGCCGAGACGCTGTGGTCGGCGGCACGCACGTCGTCGAGCGGCCCGGTGGTCACCATGCGGCGCTACAGCACGGTGCGCGTTCCCCTTGCCGCCGTCGACGCGGTGTGCGGCAAGTTCCGGGTGACCACCAACGACGTCGCGCTCGCCGCCATCACCGAGGGCTTCCGGGCCGTGCTGCTGCACCGCGGCGAACAACCGCGCGCGGGCTCGCTGCGCACCCTGGAGAAGACGTACCTCCCCGTCGAGCACGACGATCCGGTACAGCGGCTGCGGCTCGTGCACAGCAGCTTGAGCCGGCCCAAGCAGGATAACCAGAACACGGGCGCGAGCATCATCGACTTGGCAACCAACCACATGCCGTTTGCCTTGTGCACCAAGGCACTTCAGCTGGTGCTGAGCCGGCTTCCGCAGCCGGGCATCGTAACGCTGGCCACCAGCACGCCGGGGCCACGGCATCGGTTGGAGCTGATGGGCGCAACGGTGGAACGCTTGCTGCCGATCCCTCCGACGGCTTCACAGCTGTCGAGCGGGGTCGCGGTGCTGAGCTACGGCGATGAGCTGATTTTCGGGATCACCGCCGACTACGACGCCGCACCCGAACTCCAGCAGCTCGCTGCCGGGATCGAACGTGAGATGGCGCGGCTGACCGCGCTCAGCCAAGACTCCGTCCTGCTGTTCACCAAGGATCGCCGCAAGCGCAGGCACCGCGCGGTGCGGGGCGGCGTACCCCCCAGTCATCCGGCCGCGCGAGCACGCGACTGACCCCAGCCGGGCGGCGTTGATCACCGTGAGAGGGTTGGTCAATGCCATCGGTCACCATCGACCCGCGCCGCCACGACGCGGTGCTGTTTGACCAAGGCGCCGACTCCGCGCTGGTGGCGCAATTGCGCGAGGCCGGTGTGGGCGTCGCCGTGCACGCCGACGACCCGATCGCCGCCGCCGACCGGATGGGTGTGCGGGCGGGACGCTGCGTCGTCGTCGCGGCGAGTGCGGCGGTGGTCAAGGCCGCGCGCGATGCCGGGTTCGCGTTGGTGATCGGTGTCGGAGACCCCGACGCACTGCGCGGCGCCGACTCGGTGGTGGCGGACTTGAGTGACATCGCCGTGCGTACCGGGGACAGGCGGATGTCGCAGCTTCCGGACACGTCGCAGCTTCTCGACGAAGGCCTGGATTCCCGGCTGCCGGCGGTGTTCTTCGACTTCGACGGCACGCTGTCGGACATCGTGAACGATCCGGACTCGGCGCAGCTGGTCGCCGGCGCCGCCGAGGCATTGCAGCAGTTGGCCGCGCGCTGTCCGGTCGCGATACTGTCCGGCCGCGACCTCGCCGACGTGACGGCGCGAATCGGCTTGCCCGGCATCTGGTATGCCGGCAGCCACGGATTCGAGCTGACCGCACCCGATGGAACGCATCACCAAAACGACGCCGCGGCCGCGGCCATACCGATGCTGGAATCCGCGGCCGCCCAGCTACGCGAGCGACTCGGTTCGATTCCCGGTGTCAGGGTGGAGCACAAACGGTTTGGCGTGGCGGTGCACTATCGCAACGCCGCACGAGATCGCGTCGGCGAGGTGACGGCGGCGGTGCACGCGGCGGGTCAGCGCGACACGCTTCGGGTGACCACCGGCCGCGAAGTCGTCGAGCTGCGTCCGGATGTCGACTGGGACAAGGGCGCAACCCTGCGCTGGGTGCTCGATCACCTGCCCGGTTCGACACCCCTGACACCGATCTATCTCGGCGACGACATCACGGACGAGGATGCGTTCGACGCGGTTCGCGAAGACGGCATACCAATCTTGGTGCGGCACAACGATGATGGCGACCGAGCCACCGCCGCGCTATTCGCGCTGGACAGTCCGGCCGCCGCGGCCGAGTTCGTCGGGCACCTGGCCCGCCGGCTGGCTGACGCCGGGAACTAGTCCGCCGCGTATTCGACCGCGCCGTCGTCGAGCACCACTCGCGCGTCGGCACCATCGGGCCCGGCCGCCTCGGTGCGGAAGACCGCCTTGCCCGGCTCGGTGCGCCAGATCAGCGTCGTCAACGTCTCGCCCGGGAACACCGGCGAGGTGAAGCGCGAATCGATCGAGATGATGTTGGCCGCAAGACCCTTACCGAGTTCGGCGACCAGCGCGCGGCCCGACACCCCATAGCTGCACAGGCCGTGCAGGATCGGCTTGGGGAATCCGGCCAGCTCCCGGGCGAACCACGGGTCGCTGTGCAGCGGGTTGCGGTCACCGGACAGCCGGTAGATCAGCGCCTGATCCTCGCGGGTGGGCAGGGCGACGCGCGCGTCGGGCTCGCGGTCCGGGAATTCCGGGGCAATCGGGCGCTGACCCGGCTGCCCGCCGAACCCGCCCTCGCCGCGGAGCACCAGCGTGGTCAGCGTCTCGGCGATCAGCTGTCCCGAATCCGGGTCGGTACCGCGGCCGCGCAACATCACGATCGCGTTCTTGCCCTCGCCCTTGTCCTGCAGGTCGGCAACCTCGGTGACCACCGACAGCTTGCCCGCCGCGGGCAGCGGCGCGTGCAGCCGGATGCCTTGCGAGCCGTGTAACAGCATGGCCCAGTTGAACTTTCCGATCTTGCCGGCCGCACCGAACGCGGGGCAGCAGATCACCGCGTAGGTGGGCAGCACCTGCTGGGTGATGTCGTGGCTGTTCTCGGTGGTGAATGACAGGTCGTCGAGCCCCGCGCCGACGCCGAGGGCGTACAGCAGGGTGTCCCGATCGGTCCATTCGAACAACGTCGGCTCGGTCACTGCACCAATGGCAGTCGGGTCAATCGCCATGCGCGTCTCCTCTGATCTACCTAATTCAAGCTTTTTCTGCACCCAACCATTGCAAACCCTTCCCCCTGGGGCTGTCGGCAGGGCAGGCTATTCGACATGGCCACGCGCAGCTTGATCGGAAAGGCGGCGGCCGTACTCGCCGCAACGCTCGTCGTCGGTGCCTGCGGCGGATCGGCGCAGGCGCGCTCGATCACGGTGACGTTCATCCGAAACGCACAGACCCAAGCCGACGCCGACGGAATCATCAACACCGATCCGCCCGGCCCCGGCCTCACGGCCGAGGGCAAGGGACAGGCCCAGCAGCTAGCGCACCAGAGCGGCCGCAACGACTTCGACGCCGTGTACGCCTCCGCCATGGCCGAGGCGCAGCAGACCGCAAGCCCGCTGGCCGGCGAACTCGGTAAGCAGGTCGAGGTGCTCAGTGGCGTGCAGTCACTCAACGCCGGCTGGTACAACGGCAAACCCGAATCGATGGCGGGTGCGACGTATATGTTGGCGCCGGCGGACTGGATCAACGGTGACGTCGTAAACAGCATCCCGGGTTCGATCAGCGGGAAGCAGTTCAACGACCAGTTCACCGCCGCGGTCAACAAGGTCTACAACAGCGGCCACAACAAGCCGGTGGTGTTCTCCCAGGGCACGGCGATCATGTCGTGGACGCTGATGAACGCCAGGAACGGCAAGAGCAGCCTGCTGACCAGCCATCCCCTGCCGAACATCGGCCGCGTGGTGGTCACTGGCAACCCGACGGGCGGGTGGACGCTGGTCGAATGGGACGGCATCCGCAACTTCGGCTGATCCCCGCTACCATGGCTCCATGCGGTATGTCGTTACCGGCGGTACCGGGTTTATTGGTCGCCGCGTCGTCGCTCGTTTGTTGGACACTCGGCCCGACGCCGAAGTGTGGATTCTGGTCCGGCGTGAGTCGCTCGGACGCTTCGAACACCTCGCCGCGCAGTGGGGTGAACGCACCAAACCGCTGGTCGGCGACCTGACGGAGCTGGGGCTGACCGACGAGCGGTTGGCCGAGCTGGGCCGGGTCGACCATCTGGTGCACTGTGCGGCCATCTACGACGTCACCGCCGGGGAGGCCGAGCAGCGCGCCGCCAACGTCGAGGGCACCCGCGCCGTCATCGGGCTGGCGCGGCGGGGAGGCGCCACGCTCCACCACATCTCGTCGATCGCCGTGGCGGGAGACTTCGCCGGCGAGTACACCGAGGACGACTTCGACGTCGGCCAGCAGCTGCCCACTGCGTACCACCAGACGAAGTTCGAAGCCGAATTGCTGGTGCGGTCCGAACCCGGGCTGCGCTACCGCATCTACCGCCCGGCCGTGGTGGTCGGCGACTCGCGCACCGGCGAGATGGACAAGATCGACGGCCCGTACTACTTCTTCGGCGTGCTGGCCAAGCTGGCCATCTTGCCGTCGTTGACCCCGATCCTGCTGCCCGACACCGCGCGCACCAACATCGTCCCGGTCGATTACGTCGTCGATGCGCTCGTCGCACTAATGCACAGTGACGGCCGCGACGGCCAGACGTTCCACCTGACCTCACCGAAAACCATTGGGCTGCGCGGCATTTACCGCGGGGTTGCCAAGGCCGCCGGCCTGCCCCCGCTGCGCGGGTCGCTGCCCCGCTCGGTGGCCGCACCGGTGCTGAAGGTGAGTGGACGCGCCAAGGTGCTGCGGAATATGGCGGCCACCCAGCTGGGAATTCCCGCCGAGGTGCTGGACCTCGTCGACCTGGCGCCCACTTTCGTCAGCGACACGACCCAAAACGCGTTGCACGGCACCGGAATTGAGGTGCCCGAGTTCGCCGGCTACGCACCCAAGCTGTGGCGGTATTGGGCCGAGCATCTGGATCCCGATCGCGCCCGCCGCGACGCTCCGGACGGCGCGCTGCAGGGCCGGCATGTAATCATCACCGGCGCATCCAGCGGCATCGGACGGGCGTCGGCAATCGCGGTCGCCGAGCGGGGTGCAACGGTGTTCGCGCTGGCCCGCAACGGTTCCGCGCTCGACGAGCTGGTCGCCGAGATCCGCGCCAACGGCGGTCAGGCCCACGCGTTTACCTGCGATGTCACCGATTCGGCGTCGGTGGAACACACCATCAAAGACATCCTGGGTCGCTTCGGCCATGTCGACTACCTGGTCAACAACGCCGGCCGTTCGATTCGCCGTTCGGTGGTCAACTCCACCGACCGGCTGCACGACTACGAGCGGGTGATGGCGGTCAACTACTTCGGCGCGGTGCGAATGGTGCTGGCACTGCTACCGCACTGGCGCGAACGCCGATTCGGTCACGTCGTCAACGTCTCCAGCGCGGGCGTGCTGGCCCGCAATCCCAAGTACAGCTCGTATCTGCCGACCAAGGCGGCGCTGGATGCGTTTTCCGACGTGGTCGCCTCGGAAACACTGTCCGACCACATCACGTTCACCAACATCCACATGCCGCTGGTCAAGACGCCGATGATCGCGCCGTCGCAGCGGCTCAACCCGGTGGCGCCGATCAGTCCCGAACGGGCGGCGGCGATGGTGGTGCGCGGCCTGGTCGAGAAGCCGGCGCGCATCGACACCCCGCTGGGAACGCTCGCCGAGGCCGGCAACTACCTACTGCCCAGGACCTCGCGGCGAATCCTGCACCAGGTTTACCTAGGGTATCCCGATTCCGCTGCGGCGCTGGGTATTTCGCCGGTCAGCGGCGAAACAAAGGGCGACCGCGCGTCGGTACGCCGTCGGCCCAAGCGCCCGGTTCGTGCCGTCGGACGCATCGGAGTCCCCAGAGGAGTCCGCAAGGCGATCCGGCTGGTGCCCGGGATTCATTGGTGACGAAAGGAATATCGGCATGGTCGACATGCACCTTGAGGTCCACGTCGTCCCCGTATCCGACGTCGAGCGATCCAGGCAGTTCTACGAAAGCCTGGGGTGGCAGCTAGACAGCGACGTCGCGCCCGGCGGCGGCGTCCGCATCATTCAGTTCACGCCCCCAGGCTCTGCCTGCTCAGTCACGTTCGGCGTGGGAATCACGCCGGCCGAACCTCGCCTCGGCGCAAGGCGTGCTGACCGTCTCCGACATCGAAGCGGCCCACCAGGATTTCTTCCGCCGTGGCATCGAAATGAGTGATCTGTGGCATGGGGTGCCGTTCCCGCCGGAGGCGCGGCTACCCGGACCCGACCCCGACCACGCCAGCTACCAGTCGTTTTTCTCCTTCAACGATCCCGACGGCAACAGGTGGCTGGTCCAAGAGGTGACAACGCGGCTCGCCGGCTGACCCTTAGGGCCCGGGTATCGTTGCCGCAGTGAAACCCGTTTTCGTCGATGTCGACACCGGCGTCGATGACGCGCTGGCCTTGATATACCTGCTGGCCAGCCCGGACGCCAATCTGGTCGGCATCGCCTCGACCGGTGGAAATGTTGGCGTACAACAGGTTTGCGCCAACAACCTGGGCCTGCTCGAGCTGTGCGGTGTCACCGCTGTTCCGGTGTCGAAGGGCGCCGACGAAACGCTGGCCGGCCCGTTGCGAACCCCGTCGAAAGTTCACGGCCCACGGGGCCTGGGGTATGCCGACCTGCCCCCGAGCGGCGCCGCGTTGACCGAGTACGACTCGGCGACGGCCTGGGTGCGCGCAGCGCGGGTCTTTCCCGGCGAGCTGATCGGCGTGGCGACCGGCCCGTTGACCAATCTGGCACTGGCGCTGCGCGCCGAGCCCGCACTGCCAAACCTGTTGCGCCGACTGGTCATCATGGGCGGCTCCTACGACCACATCGGCAACACCACCGCCGTCGCCGAATGGAATATCAGCGTGGACCCCGAGGCGGCCGCCGAGGTGTTCACCGCCTGGTCCGCCGAAGACCTTGGGCCGCAGCAACTTCCGATCTTGTGCGGCTTGGATCTGACCCGCAACGTCGCAATGACACCGCAGATCCTGGCGAGATTGGCGGACGCCGCGGAGTCGACGTCGACGATGATGAGCGTGCAGGACGAACGGGGCACCGATCGACGGCGTCCAATCCGGTGATTCGGGTTATCGAAGACGCGATGCGGTTCTACCTCGAGGGCTACTTCGACAACGGGCACGGATATCTGGCGCATCTGCACGACCCATTGGCCGCGGCGGTCGCGCTGGAACCCGAACTCATCGCGACCCGTTCCGGGCGGGTGGACGTCGAGCTTGCCGGGACCCTGACCCGCGGTATGACGGTGACCGATTGGCGCCGGGAACCCAACGCGCACATTGGAGTTGGCGTCGATCCGACAGTGTTCTTCGACCGGTTCATCGAACGCGTGGGGCCATTCGCGCGTCGGCTCGCCTCGTGAAGCACGGGGCTATGGAATAGTGACGTATCTGCACAGGGTTGCGTTAGTCAGCACGAAAGGACCTACGCAATGACAGAGCTGGTTACGGGGAGGGCGCTACCAAATGTAGTGGTCACCGGCATTGCCATGACGACTGCACTAGCTACCGACGCCGAGAACACCTGGAAGTTATTGCTGGACAGCCAAAGCGGCATCCGCACCCTCGAAGATTCGTTCATCGAACACTACGACCTGCCGGTACGTATCGGTGGGCACCTGCTGGAGGATTTCGACCAGGGATTGACGCGTGCCGAGCGGCACCGGATGGGTTGGCTGCCGAGGATGGCCGCCATCTTGAGCCGCCGGGTATGGGAGAACGCCGGTTCGCCCGAGGTCGACCACAACCGGTTGCTGGTATCGATCGGCACTGGCCTGGGCTCGGCCGAGCAGATCGTGTTCAGCTACGACGACATGCGCGCTCGCGGCCGCAAGGCGGTTTCTCCGCTCGCGGTGCAGAAGTACATGCCGAATGCCCCCGCCGCAGCGGTCGGGCTGGAACGGCACGCCGGGGCCGGGGTACTTACCCCGATATCGGCGTGCGCATCCGGTTCGGAAGGCATCGCCCAGGCCTGGCGCAATATCGTCCTCGGCGAGGCCGATATCGCCATCTGCGGCGGCGTCGAGGTCAAGATCGAAGCGGTGGCGATCGCGGCATTTGCGCAGATGCGCATCGTGATGTCGACTCGCAACGATGACCCTGCCGGGGCGTGCCGCCCATTCGACGTGGACCGGACCGGCTTCGTGTTCGGTGAGGCCGGTGCGCTGATGGTCATCGAGACCGAGGAGCACGCGAAGGCTCGCGGGGCCAACATCCTGGCCCGGATCATGGGCGCCAGTATCACTTCGGACGGCTTCCACATGGTGGCGCCGGACCCCAACGGCGCGCGCGCCGGGCACGCGATGACCCGGGCGATTCAGCTGGCCGGGCTGACACCCAACGACATCGACCACGTCAACGCGCACGCCACCGGCACCTCGGTGGGCGACCTGGCCGAGGGCAAGGCGATCAACAACGCGCTGGGCAGCAACACGCCGGCGGTGTACGCGCCCAAGGCCGCGCTCGGTCACTCGGTCGGTGCGGTCGGCGCGGTGGAGTCGATCCTGACCGTGCTGGCGCTGCGGGATCAGGTGGTTCCGCCGACGCTGAACCTGGAAAATCTCGATCCGGAGATCGACTTGGACGTGGTGTCGGGCAAGCCGCGGCCCGGCGATTACCGGTACGCGATCAACAACTCGTTCGGATTCGGCGGCCACAACGTGGCCGTGGCTTTCGGCCGGTACTGACACCGTTACTCGTAGATCCCTTCGAGATACCACCGCCGCTGGCGATAGCAGAGCAGCAATGCGCGTTCGCTCTTTAGCAATACCTGGGCGCGGGCGGTGCGGCCCGGTGAACCGGTCGAGTTCAGGTCGGTATCCCACCACCGCTCGTCGACCGGCCAAGGCCCGGCCCACCAGCGCAGCGGGTCGTCCTGGCCGCGGGCGACCAGGCGCACGGGGTCGGCGGAGAACATCCCCCGGCTGGTCACCCGAATCGGATTTCCTTGGGCGTCAAGCAATTCCACCGGATCGTCGAGCAGCACCGCCGGCGACGGATCCGGCAGCTGGCCGGGCCAGGGCAGTCCCGGGTGCGCGTGCGGCACCGGCTCGTCGCCCAGCGGGGTCAGCGTGATGCGTTCGGCGGGCCCGCGGCCTCCGGACAACACCGGCACCCGCACCGCCTCCGGGCCGAGCAGACCCTGCACCCGCACCAGCGCCCGCTTCGCCCGCAGCCTGTCTTCCTCGCCGAGGCCACCCCATAACGGCAGCTGCAGCGCCTCGGCGGACACCACCTCCACCGCCTGCAGCCGCAGCAATGTCACCGGCGCCGTCGGGCGGGGGTGGCGGGCGGTCCGGTTGCTCAACCACCCGTCCAGTTGCCAGCGCACCCGATCGGCGGTGGCGTCCTCGGTCAACGGCTCGGCGCACCGCCACACCCGGTTCAGTTCCTCGCCGTTGGCGGTGACGGCATGAATGGACAGCCGGGTGCATCCCACTCCGGCGGACATCAGCATCTGGTGCAGCGTGCCGGCCAGCGAGCGCCCGGCGAATGCCGCGGCGTCGACCCGGTCGATCGGCGGGTCGCAGTCCAGCACGGCCTCAAGTTCGGCCGGGGGCTCCCGCCCGGACGGTCCCCGCTCGGGTTCGCCGCGGGCGAACCGGTGCGCGCTCACCCCGTCGGTGCCGAACCTGGAAGCCACGTCGGTGGACGACAGCGCGGCGAACTGCCCGATGGTGCGAATTCCTAACCGCCACAACAGATCCGTGAGCTCCTCTCGCCCCGGACCCGACAAACTCGGCTCGGTGGCCAGCTGCCGGATCGACAGCACCGACAGAAACTTCGCATCGCCGCCCGCCTGGACGATGCGGCCGGCCCGGGCGGCAAAGACCGCGGTGGACAACTGGTCGGCGATCCCGACCTGACACTCGGCGCCGGCCGCGGCCACCGCGTCGATCAGCCGCTCGGCAGCGGTGGCCTCGGACCCGAAATAACGGGCCGCTCCGCGCACCGGCAACACCAGGAGCCCGGGCCGCAGCACCTCGGCCCGGGGCACCAAATCGTCGACCGCCGCAACCACCCCTTCGAAAAAGCGGGCGTCGCGGTCGGCGTCGGCGGTGGCGATGTGCAGTTGCGGACAGCGGGCCGCCGCCTCCCGGCGTCGCAATCCACGTCGCACACCGGACGCACGCGCGGCCGACGAGCAGGCGATCACCCGGTTGGCCAAAGTGACCGCGATCGGGGTCGTCATGGATTGACCCGCCGCTGCCGCCGCCGCGACGGCCGGCCAATCCATGCACCAGATGGCCAGCACCCGGGAACCGGCCCCGGAAGACGCCACCGGTCTCACCCGGTTCGCGTTCGGCCGATCACCCGTCTCCCCGCGCACACCCCGCTGACCTGCAGCCGCACTCCGCTGATTCGTCCGAATCCGCAGACGGGGGTGCCGCGGTTACCCGCAGTGATCTCGTAACCGCAGACCCTGGCCTCCAGCCGCGTGGGCGCTCCTTGCCAGTCGCCGTCGGTGACCAGCAGGGTGCAGCCCTTGAGCCGGGCGCGAGCCACCACTGCCCGCGCCCGGGTCAGCGGCACCCGGCGCCCACCCAGACCGAGCACCACCAGGTCCATGCCGTCGATCAGCACCGCGGCAACCTCCACCGGATCGGTCCCGGGATCCGGTATCACCGCGAGCCGGCTCAGGTCCGCCCCCATCTCCACCGCGGCCAGCAGCCCGATATCCGGCTGGCCGACGATGGCCGCGTTTCCTCCGGCCGCCGTTACCGCGGCGACCATACTCAGCAGCAGTGAACGCGCTCCCGACAGCACCGCCACCGTCCCCCGGGGCAACTGCGCGGGCAACGCGTCGGCCAGCCACTGCGGGACCGGCAGTTGGGATTCCGATTCCGGCAGCAGCTCATCGGGGCGGGCGACAGGCGCCTTCTCGGCCGACTTCCCGGACAACACCGCGATCTTCCGGCGTAGCGATTCAAGCTGTTCGGTGCGATCCTGGTTGGAGGCGACAGCTGCCGTCATACAAGCCTCCTACCAGCATTTCCTCGATTGTTTTCGAATGTATGTTCGAGAGTAAACACCCAACCTCCGACAGCCGTCAAGAAACGTGAGAGGCTGCTTTATGCGCTCGGTGCTGCTGTGGCTCCTGGTGCTTTTTTGTGTCGCCGTCGGGACGGCAACGCCGGCCAAAAGCGGGGTCGGCAACTGTCAGCCGGCGGAGTTCTTCGTCGTCGACAACGCCGATCCGCTGTTCGAGCCGCAGGCCGACGTGACGATCACTCTCAACGGCATCGCGGTGACGGGATCGACCCCGCTCGATGGGGTGTACTGGTCCAGGGCGCTGCAGCGGGTCACCTTCGAGCGGTCCCGCGAATTTCATCTGTGCGGCACCGACGAGGCCACCCTGCACATCGCCGCCGAGGCCCTGCGCCGTCAGTTCGACCAGGAAACGGTGCTGTCCTTCGACTATCTGCCCCAGCATGCGCCGGAGCAGAACGCGGTCCTCATCACGGTGCCCGATGTCGACATCGAGCGTCTCGGCACTGCGCTCGCAGCCGATCCGGCGGCACGCAACCGGCTACGGGGCGCGTCCGTCACCGCGACCGACCGCACCCTGATCCTGGTCGCCGCAAACGGCGATCGCGATATTGCCCGCCGGCTGGCCGACGAGGCCGGCGGCAACTGGGATGCGGTCGGCATTGCTTACGGCAGAAGCGAATTCGTGGAGTAAGGCCGAAGAAACTCGGCTATTCCCACTCGATGGTGCCCGGCGGCTTGCTGGTGATGTCCAGCACCACGCGGTTGACCTCGGCCACCTCGTTGGTGATCCGGGTCGAGATGCGCTCCAGCACCTCATAGGGCACCCGGGTCCAGTCGGCGGTCATGGCGTCCTCGCTGGACACCGGCCGCAGCACGATCGGGTGCCCGTAGGTGCGGTTGTCGCCCTGTACGCCGACCGAGCGCACCTCACCCAGCAGCACCACCGGGCACTGCCAGATCAGGTTGTCGAGGCCCGCGGCGGTCAACTCCTCGCGGGCAATCGAGTCGGCGCGACGCAGCGTGTCCAACCGCTTTGCGGTGACCTCGCCGACGATCCGGATGCCCAGTCCCGGGCCCGGAAACGGCTGGCGCCCAACGATTTCCTCCGGCAGGCCCAGTTCCCGCCCGACGGCACGCACCTCGTCCTTGAACAGCAGCCGCAGCGGCTCGACCAGCTTGAACTTCAGGTCGTCGGGCAGACCGCCGACGTTGTGGTGGCTCTTGATGTTCGCGGTCCCGCTGCCCCCACCGGACTCCACCACGTCCGGATACAGCGTGCCCTGCACCAGGAAGTCGACCTCGGATCCAGTGTCGGCCAAGATATCCCGCACCGCGCCCTCGAAGGACCGGATGAACTGCCGGCCGATGATCTTGCGCTTGCCCTCGGGGTCGGTCACACCCGCCAGCGCCGCGAGGAAGGTGTCGGCCGCATCGACGGTGACCAGGTTGGCGCCGGTGGCGGCGACGAAATCGCGCTGCACCTGGGCGCGCTCACCGGCCCGCAACAACCCATGGTCGACGAAGACACACGTCAGCCGGTCTCCGATGGCGCGCTGCACCAGCGCCGCGGCCACCGCGGAGTCCACCCCGCCGGACAGCCCGCAGATCGCATGGCCGTCGCCGATCTGGGCCCGCACCTGTTCGGTCAGCGCCTCGGCGATGTTGGCGGCGGTCCACTGCGCTCCGAGACCGGCGAAGTCGTGCAGGAACCGGCTGAGCACCTGCTGCCCGTGCGGGCTGTGCATCACCTCCGGGTGATACTGCACGCCGGCCAGCCGACGGGCTCGGTTCTCGAAGCCGGCGACCGCCGCACCGGAGCTGCTGGCCACCACGTCGAAACCCTCGGGCGCCGCCGTGACCGCGTCACCGTGGCTCATCCAGACCGGCTGCATCTCGGGCAGTCCCGAATGCAGTTCTCCGCCAAGCACTTTCAGCTCCGTGCGGCCGTACTCGCTGGTGCCGGTGTGGGCGACGGTCCCGCCCAGCGCCTGCGCCATCGCCTGAAATCCATAGCAGATGCCGAACACCGGCACACCGAGGTCGAACACCGCGGGATCCAGTTGCGGGGCGCCCTCGGCGTACACGCTGGCCGGTCCGCCGGAGAGCACCAGCGCCACCGGATCCTTGGCTTTGATCTCGTCGATCGAGGCGGTGTGCGGAATGACCTCCGAAAAGACCCGCGCTTCGCGTACGCGACGGGCGATCAACTGTGCATACTGCGCGCCGAAGTCGACCACCAATACGGGTCGGTCCGCGGGTCCGACCTTGAGGTCAGCAGGTTTCGCCACGGCCACGAGTCTAGTGGGGGCCAGCGGCGTGGATGACGGCGTCGACAACGCGACGGATTCGGACCGCGGCTTGATCAGGGTCGGGTTGGCCGGCGTCGAGCCAAGCGATGACGGCATCGACCGTCAGGGTCGGTAGCAATCGCGCCGCCCAGCTCCGCCATCGATCGTCGGAAATGCCGGCAAGGTGGCGGCGGGTGATCTCGGTCGAACTCTCGCTGAGCGTATCGATCATGTCGCGAAACTCCGGTTCGCGAACGGCATAACGGAACAGCAGCCGGAAAGCGTCCGGATCGGCCGCCGCTGCGCGGATGAGTGCGGGGATGCTGGCGTCGTCGAAATCGTCTGTGCCGGTGGCTTCCCGGAGGCGGGTGTGCCCGCTGTCGATGACGGCTCGGTAGAGGTCTGCTTTCGAAGCGAAATGCCGGTACAGAATCACCGGCGTGACACCTGCTTCCGTCGCGATGGCATCGAGCCCCGTGCCGGCAAACCCGCCGCGGGCGAACGCACGAGTGGCGGCATTCACGATCTGTTCACGCCGTTGGGCGCGGGGCATTCGCGGAGTCGACTCTGATCGGACAGCCGTCATCTCAACCTTTCCTTGTACATGTGACAGTGTACAAGTACCTTTGTATAAGTACTCCTATACTTAAGGTGTCGCCGATGCCATCCAAGATACGCACGCCGATCGGCCACGAGGCCTGGCTGGTCACCGACTATGCGCAGGTACGACACCTGCTCGACGACGATCGTCTCGGTCGCTCTCATCGCGAACCCGACACGGCGGCACGCACCGGGGAATCGGCACTGTTCGGTGGCCCGCTGGGCAACTTCGACACCGAAGACGCCGACCACGTCCGGACGCGAAAACTGCTGCAGCCCCATTTCTCACCCGGGCATCTGCGGGCGCTGAAGCCAAGGGTGGAAGCACTCACCACCGAGCTGTTGAACGACCTGGCAGCAGCGGGCCCCCCGGCTGATTTGCACGCGCAACTGGCGTTGCCGTTGCCGATCCTGGTGATCTGCGAACTACTCGGCGTGCCCTATTCCGACCGGGCCCAATTCCGCGCCTGGGCAGAGGATGCGGGCAATGTGCGCGATCACGCCCGCTCCGAGCGCGGGCTGGCCGACCTGTTCGAATACGGCCGCGGATTGGTCGCGCGCAAACGCGCGCATCCCGGCAACGATGTGATATCTCGGCTGTCTGCGACCGACGGCGTCTCCGACGAGGAGGCCGCCACGATGTCTATGTTCCTGCTGTTCGCCGGCCATGAGACCACGGTGGTCCACATCGGCCTCGGGGCATTGCTGTTGCTGACGAATCACGATCAATGGCAGGCGCTGCTGGACAAACCCGCGTTGATCCCCAACGCCGTCGAGGAGCTCCTGCGAGCGGCGACAACAGGGGGTGGCGTGGGTGGCGTTCCCCGCTATGCACGCACCGATTTCGTCATCGATGACACCACCATCCACGCCGGAGACCTGGTACTGCTGGACATCGGCTCGGCCAATCACGACCCCGCGGCGTTCACCCGCCCAGAGGCTATCGACATCGCCCGCAAGGAAGCCGCCCATGTTTCTTTCGGATACGGCGCACGCTACTGCGTCGGAGCCCCGTTGGCGCGTGTCGAGCTGAATACCGTTTTTGCCCAACTGATTCCGCGATTCCCAGCAATGCACCTGACGGTTGACCCCGCAGAACTGACCACGCGTCGCGACGTGCTGGCCGGCGGGCTGGTCGAGCTACCGGTGTCGTGGTGAGGTCGGCGCCGGCCCGCGCCTACAGCGCGAACGCCTCACGCAGCGCGCCGACGGCGCTCGGGTCGCCCGTCACGCCGATGCGCCGCATTGCCGCCTTGCGCTCGGCCGCACTGGAGCCCAAACGGGCGGTCACCAGATCCGCCGCGCGGGCGGTGATCGTCACCGCGGGTTCGCCGTGAGCACCGGCGAGGCGCCCTTGCGTGACCGCGAAGTCGAAACGGCGGCCGTCGATGTCGGCCCGGCACGTCGCCTCTAACCCGGCCGCCTTCCGCGAGTCGAAGCCCAGCAGGATGCCGGCCAGGAACCCGTTCAGCGGCGATACCGGGCCAACGTCGATCGGATCCAGCCGGTCCAGGCCGAACCACGCGAGGCTCTGCAGGATGGGCAGTACCCGCTGCCAGCCCAGGTCGCTGAGGGTGTAAACGGTGCGCCCGATCGGGGCGGGTAAGTCGGTGCGCTCCACCAAGCCGGCGTCGTGCAGCTCGTTGAGTCGCTCGGCGAGCAGATTGGTCGCGATGCCAGGCAGTTCACCGCGCAGGTCCGAATAGCGCCGGGGGCCGCCGACCAGCTCGCGCAGGATCAGCAACGTCCATCGCTCACCCAGGACATCGAGCCCGCGCGCGATCGGGCAGTTCTGGTTGTAGTTGCGAGTCCGCATCACCCCACCCTACCAGCGGCAGACATCTTTTTCTATCTACTACTTGATTTATTTGTCTGTTAGATTTACTGTCTTGTCCATGCGCACCAGCCCAGTGTTCCGAAATCACCCGCTCGCCGCGCTCGCCGTCATTTGCCTCGGCGTCTTCGTCATCAGCGTCGACGCCACCATCGTCAACGTCGCCCTGCCCACGCTGTCGCGCGAACTCGATGCCGACACCTCGCAGCTGCAATGGATCGTCGACGCGTACACCCTGGTCATGTCCGGACTACTGTTGTCGGCCGGCAGCTTCAGCGACCGATTCGGCAGACGAGGCTGGCTCAATGCCGGCCTCGCGCTGTTCGCGATCACGTCAGGCCTTGCAGCGCAGGCGAATTCCGCGGATCAGCTGATCGCGGGGCGGGCCGCTATGGGTGTGGGCGCGGCGGTGATCTTCCCGACCACACTGGGCCTGATCACCAACATTTTCACCGACCCAGTCCCCCGCGCCAAGGCGATCGGGCTGTGGGCGGCGATGGTCGGTGTCGGGGTGGCCGTGGGGCCGATCAGCGGTGGCTGGCTGCTCGAGCATTTCTGGTGGGGCGCCATCTTCATGGTAAACATTCCGATCGCGGTGGTGGCCATCATCGGCGGCGTCTTGTTCGTCCCAACCTCCCGCGACCCCGCCGCACCGCGCGTCGATGTTCCCGGGCTGCTGCTGTCGGCGGCCGGCGTCACCGCGTTGGTCTATACCGTCATCGAGGCGCCGTCGTGGGGTTGGACGAGCGCCCACGCCGCGGTCGGCTTCGCCTTGGCCGCTGCCCTTCTCGTCGGGTTCGCACTCTGGGAGCGGCGCAGCACCCACCCCATGCTCGACGTCACGGTGTTCTCGAACCCCCGGTTCTCCGGCGGCAGTCTCGCGGTGACCGCTGGTTTTCTGACCTTGTTCGGATTCATCTTCGTGATCACCCAGTACTTCCAGTTCATCAAGGACTACACCGCATTTCAGGCCGGCGTGCGATTGCTGCCGGTTGCCATATCCATCGCGGTGGCCAGCATCCTGGGGCCGCGGTTGGTGCAGCGGATCGGCACCACCGCCGTCGTCGCAGGGGGCCTGGCCGTGTTCGCCGCCGGCCTGGCGTGGGCGTCTACCGCCGAAGCCGCGACGAGCTACGTCGAGATCGCCACGCAGATGCTGTTGCTCGGTGGCGGCCTCGGACTGACGACGGCGCCGGCAACCGAATCGATCATGGGATCGCTGTCCGCCGACAAGGCCGGGATCGGCTCGGCCGTCAACGACACCACGCGCGAGCTCGGCGGCACCCTGGGTGTTGCAATCGTGGGCAGCGTCTTCGCCTCGGTCTACTCCGCGCACCTCGGCTCCGCGCCCGCCCTGGCCGCATTGCCGGCCGAGGTTACCTCGGCGATGCGCAGCTCAATGGCAGTGGCGCACAAGGTGATCGAACAGCTCCCCGCGGAGCGCGCCGGTCAGGTGCGCGACGCCGTCAACCACGCGTTCCTGGACGGCCTGCAGGTGGGTTCGCTGGTATGCGCGGGTATCGCACTGGCCGCGGCGATCGTCGTCGCGGGACTGCTGCCGGCCCAGGCGCAACCAAGCAACGCCTCCCAGCCCGACATCACCGACAAGGAAAGGCAGCTGAACCCATGAATACACCAGTAGCGGCAAGCGGAAGCACGTACGTTCTGGGCCACGAGGACGTGGAGGTGCGGCGGCTACTCCTGCAAGGACGGCTGTATAACGACCACACCGAACATGCGCTGCGAATCGCCGGGCTGCGACCGGGCATGCGAGTGCTCGATGTCGGCTGCGGCCCCGGTGACGTGTCATTCGTCGCCGCTCGGCTGGTCGGTCCAACCGGAACCGTACTGGGAGTAGACGCCGCACCCGAGATGATCGCTCTGGCCAGCGCCCGTGCCGCCGAACAAGGCTTTACGACAGTACATTTCAGGCAATCCGGCATTGACTCGCTCACCTTGGACGAACCGGTCGACGCGGTAATCGGCCGGTTGATCCTGATGCACTTGCCGGAGCCGGCCGCCACCCTTCGCCGGCTCAGCACGTTGGTGCGCCCCGGGGGCACGATCGCGTTTTCGGAGAACGACATCACCGCAACGCGCAGCATCCCCGATATCCCGCTGTTTCGGCGGACGGTGGCGGGAATCGTCAGCGCCTTCGAGGCCATGGGGCTCAGCGCAGAGTTCGGCACCACGCTGCACAACGTCTTCGCCGACGCCGGCCTGGGCTCACCGCACCTGACGCAAGGCACACCGATCGGCACCGCCGCCGACCACGACATCCTGGCCTATGCCGCGGAAGTCTGGCGGTTGGTATCCCCCGTCGCGCAACAGAACGGCTTCGCCGTCGATGAGCTCGCCGACATCGACGAGTTTGTCCCGCGGTTGCGCGAGGAGGCGCTGGCGGCCAACGCCGTCATCACCATGCCGCCGCTCATCACCGCATGGGTGCGGCTGCAGCCGGCTCGTGAATCGGAAAGGGAAATGGCATGACTGCGATCGAAACGCAGTATTCGACCGGGCTGTCGCGGCGCAACATCGAGCGGGCATTGCTCGCCGCCGGCAAGGACCTCGAGCACCTGGCCCCTGCCGACCTGGGCCTGCTGGAGGACTTCCACACCATGGGCCGCTTCGCCACGGCGGCGCTGCTGGACTTGGTCGACGTCACAACTGACAGTGCGGTGCTCGATGCCGGAAGTGGCATCGGCGGCACCGCACGATACGTCGCCGCCCGCTTTGGCTGCACGGTCACCGCCGTGGACCTCACCGACGAATACTGCGAAACCCACCGTTGGCTCAATCGGCTCGTCGGGCTGGACCAACGGATATCGGTTCATCAGGGCGATGTCACCGAACTCCCCTTCGCCGACGCCAGCTTCGACATCGTCATCAGCCAACATGTTCAGATGAACGTGGCCGACAAGGCGCGCCTCTACTCCGAAGCCCGCCGCGTGCTGGTCACAGGTGGCCGTCTCGCCATGTGGGACATCGTGGTTGGTGACAGTGGCCAACTCGAATTTCCACTGCCCTGGGCCGATCGGCCCGCACACAGCCATCTGGTCAGCTCCGATGACTTGCGCGCCGTCGTCGAGTCTTCCGGGTTCGCCATCGAACACTGGAATGATCTGTCCGACCAGGCGAGTGCGCTCATGCAAGCCCTGCTGGCTCAGTCCGCCAACCCGCTGGGCCTGCACGCCTTCGTGGCCGACTTCACCCGCAAAGCCGAAAACCTGACGGCCGAGTTGTCGGACGGGCGGCTGCGGGTCATTCAGGGAGTCGCTCGAGCGGCCGCGGAAGGTTAACACCATGCAACACAACGCTATTCCGGACCAGAGCTACACAAAGACATGGAGTGGCGCTCGCGGCGAGGTCAAGTTCCTACGCCGGTCCGATGGGTCCCGGCTGCGCTACTTCACTGCGGGCACGGGGCCACCGCTGGTGCTGCTCCACACGGTTCGCACCCAGCTGGACTACTTCCAGAGAGTCATACCCGGGCTGTGGGACCAATTCACGATCTATGCCCTGGATTTTCCCGGCATGGGATGGTCCGACATCGTCCCGGGCACCCGCTACGGAGAGTCTGAATTACACTGTGCTGTAGTCGAATTCGTCAAGATGCTTGACCTGCACGAGGTGACGCTGGCCGGCGAATCGATGGGGGGCGCGATCGCGCTGTTGGCCGGGGTCGAGCTGAAGGACCGGGTGAGCGGCGTGATCGCTTTCAACCCGTACGACTACCCGAGCGGGCTGGAACGCGGCAACTGGTTCGCCCGGCTGATCGGAACCGGCGTCCGCCTGCCCGGTTCGGGACCGGTCTTCGCCCGGATGGAGAATCGCATGATTCTGCGGGGCGTGCTGTGGGGCGGCCTGGCGAACCGCAAGAGCCTGCCGGAGGACTTCCTCCGCGAGCTACGGCGAAGCGGTCGCCGGCCCGGCTACCCCACGGTGAACCGGGCCATCATGGGCAGCCTCACCGGGTTCATCGACGCGAAAAGCCGCTACACGCAGGTGAAGACACCCGTCACGTTGGTCTACAGCGAACACGACTGGTCGCGTCCGGCGGAGCGGGAGCAGGTTGCTCGCCAACTACAGGTCGAGGCCATCACGCTGCCCGGCGTCGGCCACTTCTCCGCGCTGGAGAGCCCAACCGAGATGGTTCGGATCATCCGGCAAAGCAGCGGAGCATGAACCAAACCCCAACCAGCCGCGCGGCATCCTGGCTGCCGGTGATGATCCGGCTGACCGCGGTCGGCTATTTGCTCTTCTTCGTGCCCGACCTCGTTCTCACGACGACACACCACATCGACTCGCTGCCACCGTTTTTCGCCCGGCTGTTTGACTGGGGATCCGGCGGCGACGCGATCGCCATCATGTTCGCCACCGTCTATATCGTCTGGGCGCTCTTCCTGTTCGGATCGGCCAGGGACCCGCTCGCCAACCGGCTGTTCCTCGATTTCAACCTCACCGCGAACTCGACTCACTTCGCCGCCATGCTCGTCATGGCCGTCGCCATGCGCGACCAGCACCAGCACCTGCCGGGGGTGGTCGCGCTCGGATTGCTCACCACGGTCCCGTTGGCGGCATGCTGGCTGCCGGTCCGACGCCGCCGTCAAGGCGCCGGGCGGTAGTGGGATTCGGTACGCGATCACGCTGTCGCAGTGCTGGCGGCTAGGACGACAATCGCTGGTTCCACAGTCCGTCCGCGGATGCCGAGATCGTGCTTGGACCGAACCGATAGTGCGCTGGGTCAACGGACGGGGTGTGCTCGCTTTGCCACACGGCTGACTCGGCCGAATACCGGGGCTGGGCAGGCTGGGGATGCTGCTGGCGCCTGTCGAAGCGGTCGAGCCGGTGCGCCGGCACCAGCCCCGTCAGCATGAGCTTCCCAATCTCGCGCAGCATATTTCCCGCGGTTCGCCGGGTGTCCGCCGCTTTGACGTAGCGGCGGGCGATGGTGAGAAAGTCTTCGGGTTCGACGCCGGCGACATCACGCACATGAGTGGTCGGGCCGCCCACCTCCCAGCTTCCCAGCGCGGTCTCGGGCAGGTAATGGCGCAAGCCAGACTCGAAGAACATGTCGGCTCCGAGTTGCTTGGCGTTCACGCGCACCGCTCGCATGAACATCCACGGGGGAATTTCCATGAGGCGGACCCGCCGGCCCAACGCCTCACCCACCGCATCGGCGATGTCATTACCGGACAACAGCTTTGGCCCAGTCGGGCGGTAGGCACGGCCGTCATGGCGGTGCGGGTCGAGCAATGCGCCCACCGCGACCCGGGCGATGTCCTCATTGGACGGGGGCGCGTTGAGTCGTCCCCCTGTCCTCGGCGTCGGCAACACCCCGAGTTGGGCGGCAACCGGCAGCACCTGGAAATAGTTGTCCGCGAAGAATCCGGGATCGACCGCGACGTGGGCGGTGTCCGGCAGGAACTGAAACAGCTTGTCGGACAACCAATGCTGGCGCGTCATCAGGGACGGATGCTCCGGACTGGCCAGCCACTGGCCCAGCGCGACCACCGCCTCAACGCCGGCGCTGCGCGCGGCCACGGCAAAGGTGACCGCACTGTCAAGTGCGTGCGGGTGGTACGGGGGGTTGAAGAACAATCGATCCACGCCGTCGACCGCAGCCCGAACCTGTTGAATGTCAAGCATATCCGCCACAACGACCTCGGCCCCTGAGGCCCGCAAACGGGCACTGCGCCCATCGTCGCGACGTACCAATGCTCTCGTGGCCACGCCCTTTTCCAGTAATTGAGCCACCACCGCGCCGCCAATCCTTCCCGTCGCGCCGGTAACCAGCACACGTGTGTTTGTCATTGGAGTTCCCTTCCTTGTTTGGACCACAAAATGTGACCAGTGGTTACTTCCGCAGTATGCGACCATAATGTGACCGTTGTCAACATCTCTTGCGACGTGAGATCGTGATGGCATGAGTTCCGTCCGCGCCGGCCCCGCCGGCCCCGCCGGCCCCGCCGGCCCCGCCGGCCCCGCCGGCAAAAAGGGCTATCACCACGGTGCGTTGCACTCGGCCCTTATCAAGGCGAGCGTCGCGCTGGCCCGCGAGGGCGGACCCGATCGGGTGGTCCTGCGCGAGGCAGCCCGGGCCGCCGGAGTGTCGCACTCGGCCGCCTACCGCCACTTCGCCGACCGCGAGGCACTCCTGGCCGAGGTGTCGAGCTATGCGCGCAATGAGCTTGCCGCGCAAATGCGCCGACGCGTCGATCGCACCAACGACCCTCGAAAGAGGCTGCGCGCGGTCGGCACCGCCTACATCGACTTCGCGATCTCCGAGCCGGGACTGTTTCGCACCGCGTTCACCTCGCATCCCGCGACGTCCGACGGCGCAGAGCACGATCGAGCGACAACGGGCCAAGACCCGTTCGAGGTTCTTGGTCAAGTGCTCGACGAAGCCCAAGCCGCCGGTCTATTGGATGCTCGCCGCAGGCCGGGAGCCGAGGTTGCCGCCTGGTCAGCGGTGCACGGGCTGGCCAGCCTGCTCCTCGACGGACCGCTACCCAGGAGCCCCGCGGCCGTCAAATTCTCGCAAGCCCAAGTGTTCGACCTCATCGAGCGTGGCCTGCTAAACAACACCTAGCTCGGCGGCTCGAGCCGCGCACAGCCGCTGAATCGCTGGCGGCATACAGCCAAGCATGGTGGAGTGGTATCGCCCGACCACTCCTACAGTGAGGATCCTCTGTGCTGGGTCTGCCAGAGAAGGTGCGCGCCTGCTTGTTCGACCTCGACGGTGTGCTCACCGATACCGCGAGCGTGCATACCAAGGCCTGGAAGGCCACGTTCGACGCCTACCTGTCCCAGCGAGCCGAGCGCGACGGGGAGAAGTTCGTCCCCTTCGATGCCGCCACGGACTACCGGACATACGTAGACGGCAAGAAGCGGGAAGACGGGGTTCGGTCGTTTCTGGGGAGCCGGGGAATCGAGCTGCCCGACGGCCATCCCGACGACTCCGGTGCCGCCGAGACCGTTTACGGCCTGGGCAATCGCAAGAATGACATGTTCCAAAAGGTCCTCGAAAAGGACGGCGTCGAGGTGTTCGACGGGTCGCGGCGCTACCTGGAGGCGGTCTCGGCGGCGGGTCTGGGTATCGCCGTAGTGTCGGCCAGCGCCAATACCCCCGAGGTGCTCAAGATCACCGGTCTGGACCGGTTCATCCAGCAGCGGGTGGACGGCAACACGCTGCGCGAAGAGCACATCCCGGGCAAGCCCGCCCCCGACTCGTTCCTGCGGGGGGCACAGCTGCTCGATGTCGCCCCCGACGCGGCCGCCGTGTTCGAGGACGCGCTGTCGGGTGTGGCGGCCGGCCGTGCCGGTCACTTCGGCTACGTGGTTGGTGTCGACAGAGTGGGCCAGGCCGAAGATCTCCGCAAAAACGGCGCCGACGTCGTGGTGACCGACCTCGCAGAATTGTTGGAAGCATGATCACCCAGGAAGCCTTCCCCGTCGAACCGTGGGTGGTCCGCGAGACACGGCTCGATCTGAACCTGATCGCCCAGTCCGAATCGATATTCGCCTTGTCCAACGGGCACATTGGGCTACGCGGCAACCTCGACGAGGGCGAACCGTACGGCCTGCCGGGCACCTACCTGAACTCGTTCTACGAGATCCGGCCGCTGCCCTACGCCGAGGCAGGCTACGGCTACCCCGAGGCCGGCCAGACCGTCGTCGACGTGACCAACGGCAAGATCTTTCGCCTGTTCGTCGAGGACGAGCCGTTCGACGTCCGGTACGGCGAACTCATCTCCCACGAGCGTGTCCTCGACCTGAAGGCGGGGACGCTGACCCGCAACGCGCACTGGCGTTCGCCGGTAGGCAAGGAAGTCAAGGTGACCTCCACCCGGCTGGTGTCCCTGGCCCACCGCAGTGTCGCCGCCATCGAGTACTGCGTCGAGGCGGTCAACGAGTTTGTGCGCGTCACCGTGCAATCCGAGCTGGTCACCAACGAGGACCAGCCGACGACGTCGGCCGACCCGCGGGTGGCGGCCATTCTGGAAAACCCGCTGGAGGCCGTCGATCACGAGGAGACCGAGTGCGGCGCGCTGCTGATGCACCGCACCCGGGCGAGCCAGCTGATGATGGCCGCGGGGATGGATCACCTGGTTGAGGTTCCGGGGCGGGTCGAGGTCACCAACGACGCGCGCGCCGATCTGGCACGGACCACCGTGATCTGCGGACTGCGGCCCGGGCAGAAGCTGCGCATCGTCAAATACCTCGCGTACGGCTGGTCCAGCCAGCGCTCGCGGCCCGCGCTGCGTGACCAGGTCGCCGCCGCGCTGCACAGCGCGCGCTACAGCGGTTGGGACGGGCTGGTGAAGGCCCAGCGGGAGTTCCTCGACGACTTCTGGGACAACGCGGACGTGGAGGTCGAAGGCGACTCGGAATCCCAGCAAGCCGTGCGGTTCGGCCTGTTTCACCTGGTGCAGGCCAGCGCCCGGGCCGAGCGGCGCGCCATCCCCAGCAAGGGGCTGACCGGAACGGGATACGACGGCCACGCCTTCTGGGACACCGAGGGTTTCGTGCTCCCCGTGCTGACCTACACGTTGCCGCACGCCGTCGCCGATTCGCTGCGGTGGCGCGCGTCGACGATGGACATGGCCAGGGACCGGGCACACGAACTCGGCCTCGAGGGTGTGAGTTTCCCGTGGCGAACCATCCGCGGTCAGGAGTGTTCCGGCTATTGGCCGGCCGGCACCGCGGCCTTTCACATCAATGCCGACATCGCGATGGCCTTCGAGCGGTACCGCGTCGTCACCGGCGATCAGTCGCTGGAGGCGGACTGCGGCCTGAAGGTGCTGATCGAGACCGCCCGGCTGTGGATGTCGCTCGGGCATCATGACCGCCACGGTGTCTGGCACCTCGAGGGCGTCACCGGCCCCGACGAGTACACGGCGATCGTGCGCGACAACGTCTTCACCAATCTGATGGCCGCACACAACCTGGTCGTCGCCGCCGATGCCTGCAACCGCCACCCCGAGGCGGCCGAAGCGATGGGCATCACCAACGAGGAGACGGCCGCCTGGCGCGACGCGGCCGGCGCCGTCAACATTCCTTACGACGAGGAGCTGGGTGTCCACCAGCAGTGCGAAGGCTTCACCAAGTTCGCGGAGTGGGATTTCCAGAACAGGCACAAATACCCGCTGCTGCTGCACGAGCCTTATGTGCGGCTCTACCCGGCACAGGTGATCAAGCAGGCCGACCTGGTGCTGGCCATGCAGTGGCAGAGCCATGCGTTCACGCCCGAACAGAAGGCCCGCAACGTCGACTACTACGAGCGGCGCACGGTGCGCGACTCCTCGCTGTCGGCCTGCTGCCAGGCCGTGATGTGCGCGGAGGTCGGGCATCTGGAGCTGGCACACGACTATGCCTACGAGGCCGCGCTGATCGACCTGCGTGATCTGCACTCCAACACCCGCGACGGGTTGCACATGGCATCGCTGGCCGGCGCCTGGATGGCGATCGTTGCGGGCTTCGGCGGCCTGCGCGACGACGACGGCATCCTCGAGATCGATCCCGCCCTGCCCGACGGCATCACCCGGCTGCGGTTCCGGGTGCGGTGGCGCGACTTCCGGCTGATGGTCGACGCCAACCACGCCGACGTCACCTACACCCTGACCGACGGGTCCAGCGGTGAGCTGGCCATCCGGCACGCCGGTGAAGAGGTTGTGCTGAAGACGGAGTCGCCGACGACCTTCGCGGTGCGTCAGCGCAAGGCACTGCTGCCGCCGCCGCCGCAGCCGCCCGGGTGCGAGCCCACGCACCGGCGGACGCAGGCCCACCAGCTCGCGGGTAACTAAGCACGGGTCAGACGGCTGGTTGCCGAAACTGTAGCCATGCGACTACACTCGTGCTTAGTCAACTGACTACACCCGATGTTTTAGCAAGGACGACAGCCATGACAGACCAGATAACCGTCACCAAGCTGGGCAGCCGGATCGGCGCTCGGGTCGACGGGGTGCACCTCGGCGGCGACCTGGACCCAGCCGCCGTCGAGGAGATCCGCCGGGCGCTGCTGACCCAAAAGGTCATCTTCTTCCGCGGCCAGCACCACCTCGATGACCGGCAGCAGCTCGCATTCGGCGGCCTGCTGGGCACGCCCGTCGGGCACCCGGCGGCCGGTGCGCTCGCAGCCAAAGGCGCGCCCGTCATCACGCCGATCAACTCGGAATACGGCAAGGCCAATCGCTGGCACACCGACGTCACCTTCGCCGCGAACTACCCGGCAGCGTCGATCCTGCGGGCCATCACCCTGCCCAGCTACGGCGGATCTACGCTGTGGGCCTCGACGGCTGCGGCCTACGAAGACCTGCCCGAGCCGCTGCGGTGCCTCGTCGAGAATCTGTGGGCGCTGCACAGCAACCGCTACGACTATGTGACCACCGAAGCCGACCTGGCGTTGAGCGACGCGCAGCGGGCGTTCCGGCAGGCGTTCGAGAAGCAGGACTTCCAGACCGAGCACCCCGTGGTGCGCGTGCACCCGGAGACCGGTGAGCGCACGCTGATCGCGGGCAATTTCGTCCGCAACTTCGTCGGCCTCGACAGCCACGAGTCAAGCGCGCTGCTGGAACTGCTGCAACAGCGAATCACCAAGCCCGAGAACACTATTCGCTGGAACTGGGAAGCCGGAGACGTGGCCATCTGGGACAACCGGGCCACCCAGCACCGCGCGGTCGACGACTACGACGACCAGCCGCGGCTGATGCACCGTGTCACGCTGATGGGCGATGTGCCGGTCAACGTGCACGGCGAGCGCAGCCGGGTGGTCAAGGGCGCGCCGCTTGAGGTGATCGCGAGCTAACCCGCGTCGGCGGTGGTGCCGATCGGGTCGGTCGGCGACCAGCGCAGCGCGCCGGGCGCGTCCGCCGGCACCACCGGGTGCTTCGGCGCGATCGGCTCCAGCCGGCGGTAGGCATCACCCTGCAGCGGCCGCTGATCGATCTCGCCCTTGTTCGGCCACAGCGAGGCGGCCCGCTCGGCTTGCGCGGTGATCGACAGCGACGGGTTGACGCCCAGATTCGCCGAGATCGCGGCGCCGTCCACCACCAGCAGCGACGGATAGCCGTAGACGCGGTGATAGGGGTCGATGACGCCTCGGTCGGGGCTGTCGCCGATCACCGCACCGCCGAGGAAGTGCGCGGTCAGCGGAATGTTGAACAGCTCGCCCCAGGTACCGCCGGCGACACCGTCGATCTTTTCGGCGATGCGGCGGGTCACCTCGTTGCCGACCGGAATCCACGACGGGTTCGGCTCGCCGTGCCCCTGCTTGCTGGAGTACCAGCGGATGCCCAGCTTCCCGCGCTTGGTGAACGTGGTGATCGAGTTGTCCAGGTGCTGCATGACCAGCGCGATCACTGTTCGTTCGCTCCACTGGCGGGGATTGAGCAGCCGCAGCATCTTGCGCGGATCCTCGCCGGCGGTGTCGAGCAACTGCCGCCAGCGCGGCACATCCGTGCCTTGTGGGCCCGGGCCGTCGGTCATCAAGGTCTGCAGCAGGCCCATGGCGTTGGAGCCCTTGCCGTAACGGACGGGTTCGATGTGGGTATCCGCCGTCGGGTGAATCGACGACGTGATCGCCACCCCGTGCGTCAGGTCCAGATCCGGGGACACCTTCAACCGTCCGGCGCCGACGATCGATTCCGAGTTTGTTCGGGTCAAGACGCCCAAACGCGTTGAGAGACGGGGCAACCGACCCTTGTCCCGCATCTTGAACAGCAGATGCTGCGTCCCCCAGGTGCCCGCGGCCAGGATCACATGGCTCGCGGTGTACGTGCGCCGATCCCGGCGCAGCCAGCTTCCGGTGCGCACGGTGCGGACCTTCCACAATCCGTCGGAGCCCTGCTCGAAACTCTTCACGGTCGTCATCGGAATAACTTGGGCCCCAGCAGATTCCGCGAGTCCGAGGTAGTTCTTGAGTAGGGTGTTCTTGGCGCCGTAACGGCAGCCGGTCATGCAGCAGCCGCATTCCAGGCAGCCGGTGCGGTCGGGGCCCGCGCCGCCGAAGAAGGGATCTGGCACCGTCTTTCCGGGCGTCTTGGTTCCGTCGGGGCCGAAGAACACCCCGACCGGCGTCGGCACGAAGGTGTCTCCGCATCCCATGTCGTCGGCGACCTGCTTGACGATCCGGTCGGCGTCGGTGAACGTCGGGTTCTCGACCACGCCCAGCATCCGCTGCGCCTGCCGGTAGTGCGGCATCAGCTCGCCGCGCCAATCGGTGATGTGCGACCACTGCTGATCGTTGAAGAACGGATCCGGCGGCACGTACAACGTGTTGGCGTAGTTCAGCGACCCGCCGCCCACCCCGGCTCCGGCCAGAATCATCACGTTCTTCAGCGGGTGAATCCGCTGGATGCCGTAGCAGCCCAGCCTGGGCGCCCAGAGGAACTTGCGCAGATCCCACGACGTTTTCGCGAATTCCGCGTCGGAGTAGCGCCGGCCGGCCTCCAATACGCCTACGCGGTAACCCTTTTCGGTCAACCGCAGCGCACTGACACTGCCGCCGAAACCCGAACCAATGATCAGGACGTCGAAATCTGGCTTCATTCCCACCAGTATGAACTTACCGGCCAGTAACGATCCAGTCCCTAGATGCCGACCGTCAGCCCGACCTTCTGGAATTCCTTGAGGTCGCAGTAGCCGGCCTTGGCCATCGATCGGCGCAGGCCGCCGACCAGGTTGAGGCTGCCGAACGGATCGTCGGACGGCCCGTTGAGCACCTGCTCGAGCGGCGGCCGCTCACCGACGGCGATCTGCAGCAACGCCCCGCGCGGCAACGACGGGTGCGCCGCCGCGGACGGCCAGAACCAGCCGCCGCCGAGCGCCTCGTCGCTCTCAGCCAGCGGCGTGCCCAGCACCACCGCGTCGGCACCGCAGGCGATGGCCTTGGCGAGCTCGCCGGAGGTGTGAATGTCGCCGTCGGCCAGCACATGCACGTAGCGGCCGCCGGTCTCGTCGAGGTATTCGCGGCGCGCGGCCGCGGCGTCGGCGATCGCGGTGGCCATCGGCACGCTGATGCCCAGCACCTCGTCGCTGGTGGTCACGCCCCGGGTGGAGCCGTAGCCGACGATGACGCCGGCGGCACCGGTGCGCATCAGATGCAGCGCGGTGCGGTGATCGAGCACACCGCCGGCGACCACCGGAATGTCGAGCTCGGAGATGAAGGTCTTCAGGTTGAGCGGCTCGCCGTTGGAGGCGACGCGCTCGGCCGAGATGATGGAGCCCTGGATGACCAGCAGGTCGACGCCGGCCTGCAGCAACACCGGGGTCAGCGACTGCGCGTTCTGCGGGCTGATCCGTACCGCGGTGGTCACGCCGGCCTCGCGGATGCGGGCCACCGCTGCGCCCAGCAGGTCCGGGTTCAGCGGCGCCGCGTGCAGTTCCTGCAGCAGCCGGATCGACGCCGAGGGTTCCGGCTCCTTACTGGCGGCCTCGATCAGCTGCGCGATCTTGGCCTCCACGTCGGCGTGCCGGCCGATCAGCCCCTCGCCGTTGAGCACGCCCAGCCCGCCGAGCCGGCCCAGCTCGATCGCGAACTCCGGCGACACCAGCGCGTCCGTCGGGTGCGCCACCACGGGGATGTCGAACCGGTAGGCGTCCAGCTGCCAAGTCGTCGACACGTCCTGCGACGAGCGGGTGCGCCGAGACGGCACGATGCTGACTTCACTGAGCTCGTAGGTGCGACGGGCGACGCGGCCCATCCCGATCTCGACCATGTTCAGTTCGCTGCTCACCGCGCGTAGTAGTTCGGCGCTTCGACGGTCATGGTCACGTCGTGGGGATGGCTCTCCTTGAGACCGGCCGACGTGATCCGGACGAACTGCGCCTGCTGCAGTACCTCGATGGTCGGCGAGCCCGTGTAGCCCATCGCGGCGCGCAGGCCGCCGGTCAGCTGGTGGATCACCGACGCCAGCGGGCCGCGGAACGGCACCCGGCCCTCGATGCCCTCGGGCACCAGCTTGTCCTCGGAGAGCGCGTCGTCGGCGAAGTAGCGGTCCTTGGAGTACGACTTGCCGCCGCTGCGGCCCGCCATCGCGCCCAGCGACCCCATGCCGCGGTAGCTCTTGAACTGCTTGCCGTTGACGAAGATCAGCTCGCCGGGCGCCTCGGCGGTGCCGGCCAGCAGCGAGCCCAGCATGGCCGTCGACGCGCCGGCGGCCAGCGCCTTGGCGATGTCGCCGGAATACTGCAGTCCGCCGTCGGCGATGACCGGCACACCGTGCGGTCCGCAGGCCGCGACGGCTTCCAGGATCGCCGTGATTTGAGGTGCGCCGACCCCGGCCACCACGCGGGTGGTGCAGATCGAACCCGGTCCCACGCCGACCTTCACGGCGTCGGCGCCGGCCTCGACGAGCGCCAAGGCGGCCGAGCGGGTGGCGACGTTGCCGCCGATCACCTCGACCTTCTCGCCGACCTCGGCCTTGAGTTTGCCGACCATGTCGAGCACCAGGCGGTTGTGCGCGTGCGCGGTGTCCACGATCAGCACGTCGACCCCGGCGTCGACCAGCATCATCGCGCGCACCCAGGCGTCACCGCCGACACCGACGGCGGCGCCCACCAGCAGTCGGCCGTCGCTGTCCTTGGTGGCCAGCGGGTGTTGTTCGGTCTTGACGAAGTCTTTGACGGTGATCAGCCCGGTCAGCCGGCCGTGGCCGTCGACGATGGGCAGTTTCTCGATCTTGTTGCGGCGCAACAGGCCCAGCGCCGCGTCGGCGCTGACGCCCTCGCGGGCGGTGATCAGCGGCGCTTTGGTCATCACCTCGGAAACGGGCCTGGTCTGGTCGACCTCGAAGCGCATGTCGCGGTTGGTGATGATCCCGACGAGCGCGCCGGAGTCGTCGACGACGGGCAGGCCGGAGATCCGGAACCGGGCGCACAGCGCGTCGACCTGGGCAAGTGTGTTGTCCGGACGGCAGGTGACCGGGTCGGTGACCATGCCGGCCTCGGACCGCTTGACCATCTCCACCTGGCCGGCCTGTTCGGCGACCGGCAGGTTGCGGTGCAGCACACCCATGCCGCCGGCGCGGGCCATCGCGATGGCCATCCGCGACTCGGTGACGGTGTCCATCGCCGAGCTCACCAGCGGCACTCGCAGCCGGATCTTCTTCGTTAGCTGGCTGGAGGTGTCAGCAGTGGCGGGAACCACATCGGAGGCCGCGGGCAGCAGCAGCACATCGTCGTAGGTCAGGCCCAGCATCGCCACCTTGTTCGGGTTGTCTCCTCCGGTCGGCACCCCCTCGTCGGCCAGACCGCCGACGCGCAGGTAGGGACTTGCGACCAGGTCGGAGCTGTCTTCGAGATGGGACGTGCCACGGGACATCGGTGAAACCCTCCATGCGCGCGCGGAGCGAGAAACCCATCCTATCGGTCCCGGCCGTCGGGGAGTTGCACCTGTTGGCGCGCCGCCCGCCCCAATCGGAGCGCCGGCGACGCACATCTGCCTGCTGGCGTTACCACGGCCCGCTTGCGTAGGCTATGGGGCGTGCGTGACCACCTCCCCCCGGGTTTGCCACCCGACCCGTTCGCGGACGACCCGTGCGACCCGTCGGCGGCGCTGGACGCCGTCGAGCCTGGACAGCCTCTGGATCAGCAAGAGCGGATGGCGGTCGAGGCGGACCTGGCCGATCTGGCCGTTTACGAAGCCCTGTTGGCGCACAAGGGAATTCGCGGACTTGTCGTGTGCTGCGACGAGTGTCAGCAAGACCACTATCACGACTGGGACATGTTGCGGGCCAACCTGCTGCAACTGCTGATCGACGGCACCGTCCGCCCGCACGAGCCTGCTTACGACCCGGAGCCCGACGCCTACGTCACGTGGGATTACTGCCGGGGGTACGCCGACGCCTCGCTCAACGAAGCGACGTCGGACGCCGACGGATTTCACCGGCGCCACTGATTGTTGAGCGGCCCGCTTTCTAGGGCGTACTGCTCGGCTCGACCGATGAGTGGGGCCGGTGACGGCCCGCAGCGGGACTCGGGGGCGTCGCTGGGCTCGGAATCGACGAGATTTGGGACTGCGGAGCCGGCAGCACCGCGGAACTTGGTGGCGGCGCGGCCGGTGGGAGCGTCGCATTCGGGTCGCGCGAATCAACTCTCGCGTTCAACAGATCGATCTCGTCCAGCAATTCTTTTCGGCCGGCGCTGTCGTTCATCGACTGCACGGTGCTGCTGACCTCCGCCAGCTGGTTCTCGGCCTTGGTCCACTGCCCCTTGTCGATCAGTTGCTGGACCTTCGCCAGATCGGCCTTGGCGCTCAACATGATCTGGTTCTGGTTGGCTCGCGGCTCGTCAAAGAACATCGAGTGCAGGCCGTACAGCGTCCCCCCGGGACGGGCCTCGACCACCATCGCGCCGAATCCGCTGAGGGCCAACAATGTCGCCGCCACCGAGCCGATCGCCACCAGACCGCGCCGGCCACGACGCTGCTCGGCCATTCCGGCGCGCAGCGCGCCGACGGCTTCCTCCGGCGAAACCAGGGCGCTGGCCGGTGGCCACCGCAAGTCGTCGCGCCAATCCCCCAGCAGGGTGGCCAACGCATCGTCGTTGGGATCGTCGACGTCGATCGGCTGGCGTTCGGCCAGCGCGTCGAGCAGCAGATCGCTCCGGCTCAACTCGTCTAGCCCCGGCCGGTCTGAGAAACCAAATTCAGGCATAGTCACCTGCTGCAACCATCTCGGATTTGAGCCGCGACAAAGCTCGGTGCTGAGCTACCCGGACGGCCCCTGGCGTTGCGCCGACGGCGGCGGCGGTCTCTTCGGCAGACAAGCCGACGACGACGCGAAGGATCAGAATCTCACGCTGCTTGGCGGGAAGGATGTCGAGTAATTCGTTCATCCGGCTGACCGAATCGGCTTCGAGGGCCCGCTGTTCGGGGCCCGCTTCGGACGACCAGCGCTCGGGAACGGAATCGGAGGGGTAGGCGAGGTCGCGGCCTGCGGCCCGATGGGCGTCGGCCACCTTGTGTGCCGCAATGCCGTACAGGAAGGCCAGAAAGGGGCGTCCTCGATCCCGGTAACGCGGCAGTGCTGTCAATGTCGCCAAGCACACCTCCTGAGCCACATCGTCGGCTGTCAGGCCCCCCCGCTCGACTGTGCCGACTCGCGCCCGGCAATATCGCACCACAATCGGACGGATGGTCTCCAGCACCTCCCGTAGGGCGTTTCCATCTCCCGCCACGGCTTCTGCAACCACAGCGTCGAGACGTTCACCTTGAATTGTCATCGACGGCGGTATCTCCAACGTTACAAACCGGACACATCGCGGGCTAACTCTCGCAATGACCATAACGGCCGCAAGCCGTTTCAAGCGGAAAGCCAGGTTCCACCGGCGCGCCGCACCTGGCCTGCGCAGACATCCCGGATTTCGATCAGCTTTTGTGCCGAAAATGTGACGCTTCGGATATCGATCAGCAAGCAAGCCACCGCCCATCGCAGCGGTATCAGTCCCGAGCGGCCGGTGGCGTCCAGCGCGGCCTCCGCCACCACGCGGGCGCGCTCAGTGTCGCCGGCGCTGCACAGCGCGGCGGCAAGCACCACCTCGCTCTTGACCCGGTGCCGCTCGGAGGCTTGTCCCATGGCCTGCGCGAGCTCGACGGCCTCCTCGGCACGACGGACCGCGACCGCGCCGTCGCCGCTGGCCATCGCCAACTCGGCACCCACCCATCGCCGGCGCACCGGCAGCCGGTCCGGCACCGCTCCCGTGATCGCACAGGCCGCCAACGCCGAGTCCGCGCGTGCCAACAGGGCCGCCGCGGCAGCGAAGCGGCCGACGCCCAACGCGTCGGCCGCCAATCCGATCAGTGCGTCGCCGCGGGCTTCGGGATCGGCGCCGGCGAGAGCCAGGGCACGACCGTCCCAGCCCCGGGCCCGCGCGTGCCATCCGAGTTGGCGCAGAAACGATCCCTGCGTGCTGTGGGCCAACGAAACCAACGGGGTGACGAGCCGGCCGGACGCCGCGCCGCGGCGCAGCACCGCCAGGTCGCGGTAGGCACTGCCGTAGCGGCCCTGCCCGCCGGCCGCGACGGCGCGCAACCAGAGTTGGTTCGGTGTCCTCGCCGTCGGCAGGGGCCAGTGTGCCGGCTGGTCGCCGAACGCGGCAGCGGCCAGCGTCGGCTCAATCATCGAAGTGTGACGAGTTTCAATCACGGTGATAGTAGTAAACAGTTCGTGCTGTTGGTGTTACCGAAATGTTAATCACGATCATCTCTGTACTAAATGGCACTTACCGGCTCTTGGGCTCTGAGCTGGGAAATCTCAGTTTGGTCAAGTACCTGGTAGCACCGTTCTCCTACGCCAAATACGTGGCAGATGAACGCAGAGTTAATTCTGTTCCAACCTCTATATACTTTGTCACACTAAGCGCCTATTGACGGAAATTCATCGACGCCCCTAAGTTCTAGCAATGACGGGTAGTCATCGGTGACGCCACCCTTAAATCAGTTGCACACTCACTTGCGAACCTAACCTCACTAGGCCGCGCCGTGCAGGAGGGAACTAACCATGCCACAGCCGGAGCAGCTACCCGGGCCCAACGCGGACATCTGGAACTGGCAACTGCAGGGACTGTGCCGCGGCGTTGATTCATCGATGTTCTTCCACCCCGACGGCGAGCGTGGCCGTGCCCGCATGCAGCGTGAGCAGCGCGCCAAGGAGATGTGCCGGCAGTGCCCGGTGATCCAGCAGTGCCGGTCGCACGCACTCGACGTCGGTGAGCCCTACGGAGTGTGGGGCGGCCTGTCCGAATCGGAGCGCGACATGCTGCTGAAGGGCGATATCGGCCGCAACCGCGGCATTCGCCGCTCGGCCTAGTCAGCTACGCGCGAAAGACCCCACCGCGACGTATCCGAGCGCCAGGGCGAGAACGGCGAACTTGGTAAGAGCGGCGATTCGCGCACGCCGCGAATACACGCCGACGCGGGTGCCGTCGAGTACCTTCAGCAGCGAGACGCCCTCGAGCGCGTCGCCGGCCACGGCAACAATCACGACGGCGGGCAAGCCGGCTGGGTGGCCACGGCGTCGCCGCACGCGTTCCACGAGCAGGGCCAGGAGGCTGCCATAGGTTGTCATGTAGCCGAAATCCAGCCACATGGATAACCGCGCGGCGCGCTGACCGTCGCTGCCCCAGCGGGCCATGATTGCCTCGGCTCGGGAAGCGTTGCCGGCGAGCTCAAATGGGATGATCCCCGCACCGCCGGCCTGACGCATGCGCCGTTCCAGCACCAGCATCACCGCGGTGTAGGCAACGAAGGCCATCATCGATACCCCGAGCCGGTGGGCTCCTATGCGATTCGTCATCATGCTCGCCTTTGGGTTTTCGCAGGGCAACAGCCGAAAACTGAACAGCAGGTTCTCAGCCGGAGATTCGGTCGAAGTCGATCACGAGATGGGCGGGGCCGCGGAAGATTTGGCTGCGGCGGTACGGCGGCGGGTCGATGACCAGGCGTGGATTCTCGACGCGTCGCAGGAAGGTCTCCAGCGCGACGTTGACCTCCAACCGGGCGAGTGGGCCGCCCATGCAGACGTGTATGCCGCTGCCCCAACCGAGATGCTCATTGTCGGGGCGTTCGGGGTCGAACTGGTTCGGGTTCGTGAATCGTGCCGGGTCGCGGTTTGCCGCGCTGTACATCAGATGCACCGCAGCGCCCTTCGGGATGACGGTCCCGGCGATCTCGATATCGGCCGCTGCGCTGTAGCTGGGAAAGAACTGCACCGCCGACTGCAGGCGCTGCACTTCCTCGATGGCGCCGGGAATCAGCTCCGGCCGGTCACGCAGCCGCTCTAGGGCTCCCGGGTTGCGCAGGAATGTCATCACGCAGTTGGCGATGGTGTTGACCGTCGAGTCATGCCCGGCGACCAGGAGCAGAATCCCGTTGGCGACAGCCTCTTTCGGCGACATCGCCCCGTCGGGACCGTCGCTGTCGTTCACCAGTTTGGACAGCAGGCCTTCGCCCGGTTCTTCCAGGAAGCGGTGGATCAGGTCGGACATGTACTGCGTGAGCGCCGCCGTGCCGTCGGCGCCCTTGCGGGCACGAACCTGACCTTCCGCGGTCGCCGCATCCGGGCCTAAATCCGTGCCCGCCATGAAATCGTGAATCCAGGCGTGGAAGGTCGGTTCATCCTCGAGTGGAACACCCAAAATCTTGCAGATGACTGCCACCGGAACCGGGTACGCATACTCGTCGACAACATCGAACCTGTTCTCGCCCTTAGCTTTAACCGCGTCGAGCAGCCCGGTGCAGAGACGTTGGATCTCAGGCTCCATGTTCGGAATGACATCCGGAGCATGCGGCGGTCCGAAATGCCGCATCAGTTGGCGGCGGGCCCTGTCGTGGTCGGGTGGGTCGGACACGATGATGCTGGCGTCGTGGCCGTAGCCGTCAGGGTCCGCGGTTCCAGGCTGGGCCTCCGCCCCTTGTCCACCGATGGGGCTGCGAGTCAGATCCGAACTGATCCGAGGATCGTGGGCCAACGCCAGCAGTTCCCGGTAACCCGTCACGACATAGGTGTTCTCGGCCACCCGTACCACCGGTGTTTCGCGCAACTGGTCGAAGAACGGGTATGGGTCGTGGCGGTTCTCGTACTTCATCGCCTCCGCCCAGGCGATTTCCGCTCGTGTCATCGTGGCTCCTCGTCCGGCATTGGGTCAACGGTGTCGGGAGATGACTTCCGCGCCGCGCGACGTCGGATCATGGCCGGTCAAGACGACGTCGGGAAATGCGGTCGGCTCCCGCGGGTCTGGGAACCGGGCCGGGCTCGGCTTGCTGTCCGTGGGCCGGTCGAAGCCCGGCGGCGGAGGCGGGAACGGCGCGGATTGCTCGATCAGAGATCCGTAGTACTCCAACCACTTGCCGTGATTGAACGTGACCGCACCCACGATGCGGCCCCGGTACCCGTATGCCGCGGCGAAGCGGCGGTCCGCGACGGAGCCCTGGGTGAACACGATCTGGTCACCGAAGGAACACACGCCGACACCTTTGATGTTCACCCCGAACTGGGCCGACCAGAACGACGGCAGTGGCAGGTGCGGGCACCGGTCTATTTCCAGGCTGATCATGTTTTTCGCCGCGACCTGCGCGCCCGAAACGGCGTTGTCCCAGTGCTCCAGCGAGAGGAACTCGTACCCGTAGAGCACATGGGGCGCACGGGCGACGTCGCCCGCGACGAAGATGGTGTCGGTTACCACGCCGTTGAAGTCGAATGCCCGGCAGCCGGCGTCGCAGGCAACCCCCCAAAATCCGGTGGCGAGTTGGGCACCTTCCAGCCATTCGACGTTGCGGATCGACCCCAACGACGCCACCACGACATCGACGTCGAGGGTGGTCCCGTCAGAGAGGCGGGCTCGCCGCACCCGCCCGTCGGTGTCGCCTTCGAGGGCCTGGACCGCGACGCCGGTGCGCAGGTCGACGCCGGCGTCGCGCTGCATCTCGGCGGCGATCTCAGCGATCACCCCGCCCAGTGCCCCCACCAGCGGGCCGCCACCCCGTTCGGCAACCGTCACCGGCAGGCCGAGTTCGCAACAGACAGAGGCCATTTCGGAGCCGATGAAACCCGAGCCGACGATCAGCACGCGCCGCGGACCCGCGCGCAGGGCCGCCTGCAGCCGGGCGGCGTCATCGCTGGTGCGCAGCGTGAAGACGCCGTCCAGCTTGGCCTCCTCGGCGTTGAACCACGGGCGTGCCCGGGTGCCGGTCGCGATCAGCAGACGGTCGTAGGGGACCCTATCGCCATTGGCCAACAACACTTCCCGGCTGGCGCGGTCCAGGCCCGTGGCGGGCACCCCAAGTCGCCAGTCGGCGTCGATCGCGCGCATCCGGGGCAGCTTGGTGTGATCCGCGGCCACCCATCCCTTCAATACCTGTTTGGACAGGGGCGGGCGGTCGTAGGGTTCGTGCGGCTCGTCCCCGATGAGGGTCAGGGAGCCGGTGAAGCCTTCATCGCGCAACGCCTCGGCGGCGCGTAGCCCGGCCAGCGACGCCCCGACAATGACGATGCGGCCCTGCGCCTTGAATGCCGCGACCAGCTCGGTGACCAATGATGCCGCGGAAGTCATGGTGCCGTGCGGTCCGCGGGTGGGTCGACCTCAAGCTGGATGGCCTGCACCGGACACGACGCCACGGCCCGCAACACCCGTTGGCGCTGGGAATCGTCGGGATTAGGGTCGTAGGCCAGCGCCTCCTCGCCATGCATTTTGAGGACATCCGGAGCCAGCGGGACGCATTGCGCGTATCCCTGGCAGCGATTGAGGTCCACCACAATTCGCATGTTCTGGCACCTTCCGGCAGCCGACGGTGCAGGCTGTCAACGCTGCGGCCGTGGATCAACATCCCGGCAGCGAGAGCAACAGTACGCAGGCGCGCGGGTCAAGCGCCAGATGCTTACGCCGTCGAGCGCTCCAGGACATGCACGCCGCACGCGGAACCGAGTCCGATCACGTGGGCCAGGCCCACTTTGGCGTCGGCGATCTGGCGGTCTCCAGCCTCGCCGCGCAGATGGTGACAGATCTCCCATACGTTGGCGATGCCGGTGGCGGCGATGGGATGGCCCTTGGACTCCAGGCCACCCGACACGTTCACCGGCGTCGAGCCGTCACGCCAGGTGGCACCCGAGTTGAAGAAGTCCGCGGCGCCGCCCTCCTCACACAGCATCAAGTTGTCGTAGTGCACCAACTCGGCGGTGGCGAAGCAATCGTGCAATTCGACGAGATCGAGGTCGGCGGGCCCGATGCCCGCCTGCTCGTAAGCGATGGTTGCGGCCTTTCGGGTGAGGGTGTTGACGTTCGGCAACACCTGGCAACCTTCTTCGTACGGGTCGGTGGTCAGCACCGACGCCGACACCTTCACCGCGCGCCTGCGCTGCTGCAGCGACAACGACTTCAGCGTCTCGCCACTGCATACGACGGCGGCCGCGGCGCCATCGCAGTTCGCCGAGCACATCGGGCGCGTGTTCGGGTACGCGATCATGACGTCGTTCATGATCTGCTCGAGGGTGAACCGCTTTTGGTATGACGCAAGCGGATTCAGGGTGGAGTGGGCGTGGTTCTTCTCGCTGATCTTCGCGAACAACTCGAAGCTGGCGCCACCGTACTTGTGGCCGTACTCGACGCCGATCTGTGCGAAGACGCCCGGCATCGTCTCCGTGCCGATCCTGCCGTCGATTGCCGCCACCGCCCCGTAGCGGCCCGCCGGTGTCCAGGTGTCCGCGTCTTTCTTCTTAGCCCCGCCCGCCAGCAGACCGGCGCCCGCGAGCTTCTCGACACCTACCGCCAGGCCGTAGTCCACCTCGCCGGCCTTGACGGCCATGATCGCGGTGCGCAATGCGGTAGCACCCGTCGCGCAGGCATTCGCGACGTTGTACACCGGGATGCCGGTCTGGCCGATCTGCTTCTGCAGCTGTTGGCCGATCCCGGCACTCGCGTTCATCAGGTTGCCCGCGGCAATCACGCCGATGTCCGCCATCGTGACGCCGGCGTCCGAAAGCGCGCCCATGGCTGCTTCGGCCGCGAGGTCGACGGTGTCGAGTTCGGGGTGCTTGCCGAACTTGGTCATCTGGATGCCGAGGATCCAGACCTCATCGCTTGCGCTCATCCCGACTCCTTCGTCAAATACGTTGCGGATCTTCTGAAGCCGTTCACGAGACGGGCGCGAAGCCGAAGCCGACCGCCTCGGTGCCCGCGGAGTCGGTGCCGATCGATTGGGTGGCGAGGCGCACTTTCATACCGTCGAAAACGTGCTCGGGATCGGGTTCGACGTTGATGAGGTTGGCGCGCACCTGTGTTCCGCCGCAATCGACCACCGCTGCCACGAACGGGGTTGGAATCCCGGGTGCCGCGAACGCGACGATGGTGAACGCGCGCACCGTGCCCTCGGTCGCGATCGGGGCGGTCGTGAATTCGGTGGCAAAGCACTTGGCACACGCGTTGCGTCGGTCGAAGAATCTGGCACCGCAGTTGACGCATTCCTGCGCGACCAGATGCGGATCGCCGTCGTCCAGCACCAGGTAGTCGACCAGCGGGATCTGCCCGGCCATGCGCACCTCCATCGTTGGTGTGTTCGACGGTATCGCTTGGCGGCCGACCTACGTCGGCGGGGTGACTACGCGCCGACGAGCGGCTTGAGCGCGTCGCCCACCTTCGTGATGACACCGGGCGTGTAACCGTGTGTCGGGAGGTTGACGATCACGCCGTCGACGCCGACATCGAGGACCCGGCGTTTGATCTCGTCGGCTACTTGCTCGGGCGTGCCGGCGACAGCCCGGCCACCACGCGCCTCGCCGATGTCGCGGGGCGCATCGTCCAGGATGACAGTCAGCAAGGTGCTGGTCTCCAAAGTTGTTGGGTCCCGGTTGATTTCGTCGCAGCGTTGCCGCAGCACATCCAGCTTGCCGGGCAGCGCGTCGATGTCGGCGATCAGGTTGAGGTGGTCGGCGTACCGAGCGGCCAATCGGAACGTCTTCTTCTCACCGCTGCCGCCGAGCATGATCGGGATGTGGTCCCGATAGCGGGGCTCGTTGATCGCGCTCTCGGTGTGATACCACTTGCCGGAGAAGCTGGGGCGCTCGCCGTGGAACATTCCGACGACGATCTGCAACGCTTCCTCGAGCTTTTCGAACCGTTCGGTGAACGTGTCGAAGTCGAAGCCCAGTTGCCGGTGCTCCAGCTCGAACCAGCCCGCCCCGATACCGAGGATTGCCCGACCCGCGCTGACGACGTCCAACGTCGTCACCGCCTTGGCCAGCAGGGTCGGGTTGCGATAGGTGTTACCGGTCACCAACGTCGACAGCTGCACGCGCTCGGTGGCCGTGGCCAAAGCGCCCAGCGCGGTGTAGGCCTCCAGCATGGGTTCGTCGGGTTCACCTAGCCCCGGCAGTTGATAGAAGTGGTCCATCAGCAGCACCGTGTCGAATCCGGCGGCCTCGGCCTCCTGGGCCTGGGCCTTGACGGCGGGAAACAGCTCGGCGACCGGCGTGCCGTAGGAGAAGTTGGGAATCTGCAATCCGAGTCGAATGGTCACGCTCTAGCGTAACCACGCGAAACGCCGATCACATTCCCGGCCGTGGCCGCGGGGAGCCATGCCGTGCGGGCTACGGTGGACTAGACGGTGTGGACGTTGGGCGTACGCACATGTTCGGGGCGGAAGCCCCGCCCGACGAAAATCGGCGGAATCGCTTGCAGCGGGCCAAAACCCACGATCTTCGGGACAGGGATCGGAGATAGGTCACCGCTGAGATTGGGTGCGATCGCTCTGTCCTGCATCACGACCTGGAAGGCCTGGACTATCCGGGTGGGCAGCTCGCGGCGCCGCTGCACCTTCGCGAGGTCCGCGTCGGTCAGCCGGCCTTCGCGCAGCGGGGCGCACAGGATGTTGGCAGCGGCCACCGCATCGGCGACCGCGAGGTTGATGCCGACCCCGCCGGCCGGCGACATGGCATGCGCGGCATCGCCGATGCACAGCAGGCCCGTACGCCACCAAGTCTTGAGCCGGTCCACCCGCACGTCGAGCTCGCTGGTGTCGTCCCAGGAGGTCAAGTCGTCGACGTGTTCACGCAGCCGCGGTTGCGCGGCGACCATGCGCTCCTTGAACGCCTCCAGCGATCCTTCCCGGGGGTGTGACCCCTTGGGCACCAGGCTCGCGACCTGCCAGTAGTCGCCGCGGTAAATCATGGCCATCATCAGGCCTTTGCGCAGCACCGCGAACAGTTCCTCGGGGTCGCCGGGGCGCCATTTCAGCCGGAACCACAGCACGTCCATCGGGGAATGCGCCGCAGCGATCGGCAGCCCCGCCGCGGCGCGTACCGCGGACTTGCGCCCGTCCGCGCCTATCACCAGCTCGGTGCGCACCTCCAGTTCCGGGGTGCGCACCCCGGCCACCCGAGGGCCATCGAAGATCAGGTCGGTGACCTCCGCATTGCGGATCAGGGTGAATTCCGGGTAGGCAGAAGCTTTTTCGGCAAGGAAGTCGAGGAAGTCCCACTGTGGCATCAACGCGATATAGGGCTGGTTGAAGCCGAGCCGTTTGAGCACGCTGAAGTTGCCGAGGGTGCGAAGTGAGCCGTCGGTGTCGAAGGCGACACGGTCGATCTTGGTGTGCGGTAGACGCAGGAACTCGTCGATGAACCCCAGCTCGTCCATGATCCGCAGGGTGCTCGGATGCACGGTGTCGCCGCGGAAGTCGCGCAGGAAGTCGTTGTGCTTTTCCAGGACGACAACCGGGATCCCGGCACGGGCCAGCAGCAGGGCGTGAACGAGGCCCGCGGGCCCGCCACCGGCAACACAGACCTGGGTCTGCAGAACTCGCGTCATGGCCTGACACTCCCTACGACCGTGGAATCAGCGGACCAGCGTCGTGCATGGAATACAATTGCAGCCTACCTAAAGGAACGTATCACAGCTGTGTAGGAGGCGGTAATGACTGAACCGGTCTTGTCTCCCGAATTGGTGAACGCAGCGCTACGCGCCGCCAAAAAGCTGGGCAAGGATGTCGCCAACGTTCCTGTCGCAACGATCGCGGGTGAGGCTGGCATCTCGAGGAGCACCCTGTTGCGTCGCCTTGGCGGCTCACGCGCCGCCTTGGACGACGCGGTCCGCGCCGCCGGAGTGGACCCCGGCGGCCTACCGCCTGTCCGCGTCCGTGCCGTCGACGCCGCCGCAGCACTGATCAGCGAATCCGGCCTGTCCGCCGGAACACTGGAAGCCGTTGCCGCACGGGCGAATTGCTCCGTCTACAGTCTGCATGCGGTTTTCGGCGGGCGTGACGAGTTGATGCGGGCGGTGTTCGAGCGGCACAGCCCCGTCCTCGATATCGAGGAATACCTCGCGCGCCCCGGCGGCGACCTGACCGACATGGTGCGAGGTTTGTACCGAACCGTCGCGACCGCGCTGGGCCGCGAACCCCGGGTTGCCCCGGCGATTTTCGCCGAGGCCTTCGCACGGCCAACCAGTCCCGCCGTGCAATCCCTGGTGGCCTACAGCGCGCCGCGCATGTTCGGGGTGCTCGGTCGCTGGTTCGACGCCGAGATTCGTGCCGGACGCATCCGCGACCTGCCCTTGCCGCTGCTGGCCCAAGAACTGTTGGGGCCCATCATCTTCCATATGTTCCTGCGGCCGGTTGCACCCAATGTCCCCGCGGTCCGGATGCCCGACGTTGACACCGCCTGCGACGTCTTCGCCGACGCGTTCGTACGCGCCGTCGCGGCGCCGAGTCGCTGACGACCCGGGCAGCGTGGTCTAACGGCACCACGGGAGACGCTCGATGGGGCCCACTATCGCCGGCGGGGGCGGATCAATGCTCTGAGGGGCGGGAGGATTGGGTACGGCGAACACACCACAGCCGTCGCCCTCGTCAGTGCGGGCGTCCGCGTCAAGAAATGGAAGCTTGTCGAACGACCCGACGAATCCGGAGGTGGCCAGCAAGTCGCGTGACACACCGATCGGCAGGTCGTGACGACGACTGACGCAAGACGATGGCCAGCCTGCGATCGAACTTATCCGTTTGTTTCGGTTGTGCTGCTCTGGGCTGTACGTGCGAGTAGTGCCAGTGTCTTGGTGATGGCGGGTTTGTTTCTTCGGGGCCAGCCCAGAGCAACCAGCAGGAGGCGGCCGGCGGGGGGCCAATAGCTGTAGTCGAAGGTTTCGGTGACTCGGGTGCCGGATTCGGTGGGCACCAGTTCGAAGCGCCAGTGCTGCGGTTCGAAGTGGCGCCAGGCGATCAGGCGGTTCTCCTCGAACTCGACGACTCGGTTGCGCACCCGGTAGGGAAAACTCCATAAACGCATCGACATGACGAACTCCGACCCGAGGCCCAAGCGGGCGGGCCCGTCAAGGCAGCGCCGGAGCATGTGCGAACCGTCGATTTCGACGTGTCGCCGCGGAGCGGCGAGGATGTCGAAGATCCGGGACGCGGGTGCGGCGATCTGGATCGACTCGGACACCACCGGTTGGCCAACCATCATGACGCGTCACTCCTGACGTTCGGCCACCAGGACGCCGACGGGAACGCCCCGCGCGGTCACGGCGGTGTCGGTGTGGACCACCCAATACTCGGGGTCCAGTAGGTCCGCCAGCACCACGGGACGACATCCGCCGAGCAGGGCGGGGGCACGTTGCGCGACGATGCTCCAGGCCGAGGAGAAGGCGCGACTGGCCCTTGTGGTGCCCTGGACCAGGCTTGCCAGGCACAACAGGCCTCCGGGCGCGAGGATCCGGTGCGTATCGGCCAGCAGCTGCCGGGCGTACTCAGTGGGTAGCAGATCCAGGACGAACGCTGCAACGACGCGATCAGCACAGGCCGTGGGCAAGGCAAGCGGGAGGGTACCGTCGACGCGCATGACTCGGGCCCGAGCAGACCACCTCGACAGCCTTTTGCTTGCGATCCGGCACATCCGCTGGCTCACGTCGAGACCGTCATAGCGGCACTCTGGACCACACACGTTCGTCAGCAGGTCATGCGCGAACCCGCCCGTCCCGCAACCGACCTCGACTACACGGCGAGCTTCGGAGAGTCGACCATCGGCGGTCAGCCGCGCCAACGCCGGCGCCTCGAAGACCCGCTGGGTGTCTTGAAGTCGGCCGATGCGGTCATAGACGCGGGCCGCCAGATGGGGGGCCAAGCCCTCGGTTCGCGGACCGGGTCCGCCCCGCTGGCTCTCACTCACCGCGCGCCTCTGGGGCTTGGTGAACCGATGCCAGCGAGAGCTGCCCGCGATGGTGACGATAGTGCCTGGGCGCCCACCGCAGCAGGTCAGCGCGGTCCATCCACGGTGTGAAGTAGGGGTCCCAGGACGAGGCGACAGTCATTCCGCGGTGAAGGGCCTGCGCATCTGCATGGTCATACCAGTTCAGGATGCTGCGGGTGACCCGGTCCATCTGCCGCCGCATCGACCCAACACTGTTGATGCGTCCGCCGACGACACCACCAAACCAGTTGAGCTCGTCATAGGGGCGGGTGAACGCAGCCATGGCACGGCTCCAGCGCTTCGACGCTCCGGGTGGGAGGCGGGAGAAGCCGCCCATAACCACAATGACCAAACGTGTGATGCGCTGACCCAGGAGCATGTGAAACAACAGCTGTCTGTTGGTCCAACGAGTTCCCACACTCGGGGCATCCAGCTCATCCGCCTGGGCGGAACCCAGCAGAGCAGCGAAATCGGTGGCGACCCACGCCAAGTCGTCCCTTACCGCGTCCGTCGAGTCGTTCATCGGACCACCTGATCTTTCTAGCCCAGACACACCCAACGTATACGCGCGACGTCGATCAGCGCCAAGCACACTTGCCTCGCAGAGCGCGACTCGAGGGAATCTCGGCCCGGGCGACGGGTGCACCCAGACGTACCAGACCCAGACCAAAGCCGCCAACTAACCGTCGACGAACGTGACCGTCTCGTCGAGCGGGGCGCGGCCCGTCCGGGCATAACTCACCTTGGGGTCCTCGTACCCAATCGACATGCCGCAGAACAGGATCAGCCCGTCCGGGGGTGACAGGACATCGGCAACCGTTTTCCGAACCTGCGACCACGCCATCTGCGGGCAACTGTGCAGCCCTTCGGCTCGCGACAACAGCATGACGGTCTGCAAATACATCCCGACATCGGCCCATTGGGCCATGCCCAGGTCGCGGTCGATGTAGCAGAACAGCGCGGCAGGCGCACCGAAACAGTTCCAGTTCGCGATGGCCGCCCGCTGGCGCGCCTCCCAGTCCTCGCGCGCGATGCCGAGTGCGCTGTAACGCTCCTTGCCGAAGGCGGATCGGCGCTCGTGGTATGGAGACTTCAGTTCGGGCGGGTACATCTCGTACTGCCGTTCGTCCCACGGGTCACCGTGGGCCACGCGCTCGACGGCGCGCGTCTTGAGCTCGGTCAGCAGCGCGCCGGTCACCACATAGGTGTTCCACGGCTGAAGGTTCGATCCGGACGGCGACCACGCCGCGGCGGACAGCACGCGCTCCAGCACCTCCCGTGGCACAGGCTGGTCGGTGAATCCGCGCACCGCCCGTCGAGTTGTGACTGCCTCGTATACGTCCACGATCCCCACCTACAGTCCAAGTCAGCTCCGCGCACAGCATAGGCACTGACCAGTAAAATGGAACAGTCTCGCTTAGTGGTGGTGGTGGTGGCCGTGGCCGCAACTCGGCGTACTACTCGTCACCGATGATCCAATGCCGGGCCTGCTCGACCTGACCGCCGGGGAAGGGGCGGATGTCCGCCGCGATGAAGTGCGAGGCCAGATGCTCGGCGACATCGCCGAGGTGTGAGTCGGTGACGACCGCGATCTTTTTGACATGCTTGTGGTGATCGCGCACGAACCGTAGGTGAGTCACCAACGCCCCGAAGCTGTCCCACCCCGGAAAGCGCGGCGCGTCGATGATGAGTCCGGCGAGGGCGCCGCCCGTCTCGATCTCGGGGTCAACGACTTTGGCAAGTTCAGCGAAATCGCTTTTGTCGAGCGATGATTCCGGCCGAATGCGCAGGATCGAGTGGGCTTTGTCGAATTCGTAGTCGATCATGTCTGCTCCTGGAAGGTGGACGTATCACCATCCTCGGGCCGGCGCGAGCCGGTCGCAGCGGGACAAAGTCAACACATGCAAGGTCTTTGGTCAGCACTCCCGGCGCACACAGCTGAATACCCCTACTGTTCTGGCGTGCAGACGGTGCTGTTCACGCTTGGGTTGGCCCTATTTCTGCTCGGCCTGCTCACCGGTTTCGCCGCACCCGCACTGAACAATCCGCGCATGGCGCTGTCGAGCGTGGTCGGCGTGGGGATCGTCATCATCGGACTCTGACGAAACCGGTGCATGACCCGCCGCATGCTCGCCCCAAACGCAAGTGCCCCCGGCGTTTTAACCGGGGGCACTTGTTGTGATCGCCTAGTGGTGATGGTGACCGTGGCCGTGGCCGTGGTCGTCTGCCTCTTCCGCGGGCTTCTCGACGATCGCCGTCTCGGTGGTCAGCACCATGCGGGCCACCGACGCGGCGTTCAGCACCGCCGAGCGGGTGACCTTGACCGGGTCGATGACGCCCTGGGCAACCAAGTCGCCATAGTCCAGCGTGGCCGCGTTCAATCCGTGCCCTGCCGGCAGCTCACGGACCTTGTTGATGGCGACCGCACCGTCCAGCCCGGCGTTGGAAGCAATCCAGTACAGCGGCGCGGTGAGAGCGTCGGCGAACACATCGACACCCGTGGCCTCGTCGCCTTTCAGCGACTTACGCAGCTTCTCCAACACCTTGCCGGCCTGGATGAGCGCCGATCCGCCGCCGGTGACGATGCCCTCCTCGACGGCCGCCTTGGCGGCCGCGACGGCATCCTCAACGCTTTCCTTGCGCTCCTTGAGCGCGGTCTCGGTGGCGGCCCCGACCTTGATGACGGCCACGCCGCCGGCCAGCTTGGCCACTCGCTCCTGCAGCTTTTCGCGATCCCATTCCGAGTCGCTGTTCTCGATCTCGGCATGCAGTTGCTTGACGCGCTTTTCCACCGCATCTGCCGCGCCGCCGCCCTCGACGATGATGGTGTCGTCCTTGCTGACCACCACGCGCCGGGCCGAGCCCAGCACATCGATGCCCACCTCACGCAACAACAGACCAGCATCGGGGTTGACCACCTGGCCACCGGTCACGATCGCCAGGTCTTCCAGGAAGGCCTTGCGCCGGTCACCGAAGAACGGCGCCTTGACCGCGACCGCCTTGAGCGTCTTGCGGATGGAGTTCACCACCAGCGTCGCCAGCGCCTCGCCATCGATGTCCTCGGCGATGATCAACAGCGGCTTGCCCGATTCGGCGACCTTTTCGAGCATGGGCAGCAGGTCGGGCAGCGAGCTGATCTTGTCCTGGTGCAGCAGGATCAGCGGATCATCGAGCACGGCCTCTTGCGAGTCGAAGTCGGTCACGAAATACGCCGACAGGAAACCCTTGTCGAAACCGACACCCTCGGTGAACTCCAGCTCTGTGTTCATCGTCGACGATTCTTCGACGCTGACCACGCCGTCGGTGCCGACCTTGGACATCGCTTCGCCGACCAGCTCACCGATCTGCTCGTCGCGCGAGGAGACGGTGGCCACCTGCGCGATGCCCTCCTTGCCGGAGACCGGGATGGCCGCCGCCAGCAGCGCCTCGGACACCGCGTCGGCGGCCTGGCTGATGCCGGTGCCGAGCGAGATCGGGTTGGCACCCGCGGCCACCTGACGCAAGCCGGCCTTGATCAGCGCTTGCGCCAGCACGGTCGCGGTGGTGGTGCCGTCGCCGGCAACATCGTTGGTCTTGGTGGCCACCGACTTCACCAACTGGGCACCCAGGTTCTCGAACGGGTCTTGCAGGTCGATCTCCCGCGCGACGGTCACGCCGTCGTTGGTGACGGTGGGTCCGCCGAACGCCTTGGCCAGCACCACATGCCGACCGCGCGGTCCCAGCGTTACGCGCACCGCGTCGGCGAGCTTGTTCACGCCCGCCTCGATACCGCGACGTGCGGTTTCGTCGTACTCAATCAGCTTGCTCATCAGATTCCTTTAAGAGGCTAAGAGGCGGGATAACGCATGCCGCCCCGGAAATCACCCGTGCTTGCACACGGGGATCGCCGGGGCGGAACACGGTTCGTTACTTGGATACGACGGCCAGCACGTCGCGTGCCGACAGGATCAGGTATTCCTCGCCGTTGTACTTGATCTCGGTGCCGCCGTACTTGCTGTAGATGACGGTGTCACCTTCCGACACGTCCAGCGGGATCCGCTTGTCGCCGTCCTCGTCCCACCGGCCGGGGCCGACTGCGACGACGGTGCCTTCTTGCGGCTTCTCCTTGGCAGTGTCAGGAATAACCAGACCGGATGCGGTCGTGGTCTCGGCCTCGTTGGCCTGCACGAGAATCTTGTCCTCGAGTGGCTTGATCTTCACCTTCGCCACGATTGGAGCCCTCCACTATTTGGATCGGGTCCGGGACGCTCGCCCGGACTGGAGTTGGCGGTCGATCCAGGGGTTGCCCGAACCGTCCAATTACCAGATGATTCGGCATTCGGCCGTGCCCTTGGGCCGTCGTCGCGGGAGCCGACACAGGGGATCGTCCGATTGCCACCTAGCACTCTATACACGAGAGTGCTAGCACTCAAGGCCGCCCTGCTGCTTCCCGGGTAATTACGCTCTGAGCTCAGCTCACCTGGCCTTTTACCACCGGCAGCCCCGGGTCGCTGGGCACGTCCAGCGGCGACGGCGCCGCACCCGCGGCAACCAGGTGCGCGGCGAAGGACGCGATCATCGCCCCATTGTCGGTGCAAAGCCGTGGCCTGGGGATACGCAGCGTCAGGCCCGCCTCGGCGCAGCGCTGCGTCGCCAGCTCCCGCAGCCGGGAGTTGGCGGCCACGCCCCCGGCGATCAGCAGGGTCTGCACGCCGAGACCGGTGGCCGCGCGCACTGCCTTGCGGGTCAGCACGTCGGCGACGGCTTCCTGGAATCCGGCGGCGATGTCGGGTGTCGCGGCGTCCGGGTTGCTCTCCACATACCGCGCGACGGCGGTCTTGAGCCCGGAGAAGCTGAACGTGAAGGGGTCATCCCTCGGGCCGGTCATGCCGCGCGGGAACGCGATGGCGTCGCGGTCGCCGGTGCGGGCCAGGTCGTCGAGCACCTTGCCGCCCGGATATCCCAGACCCAGCAGCCGCGCCACCTTGTCGTAGGCCTCGCCCGCGGCGTCGTCGACGGTGCTGCCCAGCTCGATGATCGGCTCGCCGAGCGAACGCACGTGCAGCAGGTGCGTGTGTCCGCCGGACACCAGCAGCGCCACCGACTCGGGTAGCGGCCCGTGCTCGTACACATCGGCCGCCAGGTGCCCGCCCAGATGGTTCACCGCGTAGAACGGCACGCCCCATGCGGCCGAATACGCTTTGGCCGCAGCCACTCCCACCAACAAGGCGCCGGCCAGCCCGGGCCCGATGGTGGCCGCGACGATATCCGGGCGCGCCACGCCGGCGGTCGACAGCGCGCGACGCATGGCCGGACCGAGCGCCTCCAGGTGTGCGCGGGAGGCGATTTCGGGGACCACGCCGCCGAACCGGACGTGCTCGTCGACGCTGGATGCCACCTCGTCGGCCAGCAGTGTGACGGTGCCGTCGGCGTCGAGCCGCGCGATGCCGACTCCTGTTTCGTCGCAAGAGGTTTCAATGGCCAGTATGTTGGTCACAAGCGAGCCTCCCTGCGCATCGTGTACGCGTCCGCGCCGCTGACCCGGTAGTAGCGCTTGCGCAGGCCGATCTGCTCGAAACCCACGCTGCAGTACAGCGCGAGGGCCGCCTCGTTGTCGGTGCGGACTTCCAGGTAGACGACGCCGCCGTCGGCGAACTCCAGCAGCTCGCCGAGCAGCCGGCGGCCGATGCCCTGGCCCTGGTAGGCCGGGTCGACGCCGATGGTGTGCACCTCGTACTCGAACGGCGGTTTGCGGCCCAGCCTGGAAATGCCCGCGTAGCCGACCAGCATGCTCGCGGTACGCGCCCCGACGTAATGGTTGTGGGCACTGGCCAATTCGCGGCAGAACGCCTCCGCGGGCCACGGGTCGTCGCCGTCGAACAGCTGAGCTTCCAGCTGCGCGCACCGCTGCGCGTCGGCACGTGTCAGGGCGCCGATCGTCAGGGGCTCGCCGCAGGCGGTCATTGGTGGGCCGCCAGGGGTTTGGCGTCAGGCCGGCGCAGATAAAGCGCCACCAGCGGCGCGGGTTCAGCCGACCAATCGGACACCGCGGATACCAGGCCGGCCGGTGTCGGATGTACGGGCTCACGGCGCGGCAGGCCGAACAGCGCAGCATGCTCGGGTGAGCCGGCGACCGCTTCGGCCGCACCGCGGTCGACGTCGGCGGGGGCGTTGACGGCCGGGCCGTCGGTGCGGACTCCGTCGCGGTAGCGGGCCCAGTAGACCTCGCGGCGGCGGGCATCGGTGACCACCAGCACGTCGCCGGTGGTCAGCACGCCGATGGCGTCCAGGCTGCACACGCCGTACACGGGGATGCCCAGCGCATGGCCGTACGCGGCGGCGGTGGCCATCCCGGCCCGCAGACCCGTGAAAGGGCCGGGGCCGCAGCCCACCACGACGGCGTCGAGATCGGCCATCGTCAGTGCGGCATCGGCCAGCGCGGCCAGCGCGTTGGGAGTGAGCCGTTCGGCGTGCGCGCGGGCGTCGACGGTGACCTGCTGGGCCAGCACCGTGCAGGTCGCGCCCTCGCGACGGACCACGCCGGCGGTCACCGCCGGGGTGGCGGTGTCCAGGGCTAGAACCAGGCTCACGAGCGACCCCACTCCCAGGTCGCGATCCGCACGTCGGAGTGGCTGACCCGCTCCAGCCGGATGTCGAGATGATGTTCGGAGAGGCGTTCGGCAAGGCCCTCGCCCCACTCCACCACGACGACGGCGTCCTCGAGATCGGTGTCGAGGTCCAGTGAGTCGAGTTCGCCGAGCAGGTCGGTGCCCGGGTGGTCCAGCAGCCGGTACACGTCGACGTGAATCATCGACGGTGCACCTGCCCGTCGCGGCGGGTGCACCCGGGCCAGCACATAGGTCGGTGAGGTAACCGGGCCGTCGACATCCATCGCCGCGGCAATTCCCTTGGCCAGCACTGTCTTTCCCGCTCCAAGCGGGCCGGAGAGCACCACGACGTCGCCGGCGCGCAGCTGCTGTCCCAACCGCGACCCGAGTGCGATGGTGTCCTCGACGCGCTCGCAGGTGGCCGTGCCGAATCTCTGCGGCGATCGCGAGCGCGGCGCAGCCGGGTGCAGCGGGTCGCCGCCATCCAATCTCTGCTCAGCCACGGCGCCGCAACCGTGCTCGAGCCCGCCGGTACCACAGGGTCATTCTGCCCGGAACAGCCCGGTGGACGAGCCGGACCAGCCCGTCATTGATGGCCTCGGGCTTGTCCAGCAGGGCCAGGTGGCTGGCCCCGCTGACGATGACCAGCTCCGATTGCGGCAGCGAGGCCGCCATCTTCCGCGAGTACTCGTCCGGCGTGATCAGATCGTGGTCGCCGCAAGCGATCAGCGTCGGGATCCTCAGCAGGGTCCACAGCCCGGCGGTTTCGTCGTGCACTTCCAGCGCGCCCAGGAACCCCACCAACGTCGGGATCGGGGTGCCGTTCATCATCCGCTGAGAGAACGCGTCCAGGCTGCGGCTGACGTGCAGATCGCTGTAGGACGCCGCCCGCAAAACCGGCCCGATCAGCGACCGTGACACATTGCGGCCGCGGTGCATCAGCTTAGGGGCCGACCGTGCGGTAAACCGAAGTGCTTCCACCGCAGGGTTTTTCAGTATCTCACCCAGCGGCGAGCGGGTAACCCCTTCGGCGGCAGAGGAAATCAGCGCCGCGCCGACGATGCGGCCGCCGTACTGGTCCGGGTACTGCCGGGCGTGCGACAACACCGTCATGCCGCCCATCGAGTGGCCGACCAACACGATCGCACCGCGCGGCGCGACCGCGGTCAGGACGCTTTCCAGGTCCTGGCCCAGCTGGGTCAGCGTGTAGCTCTCGGGCGACGCTTCGCCGGACCGCCCGTGCCCGCGCTGGTCGTAGAAGACCATGCGCACTCGCGGTCCCCACTTCTCGGCCAGCCGCTTGCGCTGGAAATAGAACGAGCCCATCCGCAGACAGAATCCATGGACGAAAACCATGGTAAGCGGTGCGTCCAGGGGCCCGACTTCACGGACCGCCAACGTCACCCCGTCGGGCGTGGTCACCACATAGCTGCGGTCGGTGTTCAACCGCTCGAAATCCTCGTCGGCGTACGGGTCTTCGACGAGGGTCACGCGTTGCATCATCGAACGGCGGACCGACGCGCCGACGATGGTGGCGACCGCGGTCAGCCCCGCGCCTCCCGCAAGCCAGGCTCTTCCCCGCTGGCGTCTGCGAGTTTTCTTATCGCTCAACGGTTTCGGCCTCGCGGTAGGTCCTGGTGATCCGACCCCGTGGACTGGTGACCACTTCGTAGTGGATGGTGCCGAGCAGATCGGCCCAATCCTGAGCGGTGGGTTCACCACTGGCGCCGGGACCGAACAGGATCGCCTCGTCGCCCTCCGCCACGTCAACGGGCCCGGGACCGAGGTCGACCAGGAATTGGTCCATGCAGATCCGCCCGACGCCGGGGCGCCGTCTGCCGTTGATCAGCACGTCGAGGCGCCCACCAAGGGATCGGAAGACACCGTCGGCGTATCCGACCGGCATCAGCGCCACGGTGGTGTCGCGCTCCGCGATCCAGGTGTGTGCGTAAGACACGCCTTCGCCGGCGCGAACCGATTTCACCAGCGCGACAGCACATTTCACCGTCATCGCCGGTATCAGCCCCATGTCGCCCAGCTCGGGAACGGGGCTCAGGCCGTACACCGCGATCCCGGGCCGCACCATGTCGAAGGCCAGGTCGGGACGAGACATCGTGGCCGACGAATTCGACAGGTGGGCAATCTCGAACCGCACACCCTGGTCGCGCGCCTGGGCCAGCATCTCGGCGAACCGTTGAGCCTGAACATCATTGATGGGGTTGTCGGGCTGGTCAGCGAACACCATGTGCGACATCAGCCCCCGCAGCCGGATGGCATCGTCGGCGACGGCCTGGCGCACCGCGGTCAGCATCGATGCGTATTGGCCCGGCGCCACACCATTGCGATTCAGCCCGGTGTCGACCTTGATGCTCACCGTGGCCGTGCTACCGGTTCGGCGCACGGCATCCAGCAGCTCGTCGAATTGGCGGACCGAGGACACGGCGATCTCCACGTTGGCTTGCAGCGCGGGCCCGAAGTCGATGCCGGGCGGATGCAGCCAGGCCAGCACCGGCGCGGTGATTCCGTCGGCGCGCAGCGCCAAGGCTTCGTCGACGGTGGCCACACCCAGTTCGGCCGCACCGGCGGCCAATGCGGTGTGCGCAACCCGGATGGCGCCGTGGCCATAGCCGTCGGCCTTGACGACCGCCATCACCTGCGCGGAGCCGGCGTGCTCGCGCAGCACCCGCACGTTGTGCGCGATTGCGCCCAGGTCCACCACGGCCTCAGCGAGGACGCCCGGCGTCAGGGATATCGGCGTAACTGCCACGGCCGCCATTGTCCCAGAGCCGCCCCACGCGTCGTCGAGCGTCGACTTTTCGCCGAGATTTCGGCCCGATTCGCCCGATAAGTCGACGTTCGGCGCCAACAGGTCAGTGCGCGAAGTGCTCGGCCTTGTAGTGCCCGCGTGGCTTCAGCTTGTCCAACGAGGTCAGCGCGGTGCGGGCGTCGTCGTGCAGAGCCCTGGCCAGGTCGGCGGAAAGGCCCTCGCGAACCACGATGCGCAGCACGGAGACGTTGGTGGCGTTGTCGGGCATGGTGTAAGCGGGCACCTGCCAGCCGTAGCCGCGCAGCTCGTGAGAGAGGTCGAACTCGGTGTACCCGCGGTTCTTGGCGAGCCGGAAGGCGACCACCGGAATCGCCGAACCGTCCGAGATCAGCTCGGCGTGGTCGCCGACGCGCAGCTGCTCCCCCAGCCACCGCGCGGTCGACGACAGCGACTGCATGACCTGGGTGTAGCCCTCGCGGCCCAGCCGCAGGAAGTTGTAATACTGGCCCACCACCTGGTTGCCGGCGCGGGAGAAATTCAGCGTGAAGGTCGGCATGTCGCCGCCCAGATAGTTGACCCGAAACACCAGATCCTCGGGCAGATACTCCTGGCTGCGCCAGACGACGAACCCGATGCCGGGATAGGTCAGCCCGTACTTGTGGCCGCTGACGTTGATCGACACCACCCGCGGCAGCCGGAAGTCCCACTTCAGCTCGGGGTGCAGGAAGGGCACCACGAATCCCCCGCTGGCCGCGTCGACGTGCACCGGGACGTCAACGCCGCCGCCGGATGCCAGTTTGTCCAGCGCGGCGCAGATCTCGGCGACGGGTTCCAGCTCACCGGTATAGGTGGTGCCCAGGATGGCCACCACGCCGATGGTGTCCTCGTCGACGGCGTCGAGGACCTGCTCGGGGGTGATGACGTAGCGCCCTTCCTCCATCGGCAGGTAGCGCGGCTCGACGTCGAAGTAGCGGCAGAACTTCTCCCACACCACCTGGACGTTGGAGCCCATCACCAGGTTCGGGGTGCGGCCCTTCCAGTCTTTGCCCACCTTTGCGCGCCAGCGCCATTTCATCGCCAGGCCGCCCAGCATGACCGCCTCACTGGAGCCGATGGTCGACACCCCGATAGCGCTGGATGGATCGTCGTCGCGCAGGTCGTCGGCGTGGAACAGGTCGGCCACCATACACACGCAGCGCTGCTCGATGGCCGCGGTCGCCGGGTACTCGTCCTTGTCGATCATGTTCTTGTCGAACGTCTCGGCCATCAGTTTCCCGGCCTCGGGATCCATCCAGGTGGTGACGAAGGTGGCCAGGTTCAGCCGAGAACTGCCGTCGAGCATCAGCTCGTCGTGGATGAAGCGGTAAGCGGCCTCGGGATCCATCGACTCCTCGGGCAGCCTTAGCGCCGGCACCGGGGTGGTGAACATGCGGCCGGTATAGGCGGGTGCGATGGAGTGTGCGGGGACGGACGGGTGGCTGAGCGTCACGACGGATCCTTTCGTTGGCAGTGCTACAGGGCGGCCAGGGCAGCCCGGATGTGCGGGACGATCCGTGAAGACGACGTCGGCGCCTCACCGGGCCCCGGGTCTGCGGCCGACAGCGCCGCGGCGCGCGCGTGCACGAATGCGCCGGCGGCGGCGGCCTCGGCCGGCGGCAGTCCCGCGGCCAGCAGCGCGCCGATCATCCCGGACAGCACGTCGCCCGACCCGGCGGTGGCCGCCCAGGACTGGCCCGCCGGGTTGAGGTAGACCGCGCCACCGGGGTCGGCGATGACGGTGACATTTCCCTTGAGCAGGACGGTGGCGCCGAACGCGTCGGCCAGCTTCCGGCAGGCCGAGATCCGGTCGTCCCCGGGTGCGCCGCCGGCCAATCGGGCGAACTCCCCCGCGTGCGGGGTCAGCACCGTCGGCGCGCGGCGGTTGGCCACCAGCTCGGGGTGGGCGGCCAAGATGGTCAGCCCGTCCGCGTCCACCAGCACCGGCAGGTCGGTCTCCAGTGCGAACCACAACGCGGCGGCGCCGACGTCGTCGGTGCCCAAACCGGGTCCGACGACCCACGCCTGCACCCGCCCGGCCGCCGCGGGGGTGGGCGTGGCGATGACTTCGGGCCAGACCGCGAGCACCTGGCTGTGCGCGCTACCCGCGTAGCGGACCATGCCCGAGGTGGCCGCGACCGCGGCGCCGGTGCACAGCACGGCCGCGCCCGGATACGTCGACGAGCCGGCCAGAATCCCGGTCACTCCCTGCGTGTACTTGTCGTCGTGCGCACCCGGCACCGGCCAGCGGGCCGCGACGTCGCCGGCCTCGAACCCCAGCACATCGGTTTCGGCGAGATCGAGCCCGATGTTGATCAGCGTGACGGCGCCGCAGTCGGCGAGTGCGTGCACGGGCTTGAGGCCGCCGAAGGTGACGGTCGACGCGGCGTGCACGGCGGGGCCGGTGATCGCACCGGCCGCCACGTCGATGCCGCTGGGGGTGTCGACGGCGACCACCGGAATCTCCTGGGCATCGACAGCGGCGAACACCTCGGCCGCCGCCGGCCGCAGCGGACCGGAGCCGGAGATGCCGACCACACCGTCGATGACGAGATCGGTTGTCGCCGAGACACTATCCACGATGCGGCCGCCGGCCTTCCGGAATGCCGCCAGCCCCTTACGGTGAGTGTGGTCCGGGCTGAGCAAAACCGCGTCCGCGGCCGTGCCGCGGCGGAGCAGGAACGTCGCCGCCCACAGCGCGTCACCGCCGTTGTCGCCCGAGCCGACGACCGCGCACACCCGACGGCCGGCGACGCCGCCGGTGCGGGCCCTCAGCTCGCCGATGATCGCGGTGGCCAGCCCGAAGGCCGCACGCTTCATCAGGGCGCCATCGGGCAGGCTGGCCAGCAGCGGCGCTTCGGCGTCGCGGATCGCATCTACGCAGTAGTAATGCCGCATCGAATTCAGCATTCCATGCTTGGCCGCCTTTGCGCACAGCACTCGTTAAGGAGGCGTCCGTACATTCGGTTGTAGCGGCGAATGGAGGGGCGATGGCGCGGACGGATGACGACACCTGGGACCTGGCAAATGGCGTGGGAGCCACGGCAACCGGCGTCGCGGTGGGACGCGCGCTGGCCAGCCGTGCGCCCAACCCACTGATCAACGACCCATTTGCCGAGCCGTTGGTGCGCGCGGTCGGCGTGGACTTCTTCACCCGCCTCGCCGGCGGCGAGCTGGATCCCGCCACGGTCGACGACAACGGAGACTTCGGGATGGTGGGCATGGGCGCCGTGATGGGCCTGCGCACCCGGTTCTTCGACGACTTCTTCGTGACTGCGGCCGCGGCGGGGGTTCGCCAGGCGGTGATCTTGGCCTCGGGTCTGGACGCCCGCGCCTACCGGCTGCCCTGGCCGGGCGGAACCACGGTGTTCGAGATCGACCAATCGCAGGTGATCGAGTTCAAGAGCGCGACCCTGGCCGAGCTGGGCGCCACCCCGACGGCCGATCGCCGGGCGGTACCCGTCGACCTGCGCCATGACTGGCCCGCGGCGCTCGTCGCCGCGGGACTCGACCCCAGCAAGCCGACCGCGTGGAGCGCCGAGGGTCTGATGCCATTCCTGCCGCCGGACGCCCAGGATCGGCTGCTGGACAACATCACTGAGCTCAGCGCGCCGGGAAGTCAGTTGGCCACCGAAAATCTGCAGGGCGCCAGCGATGCCGTAGAGACGATGGCCGACCGGATGCGTGAAGTCACCGACCAGTGGCGAGAACACGGCTTCGACATCGAGATGACGGATCTCTGGTATGCGGGCGACCGCAACGACGTGGTCGAGTACCTGAACACCTACGGCTGGGCAACAGCCGCCAGCACGGTGGCGGAATTGGCTGCAAATTACGGTCTTTCGCTGCCGCCCAGGCCGGCTGGCTCCGTCGACAAGGAGGAGACGCTGTCGGCGATGCAATACGTCACCGCCACGCGAAGCTAAACGTTGCCCGCTTCGCCCACAATTCGAAGCGGTTCCGAACCGGTGGTGGCCGCGAAGGCCCTGATCATCCATTCACTCATCGCTGCGGCCAACGTAGCGCGGTTCTCGCGCTTGATGATGCCGTGTCCGTCATTGCCGAATAACAGGTAGCGCACATCGCGACCGATCTGGCGCAGCGCGTCGACGATCTGTTCCGATTCGCTGACCGGCACATTGGTGTCATGGGCCCCGTGCACCACCAACAACGGCGCTACCAACGCATCGGCGCGCCCCAGCGGTGACAACTGGTCGAGTAATTCGCGGTCGCCGATCGGGTGGCCGTACTCGGGATACGCGGAGTCGGCGATCCACGGCTCGGTGTTGCGATAGAACGTGTTCAGGTCACTCATCCCGCAGATGCTGATTCCCGCCGCAAACAGGTCGGGATGAAACGTGAGCGCCGCCAGCGTCAGGTAGCCCCCGTACGACCAGCCCGCGCAGGCGATGCGGTCCGGGTCGGCCAGGCCGTTGTCCACCAGGAAGCGCGCGCAGTCGGCGACGTCATCGATGGCCGCGAACCGTTTTTCCTTATCGTCGGCGTGCACGAATGTCTTCCCAAAACCACCGGAGCCGCGGACATTCGGCGTCAGCACGACGATCCCGTCGTTGACCAGTTGCGAGAAGATGTCGTTGTAACCGGGCCGGGCCTGGCCTTCGGGACCACCGTGCAGGAAGATGACCGCGCCGGCCGAAGCGCTGGCTTTCATCGGCCGGTATAGCCAAGCGTTCAGGCTCAGTCCGTCGCGCGCCGTGATCGTCTGCGGCTCGGCGAAGATGCCGGGGATCACCGCGCCGCGGTCACGTTGGGTGTCGATGGGTTCCCATTCGCGCGAACGCGGGTCCACCAACTCGACGGTTCGGGGCATGGCCGGCCCTTCAACCGTCATCGCGACCATCGAGCCACCCGCACTGATCGATAGCTCGCTTGCGACCGGGCCCGGCAGCGACACCGGCTCGGCCAGCGTGTAATCGGTGTATTCGAGAATCTGTAATTCGCTGCAGCCCTGCAGGTTCCACAGCAGCGCGACGGTGGACAGGTCGTCGCTGACGACGAACTCGGCGAGATCACAGCCCGGCCGCTCGGCCACCACGAAATAACTGACGCCGTCCAGCGTGACGGTCACTTCGAGCAGGCGGGCATGGTCACAGCCATTGTCGCTGCGGATCAGCGCCCGTACATATCCGTCAGCGCCGGTGCCCGGGTAGTACAGCTTCGTCTGCTCGCCGCTCAGTCCGTGCCGGACGCGACGGGGTTGGTGGTCGTCCAGAATGATCCCGTCAGCGGTCGTGGAGCCGGGATCGGAAGGCAGCAAGGCGATTTCGGTCTGCCCGAACAGCATGATCATTTCGTGGTAACCGCGCGGCCCCACCCGAATCAGTGATGCCCCTGCCCAGGCGTCGACCAGCCGGCCGCCGGATCGACTGTCCAGCACGGTGTGACGACCGTCGGCCGGATCGATCAGGCAAGACCGCCCAACCCCGTCCTCGCCGGTCAGGATCGCCGCCACCAGGTTGCCGTCCCACGCGATCAGCTCGGCGGTCCCGGCCTCTTGGTCGTCGATGCGCCGGGCCATTCGATCATCGGGATCGGTAGTGACGACCCAGATTTGGCTGCGAGATCCGCTTCCGTCGAGCGTTACCTCACATGCCAGCCACTGGCCGTCCGCGGAGTGGATGACGCGAGAGACCGGACCCTCGACCGGAAGCTCCACATTCCGCGATGAGCTGGCCCGCCAACCGCGCAAAAAGCGTTGCACCGCGTGGGGATAGCCGCCGTCGTCGACGATGTGGGCGAACGCGGTTGCGTCCGGGGACAGTGACGCGCCGTAGACCTCACGCACCTGCCCCATCGTTTCAGCCTTCCATACTTTTCAACCACGCCTCGGGCACCGTCACTTGGCGCAGCGCGTTGAAGCCGAGCATGGTCCGCGTCGAGGATTATCACCCGTAACGGTATCGCCGGAACGCGGCCCGCACCCGCGCTGGGCTCCATGGCTTATCCTGCTTCGCCCGGGCCATCGGATAGAAGCAGAGCCCGATCAGGATCGACGTGAAGTGACCTATCGCGGTGAAGTTCACTCCGTGGCGACTCATCGTGATCAGCGGGAAGCCGAAGATGACGAGTAGCACGCCGAGATAGAGCCACCGCCATGGTCGCACGATGCGATAAGTCAGCACCGCCATGATCCCGACCAGGAAGTAGCTGACCCCGATGTCGCGCGAGTGCACCAGCCGTTCGGATGCGTCGTGTTCCTCGATCGCGAAGTACAGGATGCCTTCGCTGATATACGTCGAAAGGATGTGCGTGGTCAATCCCACCGTGAGCCAATGCAGGTGGCCGAGCCAGTGTTCGACCGGGGCGAGAAAAAGGGTGAACAGCAGCAGATAGGGCTCCAGGCTTTTGCCGTCGATCCACAGCAGGCTGGAAAACAGCACTGCGAGCGGATCGGTTCCCAACTCGTGAATGTTGGTGGAGCGGTGCAGCAGCACCGAGTGTAATTGCCGCCCCGAGAGGTGGCTTTGCACGATCGTCGTAACCATCAGGACCAGCAGCCAGCCGTAGGTTAACGGCGCACCGCTGACGAAATGCCAGACCGCGAGCGCCAGGCTCCGTAGTCGCGCCCCCACCGATCCATCCGCCACGGCGTCAACCTTCGCATGCCCGGCGGCTTCGGCAAACTTTACGCAGCTTTTTCAGGTTCGGGTTTCAGATGCCGCCACCAGCAATAGACATAGAACAGCATCGACATCACCAAGGTGACGATGACCCAAAGCGTGATAGTGACGTCAACCCAGGATCCGATCGGGGGCGCATCGGGCAGCGCATTCCGCAGCGGAATCACCGCGAAGAGCATCGCCGCATACCACGTTGTCATCGGCGGCTGGAATTTTCGACGGTCGCGCGTCGTCTGAATGGCGACGAAGGCGGCGACTGCGGCAAGCGCGAGCATCACCACGAGGATGACCGCCGCGAACGCCGCGATGCTCGGCGACCGCGTCAGTGAGACCCGGGAGGGAGAGTTCGGATGGCCGCTGCCCACAACGGAAAGCTTCCAGCCGGAAACCCGGTCGACGAATTTCACCGGCACCTGTTCGGGCATCGGCTCGGAGCCGTAAATGAGGTCGACCGTGATGGGCCCCGAATGATAAGTATCGAAGGGCCATTCGGAGGGGTCGCCACCGATGGTCAACGGGACGGGGTACTCGCCCGGCAGCATTCCCTTGGTCCAGGTGCGCTTGCTCGGAGTCACCGCGGAGTGGACCACAACGGCCAAGTCCGAGTTGAGGCCGCGGGTTACCGGATCCAGCAGCCCGGCGCCGGGCGTGACGGTGACGTTGGCATTGAGCGCACCCTTCATCGACTGCAGCTCGAGGAAGTCGATGGTCACCGTGGTCCCGTCGGCCGCCGTCGCGCCTTGGGTCAATTGCACCGGGCAGCCACAGCCGGATCTGGCGTAGAGCGCAAGAGTGGTGAGGTAGGCGGCAACGAAAAAGGCCACCAGCCCCACCACGGAAAATCTCATGAAGCGCTTGCTTCTCGCGTAACCGTTCGACGACAAGATTGCCTCCCCGTTGACTTGCCGGTCCAAGATGCGTGCCCGGCCAAAGATAGTAAACCGGCCGCGTGCGCCACGATCAGAAGCTAAGTCGGTTCCGGCCGCAGATGCCGCCACCAACAAGAGATGTAGAGCCCCATCGAGATTCCCAGCACGATGATCACCCACAGCACGATCGTGACGTCGATCCAGCTTCCGAACGGAGGCGCGTCGGGCAGCGCATTCCGCAGCGGCATCACCGCAAAGAGCATCGCCGCATACCACGTCGTCATCGGCGGCTGGAACTTTCGCCGGTCGCGCGCCGTCTGGACGGCGACGAACAGGCCCAGACCGGCGAGCCCGATGAGGACACAGAGGATGGCGACACCGAATGCCACGGTGCTCGGCGATCGGGACAGAGCCACTCGGTACGGGCCGGTGGGATCGGCCTCGTTGACGCGAGTCACGTCGACCTTCCAGCCGAGCAGACGGTCGATCAAGGTCACCGTCGCGGGCACCGGTGTGTGCTCGGACCCGGACGACAGTTGAGCGACGACGGGCCCCGAGTGATATTCGTCGAGCGGCCAATCCGCGACTTCGCCGTTCAGGACCAGCGACACCCGAAACACGCTGGGCAGCGTGCCTTTCGGCCATGTCTGCCTGCTGGCCGTCACCGTGGAGGCGGCGACGATGTTGAGGTCGTCCTTGAGTGCGTGGGTACGTGGGTCCAGCAGTCCGGGTCCGGGCACCACGCTGATGTTGGCAACCAGGACGCTGTTGTCCGATTGAATCTCCTCGACATCGGTGGTCATCACGGTTCCATCGCCAGCCGACGGGTCTTGCACCACTAGGTGGGGATGGCCCATACCGCTGTTGACGTACAGCACAATTGAGCCGATATAGGCGGCGATCAAGAGCACGACACCGAGGACGCCGAACCTCAGGCGCCGGTTATTCCACGGTGACTGACTTCGCCAGGTTGCGCGGTTTGTCAACGTCGTAGCCTCGGGCCTGGGCAACCGACGCGGCGAACACCTGAAGCGGGATGGTCGACAGCAGCGGCTGCAAAAGGGTTGATACCGATGGGATTTCGATCAAGTGATCGGCATAAGGCCGCACGGTGTCGTCGCCCTCTTCGGCGATGACGATGGTCACCGCGCCCCGGGTCTGAATCTCGCGGATGTTGGACATCATCTTGGCGTGCAGCGTGGCCGATCCCTTGGGTGAGGGCATGACGACGATGACCGGCAGGTTGTCTTCGATCAGGGCGATCGGGCCGTGCTTGAGCTCGCCGGCGGCGAAACCCTCGGCGTGCATGTACGCCAGCTCTTTGAGTTTCAGCGCGCCTTCAAGCGCCACCGGGTAGCCGACATGGCGACCCAGGAACAGCACGGTCGAGGATTGGGCGAACCGATGAGCCAGCGCGGATACCGGTCCGATCGTCGCGAGCACCCGCGACACCAAATCCGGCATCGCTTCCAGCTCACGGTATTCGCGCTCGACCTCGTCCGGATACTTGGTGCCGCGGGCCTGCGCCAGCGCGAGGCCGACCAGATAGTTCGCGGTGATCTGGGCTAAAAAGGTCTTCGTCGAGGCCACGCCGATTTCCGGCCCGGCTCGGGTGTAGAGCACGGCATCGCACTCGCGCGGGATCTGCGAGCCGTTGGTGTTGCAGATCGCCAGCACCTTGGCCTTCTGCGCCTTGGCGTGCCGAACCGCTTCCAACGTGTCGGCCGTTTCGCCGGACTGCGAGATGGCCACCACCAGGGTGCTGCGGTCCAAAACCGGGTCCCGGTACCGGAATTCGCTGGCTAGCTCGACTTCGACCGGCAGACGGGTCCAGTGCTCGATCGCATATTTCGCCAGCAGCCCGGAGTGATAGGCGGTGCCGCAGGCGACCACGAATACCTTGTCGACCTCGCGCAGCTCCTGATCGGACAGCCGTTGTTCATCGAGCACGATGCGGCCATCCACGAAATGGCCGAGCAGAGTGTCGGCCACCGCCGTCGGTTGCTCGGCGATCTCCTTGAGCATGAAGTACTCGTAGCCACCCTTTTCGGCGGCGGCCAAGTCCCAATCAATATGGAACTCGCGATATTCGACGTCTTCGTTGCCATCGAAGTCGGTGATCCGGTAGCCGTCGGCGGTGAGCACCACGCATTGGTCCTGGCCGAGTTCGACTGCGTGGCGGGTGTGCGGAATGAACGCGGCCACGTCGGAGCCGACGAACATCTCGCCGTCGCCGACACCTACCACCAACGGTGTCGACCGTCGGGCCGCCACGATGGTGCCCGGCTCGTCGGCGTTGGCGAACACCAGAGTGAAGTGGCCCTCGAGTCGGCGCAGCACCGTCAGCACCGAAGCGGCGAAGTCGCCGGCCGTCTCACCCTCGCGATACGCCCGGGCGACCATGTGCACGGTGACCTCGGTGTCGGTGTCGCTGGCGAACTCGACGCCGACCGACTCCAGCTCCTCACGCAGGATCGCGAAGTTCTCGATGATGCCGTTGTGGACGACGGCGATCTTGCCGGCGGCGTCGCGGTGCGGGTGGGCGTTGCGATCGGTCGGGCGGCCGTGGGTGGCCCAGCGGGTGTGGCCCAGGCCGGTGGTGCCGCCCAGCTCCTCCGGCGACATTTCGGCCACCGCTTTGTCCAGGTTTTCCAGCCGGCCGGCGCGACGGCGCACGGTCAGTTTGCCTTCGCCGTCCACGAGTGCGATGCCCGACGAGTCGTAGCCGCGGTACTCCATGCGGCGCAGTGCGTCCATGACGACTTGGCAGGCAGGCGCCTGCCCCACGTAGCCGACAATTCCGCACATCATGACCAGGGTAATGCAGTCGTGCGCCCGGGCCAGCCCGCAGCGTGGACCGGCGGCGTGCTCAAACCCGCGTCTAACCTGCTCAAACCCGCGTTGAGTGTGCGCTGAAACCCGAGTCGCGCCTGCTCAAACCCGCGTCGAGTGTGCTCAAAGCCGCGTCGCACCTGCTCAAACCCGCATCGCACCTGCTCAAACCCGCGTCGAGTGTGGGCTGAGGGCGGCTTTTGGCCCGAATTGTCGCCCTGAGCTCACACTCGACGCCGTAGCGTCACACTCGCCGGCCTGACGGTATCGTTGGGCCGCCCACCTGCGCGAAAGGCCTGTTTTGACCGACCCGTACCGCCGCTTCTCTGTCAGGCTCTACGAGCACACCGGCGCGGTCATCTTGTGGCACCAGCGCACCCTCACCTTCACCGGCACGCTCGAGCAGTGCGAAAGGGCATACCGCAACGCGCAGACCCACTGTCTGCTGGCCGGCTGGTGGAGCGTGGTGTCGCTTCTCGTCATGAACTGGGTGGCGCTGATCTCCAACTACAACGCGATACGGCAGGTGCGCGCCCTGGCCGGGCAAGCCCCGGTGTCCTATGCCGAGAACCCCTACGCCCCGCCCGGCCAGGCCGGTCCCGTCGCCCCGGCGCATCCGGCCGGCCCACCCCGTCCCCTCGGCCCGCCGCCGGGCTGGTACCCCAACCCGGGTGGACCGGGGCAGCGGTACTTCGACGGTGTCACGTGGACTCACTGGACCCATCCCCGCTAACGTCAACGGGTGGCCCGCATCCGCAAGCTCGTCGCCGCCCTCAGCCGCCGTGGCCCCCACAAGGTTTTGCGTGGTGACCTGGCTTTTGCCGGATTGCCAGGCGTCGTCTACACCCCCGAGTCGGGGCTGAATCTCCCCGGCATCGCCTTCGGTCATGACTGGCTCACCGGCACCGCCCGCTACTCGGGTCTGCTCGAGCATCTCGCGTCGTGGGGCATCGTGGCCGGAGCTCCCGACACCGAGCGGGGTCTAGCACCTTCGGTGCTCAATTTGGCTTCCGATCTCGGCACCGCCCTCGACATCGTGGCCGGTGTGCGTCTTGGGCCGGGCAACATCAGCGTGCACCCCGCCAAGCTCGGGGTGGTGGGCCATGGTTTCGGGGCCTCGGCCGCGATATTTGCGGCAGCTGGAATGCCGGCCACACTGGCGGCGGTGGCCGCGGTGTTCCCCACCGTCACGGCTCCTCCCGCCGAGCAGCCGGCGGCATCGCTGAAGGTCCCCGGCTTGATCCTCACCGCGCCGGGAGATCGAAAGACGTTGACCGCCAACGCGCTAGCACTTTCCGGCGCGTGGCATACCGCCACGCTGCGCATGGTCAACAAAGCCGAACCCGGCGGGTTGAGCGAGGGACGACGGCTGGCCTCGGTGGTCGGGCTGCCCGGCCCCAACCGCCGAACCCAGCGATCGGTTCGAGCCCTGCTGACCGGGTATCTGCTCGCTACGCTGGCCGGCGACAAAACCTATCGCGACTTCGCCGATCCAGATGTGGTGCTGCCCAAGACAACTCCGGTCGACCCCGAGGAGCCAGCGGTCGCCCTCGAAGAGAAGATCGTCGCGCTGCTGAAATAGGCGGCGAACTCTGCTGAAAGCACCGCGTCGTGACCCGCCATGTCCGGCGTGATTAAGTGTCGTTCATGCGAATCGGTATCGCTCTGGATTATTCGGGCGGCTTCCACGAAGCCGTCGACCGCATCGTCGAACTCGAGAAGGCCGGCATCGATATCGCCGTGGTGGCCGAGGCGTATTCGTTCGACGCCGTCAGCCAGCTCGGGTATCTGGCCGCCAAGACCAACACCGTCGAATTGGCCTCGGGGGTGTTTCCCATCTACATCCGCACGCCATCGCTGTTGGCGATGACGGCCGCGGGTCTGGACTTCGTGTCCGACGGCCGATTCCACCTGGGCATCGGCACGTCCGGGCCCCAAGTGATGGAGGGCTTCCACGGCGTCGAGTTCGACGCTCCGATCGGCCGCACCCGCGAAATCGTGGAGATCTGCCGGAAGGTGTGGCGCCGCGAGCGGGTCCAATACGACGGCAAGTACTACCAGCTGCCGCTGCCCGCGGACCGCGGGACGGGTTTGGGAAAACCGCTGCAGCTCATCAATCACCCTGTGCGCGAACGTATTCCGATAACAATCGCAGCGCTCGGCCCGAAGAACGTCGAGCTCACGGCCGAGATCGCCGAGGGCTGGCAGCCGGTCTTCTACCTTCCGGAAAAGGCGGACACCGTCTGGGGCGAGGCGCTGGCCGCCGGCAACGCCAAACGGGATCCGGCATTGGGGCCGCTGGACATCATGGTGCACGCGTCGCTGGCCATCGGCGAAAACGTCGAGGAGCGGCTGGCCTGGGTCAAGCCGCAGCTCGCCCTCTACATCGGCGGAATGGGCGCCAAGGGCCGCAATTTCTATCACAACCTGGCGACGCGCTACGGCTACGGAGAAGTCGCGGACAAGATCCAGGAGCTGTACCTGTCCGGCCGCAAGAGTGAGGCCGTCGACTTGGTGCCCGACGAGCTGGTGCGTGGGATGTCGCTGATCGGCCCACGCGGTTTCATCGCCGAACGCATCGCCGCTTTCGCCGAGTCCGGCGTGACGACGCTGTTGGTCAGCCCGGCCGCGACCGACCCGAAGGAATCCGTGCGCTTCGTCGAAGATGTGCTTGCGCTGCGCGGCGCCTAAGGCGTCACTGTCCCGCCTGCGGAACCTGGTCTGCAGCAATCTCACACGGCGTTGACCCCTCGGTGGGGGGCGCCGGCGCGGCCGCGGGAGCAGGCGTGACCGCCGGGCCAGCCGCCTGCGCGGGCGGCGCCTCGTCGACCGGTAGCGGCGGCGTGTCAGCAGGCGGAGCACCACTGACTGGTTGAGCCTCGTCGGCTTCCTTTGGCTCATCAGCCTTTTCAGCGTCGGCGTCGTCACGCTGTTTGTTCGGGTCGTCATGCTTGTCGTCGGGGTGGAACGGATCCTGCGCGGAGGTGTCCTCGTCGAGCGGGTCCTTGCCCGCCGGATCGTCAAGCCCGGCCGAATCGCCAAGCCCGTCCGTCACCGAACCCAGCAGACCACTCATCGCATCGACAATCTGGCTGGCCAGCCCGCCGAGTCCGCCCAGCCCGCCGGCTCCCCCACCCAGATCGCCAAGCCCGCCGAGGCCGCTGGCTCCCGCCGGCAGGCCCGAAGCGTCTGCCAAGTCCGATAGCGGTGACGCAGGGGGCGTCGACGTCGCAGCCGGGAGGGAAGCCGGCGGCGCGGGCGCCGGATCGGCCGGGACGCCGGGAAGCACAGCGGCAGGCGCTGTCACCGCAGGTCCACTCGGCGGTGACCAAGCCACCGGCGGGGGCGGGGGCGGGGGCGGGGCCGGCTGAGGTGGGGAAGGTTGCCAACCCGGCCCGAGGTCGCCCGGCATCTCGAAGTACGCCGCGGCAGCGGCAGCCATTCGCTCATTCACCATGTCGTAGGCAGTTCCGAACGCCGCGAGCGAGGAACGCATGGCGGTCAACCAGTCGTTGCGAATGTCGTTGTCCACGTACGGTTTTATCTGCTGCTCGACGGCCTGTTGAGCCGTCGAGCGCTCTCCCGCGCTGGCCGTCACCACCGCGGCGGCGGCCAACCACGCCGACCGCTGCTCCTGGCTGCGATCGTCGATGGCGATGGCAGTGCCCACCTTGGAGTCGAGCAGATACCACAGGTTGTCGCGTAGCGATTCGCATCGCTGCGCGGCCGCGCGCGCTTCGGTGGCGACCAGGTTGGCGGCATCGCAATGGCGTTGCAAGAACGCAACCGCGGCGTCGCTGCCGACGCCCGTCCACGCCGCGGTCAGATCGGCAACCTGGGCATGCTGAATCCGCAAGCCTTCGGCGGCCGCGGCGCCGGCCGCCCGTAGCTGCGCACAGTCGCGGTCGAGGACATGAAGGTCCAGGCCGTCTTCACTGTCGAACCAGTCGCGGATCTGGGACGGGTGCGACGTAAGGTCCGGATGCTCGTATCCCATTGCCTGGCAGGCCCGTACGTAGGCCTGGGTGTGCTCGACGGCGACCCTGCCCTCGGCGAGGCGCTCGGCGACGTCCAACCGGTCGGCCACGGTCAGGCGATTCGCGCCGCGGCGTACAGTTCGGCGTCGGCATAACGTTCGGCGCCGGACCGCAGCGCAACGGCGATCGCGACCGAGGCGCGCGACCACTGCGACAGCTGTGCCGTCAATCGCTCCAGCTCGGCCCGCAATGCATCACCGCGCGCGGTGTAGGCCCGCCCAGCCGTCGCGCCGCTAAAAGCCAACGCCGCCAGATGATCACAGACAGCGCGGTCGACGAGTTCGGCGGCAGCCCGCAGTTGGTCGGCGACCCGGTGCACCGCCGCGACGTCGATCCCGGCGCGGTCAAAAGTAGCGTGTCCTATTCCCATGCCTAATCCGACGCCGGACACCCCGTTGGGGTTCCCGCGCAATCGGATTAACGCGCAGCACTGACCGCTTCGGCCACGCGGGTGGCCACCCGCTGAGCAATGTCTTCTTCGGAAGCTTCCACCATGACCCGGATCATCGGCTCAGTTCCCGAGGGGCGCAACAGGATTCGACCGGTGTCCCCGAGTTCGGCCTCGGCCTCGTCGACCGCGCTGCGCACCGACGGCGCGGCTGCCGCGGTGGTCTTGTCGGCGACCGCGACGTTGATCAGCACCTGCGGGAACGACTGCATCGGCGCGGCCAGGCCGGCCAGCGAGGAGCCGGTCTGCACCATGCGCGTCATCAAGCACAGCCCGGTGACGATGCCGTCGCCGGTGGAGCCGTGCGCGGGCATCACGATGTGGCCGGATTGCTCGCCGCCCAGACTGTACTCGCCGGAGCGCAGCTCCTCTAAGACGTAACGGTCGCCGACCCCGGTCGTGCGGACCGTGACCCCCGCCGAGCGCATGGCCTGGTGCAGCCCGAGATTGCTCATCACGGTGGTGACCAACGTGTTGGAAGCCAGTTCGCCGGCTTCCTGCATCGCCAGCGCGAGCACGACCATGATGGCATCGCCGTCGACGAGCTCGCCGTTGGCGTCGATGGCCAGGCACCGGTCGGCGTCGCCGTCGTGCGCGAGGCCCACGTCGGCGCCGTTCGCGAGCACCGCGGAGCGCAGCGAATCCAGGTGCGTCGATCCGCAGCCGTCGTTGATGTTGAGGCCGTTGGGCTCGGCGTTGATCGCGATGACCCGGGCACCGGCGGCGCGGTAGGCGCGCGGCGCAATCGAGGATGCGGCGCCATGTGCGCAGTCGACGACCACGGTCAGGCCGTCGAGCGGCTGCGTGCTGGCCTTGCCGACGTGGCGCAGGTAGCGATCGGCGGCGTCCTCGGCGTCAATGACACGACCGAGCGCGGCGCCAACGGGGCGCATGCCCGGGCCGGCTGCGACCAGTTCTTCGATCTGGTCCTCGGTGTCGTCGTCCAGCTTGCGGCCGCCGGGTCCGAAGATCTTGATGCCGTTATCGGGCATCGGGTTGTGCGACGCGGAGATCATCACGCCGAAGTCGGCGTCATAAGCGCCGGTCAGGTAAGCCACCGCGGGGGTGGGCAGGATCCCGACCCGCAACGCGTCAACACCCTGGCTGGTCAGACCGGCGATCACCGCGGCTTCCAGCATCTCGCCGCTGGCCCGCGGATCGCGGCCAATCACGGCGACGTGCCGGCCCGGTTTTCCCGGGCCCGCCAGGCGCCGCGCCGCTGCGGTACCCAGCGATAGTGCCAGCTCAGCGGTCAACTCGCGATTGGCGACCCCGCGAACACCGTCGGTGCCGAATAGTCGACCCATCGCACAAACCTCTCACAGTGACGTCACGCGCACAAAGTGCACTTACTTTTGTGACCGCAACCGCGCACGTTTATGCGACGACACGCCGAAGACGGCGGACAAAGACGCGCAAAGATGCGCAGTCGCGGCCAGAAAGTGATCCCTGATCAGCGCTTGCTGTACTGAGGGGCCTTACGGGCCTTCTTCAGGCCGTACTTCTTGCGCTCGGTGGCACGCGGGTCACGGGTGAGGAATCCGGCCTTCTTCAGCGGGGGCCGGTCCTCGGGCTGGACCAGAATCAGCGCCCGGGCGATGCCCAGACGCAGCGCACCGGCCTGCCCCGACGGGCCACCACCGTGCAGCAGCGCGTAGATGTCGAAGGTCTCCGCCCGATCGACGGTGACCAGCGGGGCCTTGATCAGCTGCTGGTGCACCTTGTTGGGGAAGTAGGCCTCCAGGCTGCGGCCGTTGAGGTCGAACTTGCCGGTGCCGGGCACCATGCGCACCCGCACCACGGCCTCCTTGCGGCGGCCGACGGTCTGGATGGGCCGGTCGAGCACGATCGGCGCGCTGGGCTGGGCCGCAGGAGTCTCCCCAGTGGTCTCGGCAGGAGTCTCCGCAGTGGTCTCGGCCGGGGTCTCGGCCGGGGTCTCCTCGGTGGTCACCTCGACGACCACCTCGGTCGTTTCGTCGTTGGTTTCGGTCACTGGGCCACCTGCTTGATCTCGAACGGAACCGGCTGCTGCGCGGCGTGGGGGTGCTGCGGGCCGGCGTAGACGTGGAGTTTGCGCTGGATCTGACGGCTGAGCTTGTTGTGCGGAAGCATGCCGACGATCGCGTTCTCGACGACGCGGGTGGGGTGCTTTTCCAGCAGCTCGCCGATGCTGCGGCTGCGCAGACCGCCGGGATACCCCGAGTGGCGGTAGGCCAGCTTGTTCTGCAGTTTGTCGCCGCTGAGGGCGACCTTGTCGGCGTTGATGATGATGACGAAATCGCCGCCATCAACATTGGGCGCGAACGTCGGCTTGTGCTTACCGCGCAACAGGGTGGCTGCCGCGACGGCAAGGCGTCCAAGCACTACGTCCGTGGCGTCGATGACGTGCCACGACCTCGTGGTGTCACCCGCCTTTGGCGCGTAGGTGGGCACAGCGCTTACCTTCTTCTCTCTCGGGTGGATCCCGGTTCGAGCCGGGTGCCGGTCAGGCGTCCACGGTTGGGGTTTGGTCTCGGCGACCGACATCGACCCGAGTCCCCGGCGTACCGCACGCCAACGGAGCAGCATACCGACCCACATCCCCGCAGGTCAAAATGACTGTGTGGTCCCGACGGCTCTCCTTCCGCCGGGACCACACAGGGGCTCAATGATTGCGGCTACCTTGCCCAGACGCCGGCCGCCCGGCGATCGGCGTTCGCTACCTCGTCCGCGCCGTCGCGGACGGCGTTTCCCAGGTCCACCAGGATCTCGTTCAACGCAGTGGCCGCCTGGTGCCACTTGAGCTGCTCGGCCTGGTACGCGGCCGCCGCTTCACGGGTCCAGAGCTGCTGCAACGGGGCGATTTGAGACCTGAGCTCGTCAAGCGCGGCATTGAGGCGAGCCGACGTGGTGTGGATCTCCTGGCGCACCGAGTATTCGATTTCGCCGAAGTTATAGGACAGCACTGGGTCCACAGGAACGCCCTCTCACAAATTTCCGCCGGCAGCGCCGATGTGGTGTGCATGGTTCTGGCCGGCGTCCTGGAGCGTGAGCTCGTTGTGCCGAATGGTGTCGGCGATCGTGTGCAAAACGTGGTAAAGCCGCAACGACTCGGCATTCCAGCGGTCCACCACTTCCTTGAACCGTGCAGCCGCAAGCCCGCCCCACACCGACGGCGGCACACTGCTCATCCGGCCGATGAACGCCTGCAGCATCGCCCGGATCTCTTCGTTGCGAGCGTCCGTCGTGCCGGCGACCGAGCGCATCAGATCAAAGTCGGTGCTCAGCGTGTTCGCACCTGGCGGTGTAGTCACCCTTCTCCTTCCCTTCTGATACCAAGTACGACCGCCCAGGGCTCCATTCGGTTCCAGCCGATTTTCTCGACTCGTCCCCGAGACTCATCCGATCGCGTGGGCGGAACGCACCGCCTGCTCGCACGGGATGCGGACGGCTTCCTCACCGCCAGGCCTGCTCTGGCATCCGACGCTGATCCGAACCGATCCATCAACCAACACCGTCCATCGCACGTGATGACTTGCGCGGACTTCGCGATAGCTCACCGCGGGCCGACCGGCGGTGACTCCGGATGGGTTGAAGTCGACAAACACACCGGGGGGCTCGGTGTCGATCGCACGTTTCAACCGGTCGGCAGTGGCACTGAGCGTTTCATCGGGAATAGGCGACTGTGTGATGTGCAGCGCCACTTCAGGATCTGATGGCGAAGTCACCTGCACCCGAGCCGAACCCGGCCCCGCGACCACGCGCGCTGTCCGCCAGGTCGCCGGCACGGTCAGCGCAACTCGTCCTTCCACCAGAAATGTCGTTGGCGCCGCATCGATGGACGACACGGCGCGATGCCCGACCGCGGTCATCGCCGGAACCGTTGCGGCCAGCACGACGGCAGCGGCTGCCAATCCACCACGTATCCCGACGCGCGATCGCACATGACGGGCATCGACAACCGACGGCGGACGGGGCGACTCATCCTGGGCCTTGGCAATCGCCGAGGCCGTCAGCCGCGACAGCCGCGCGTCGTCGATCTCCACTGCTCTGAGACCAGTTCGCCGCACTTTTTCGGCGATCAACGCCGCAAGCGGTTGCGCCCCGTCGACCGTGCCAGGGGCATCGATCAACACGGAAGCCGCTGTGCCGAAATCTATTTCGGTGAGAAGACGCGCAATCTCCTCGGCAACGGCGTCCGGGTCTCCCCGGCGCGGTACGGCAACGACTTCCCCAGCCGAGATCGCCACCAACCGCTCAGCGATCTCCACCACCGGCGCTTCCGGCTGTGCATTCGATGCCTGCCTGAGCAACCACGACCGCGGGCGTTGCTGCACATCTCCAGACAGGGTCGCTGCAGCCGCAGTCACGACATCGGTCCGCGACGACGGCCACCACGACGGATGCACCACCTGAATTACTTTCTGCGCGTGTAGGTTCTCGCAGACCAATGGCCGCAGCACGCTGCGCCACAACGAATCGACGGCTACCGGCCGCCCATCCACCAACGCCACCTGATCGTCAATCGCATCGAGCGCCGCGTGAAAAATTTCGGACGTTTCGTCGTCGACTCTTCCTGTACCACAACATAAGCGGCGGATCGTCCCCGGACCGGTCGCGATGATGGTGGGGTGCGTGCTCACGGCGCCGGACTCCAACCCACCTGGATTACCTGTTCGTCGCCGGCCTGACTGATCAAAACGCCACGTCCCGCAGGCAACCGTGCCGGACGTCCCGAAGCCAACAGGGAACCGTCCTCCGGACGCGCACTCATCATCAGTCCCAGGCAGCCGATCTCGCGCAGGCCCGCCAGCACCGGCTCGAAGACGCCGCGCGCTGCGCCTCCGCTGCGCCGCGCCACGACCATGTGCAATCCCAGATCGCGTGCATGCGGCAAGTATTCGAGCACGGATAGCAGCGGGTTTCCCGCCGGCGTAGCGACCAGGTCGTAGTCGTCGACCACGACGTAAACGTCTGGGCCCGACCACCAGGATCTGGCCCGCAGCTGCGCCTGAGTCACGTCTGGCGGGGGCATCCGGCGCCGCAGCACGTCGAGTAGATCCGGCATCAGCGACCTGAGCGCAGTCGGCGACATGGCATAGCCGCCGAGATGTTCTGACTCCACGACACCGAGCAGCGTGCGCCGAAAGTCGACGATCAGTATTTGTGCCTGCGCAGCCGTCTTGGTCCGAACAATTTCGCGGCACAAGGTGCGCAACGTGGTGGTCTTCCCGCACTCGTTGTCGCCGAGAACCAATAGATGCGAATTCCGTTCGAAATCCACTGCGACCGAGCGCAATCGCCGCTCTTCAAGACCGAGGAGGGTTTGCTTCCCGCCTTCGTCGCCCGCCTGGTCGACGACGACATGGTGGTCGATGTGCTTGGGCAGCAGCGGTATTGGCGGGGCGGCCAACTCACCATGACGACATCGCAGCGCGTCCACGTCGATAGGCGGGGAAATGACCATCTGCAGTCCGTCCCGGGACAGACCGCGGCCGGGTCGGTCGAGGGGCACCTCGCGTGCTCGTTTGCGGTCAAGCTCGGAATCGGCTGGATCGCCCAGCCGCAACTCGATGCGGGTGCCGAGCTGATCCTTCAGCGACGGCCTGATGTCTGCCCACCGCGACGCTGAAAGCACCACGTGCACTCCGAACGAAAGCCCCTGGGCCGCAATGGCAGCGATCGATTCCTCAACCTCCTGGAACTCATGGCGCAGGCTCGCCCAACCGTCGATGACAAGAAAAACCTCACCGAACGGATCTTCGCCGTCGATGCGCTGCCCGCAATAGTCAGGCTCCCGGGAGCGCACGAGGGACTCAATCTCGGCGATCACGCGGCCGACAAGCCGCGGCTCGGCTCTGCTGGCGACCGCACCCACGTGCGGCAATGCACGCAGCGACGCCATCGCTCCACCGCCGAAGTCCAGGCAGTAAAACTGCACCTGACCCGGATCGTGAGCGGCGGCCAACGCGGTGATCAACGTCCGCAGTGCTGTCGACTTGCCCGTTTGAGGTGCACCCACGATCGCGACATTGCCTGCAGCACCTGACAAGTCGACCATCAGCTCTGTGCGGCACTGCTCGAAGGGGCGGTCGACAATGCCGATGGGTACAGCCAGACGGGCCGATGCGGTGTCGCGTAACAGACTCTCCAGCGGCGGCGCCACGTCCAGCGGGGGTAGCCAGACGCGGTGCGCGCGCGGCCCGTGTCCGGACAGGCGGTCCAGGACGGTCCGCAGAATCGTGGGTGCGGGCGATCCATCCGGCTCGACGACGCGCGCGATCGGTCCGACGGCCTGGGTGGTGAACGTTCGCACCGATGCCGGCGTCTCCTGGTGTGCGGGTAGGTCGCCACGAGCCAGCCGTCCTGCCTGCAGCGGTCCCGACACGAACGCGGTTTGGAAGCGGATCAGCTCGCCGCTGCCGGAACGCAGAAAGCCCGCGCCGGGCATGTTCGGCAGCTCGTAGGCATCGGGTGTTCCCAAGACGATTCGTGATTCGCTCGCGGACAAAGTCTTCAAGCACACCCGATAAGACAGGTGGGCTTCCAACCCGCGCAGCCGGCCCTCGTCGAGCCGCTGGCTAGCGAGCAATAAATGCATGCCCAGTGACCGGCCCAGTCGACCGATCGCGACGAACATGTCGGCGAAATCGGGATGCTGGCTGAGCAGTTCGGAGAACTCGTCGACGATGATGAACAACGCGGGCAAGGCGGGCATCCGCATTCCGGATCTACGTGCGTGCTCGTATGCCGTCATGCTGACGCAGCGCGCCATCCGCAACAACTGTTGCCGACGGTTCATCTCACCGGCCAGTGCGTCTCGCATCCGCGCAACCAGGGGCGCCTCCTCCGAGAGGTTGGTGATGACCGCGGAAACGTGCGGCGCCTGCGTCAAGTCGAGAAACGTTGCCCCGCCTTTAAAGTCAATAAGGAGCAGGTTCAGTACTTCCGGGGAGTTTCGCACCATCATCCCGAGTGCGACGGTGCGCAGCAGCTCCGACTTGCCCGACCCGGTTGCGCCCACGCAGAGCCCATGTGGCCCCATGCCATTTTCGGCGGCCTCCTTGATGTCCAGCTCGAGAGGCACTCCGTCGACCGTGTTTCCGATCGGAGCGCAAAGGCGATCGCGGGGGTCTTGGCTGCGCCACAGCGTGATCGGGTCAACATGGGCAACGTCGTCAAGCCCGACAAGGCCCGGCCAGTCCTTGCCGCCGGCCCGTTCAGACGCGGCGCCTACCCGGTATCCGGCAAGCCGGCGCGCGCATATCTCCGCGTCGAGCAGATCCATCCGGTCGGGGTACGTCAACGCGTGAACCTCGTCGCCGTGCGTGATCGTCAACGGCGAGCCGCGGCGACAAGCGCCGGTCTCGAGCATCGTCGCACCCGTGACCACGCTGGCGCCATCGGCGTCGCCGCGGCGCGGTAGGTCGCAAATCACCACGACACGCGCCGGCAGTCCGGTACCGGCTAGCGCGGTCTGCGCCTCACCCGCGCTGCGGTACACCATGCGGGCGGGCCCCACCGAATCGCTGGCCACCGGATGTTGATTGTGCGGCAACCACTTCAACCAATCCCAGTGGGCTCGATACTGGCTCCCGACCACACCGACGATCAGCACCTGATCCGGAGGGTGTAGCACGGCCAGCTGGCAGATCATCGCGCGTAGCAGTCCGCGTACCTCGGCGGCATCGCCATCGATGGTCACGGATGACCCTGCACCCAAATCAACTGCGATTGGCACGTCCGCGATCGTGGCGTGTGTGTGGATGAACCGACCCGCGGCCGCGACGGTGACTGGATCGGAGCGCTCGTCGGCGTCGATTTCGGGTGCCACCAGGCGGGTCGAAAGCGCCTGATCACCGATCCCGATACGAACCCGACAGAAGTCGGGGTCGGATGCTCGCCGCTCCCACATTCGCGGGACGCCGATCAATGTCCACAGTGCGGCCGGATCAGGGTGAGCCCAGTTAAGTGATGCGCGCTGCGCCGCAGCGGTTTCGGTCACTGCCGCACGAAGGCGACCAAGGTAGCCCAGGTAGTCGGCTCGGTCAGCGTTGATCTCGCCTCCCCGCCGGTGGCCACGTCGGGTGACCGCAGTCAGCACCATCGAACCCAGCATCATCATCGGGAACGCCACAAATGCGGGGTTGCGGGTCACGGCCGAACCTGAAAGCAAGGTCACTGCCATGACGCCCAAAGTCGCGAAGGACATGCCGACTGGAAGCATGCGCACCAACAGGTTTGGAGAGTCGGGGCGCGGGAGCTCAGGCGGTGCGGCAACGACGATGTCTTCGGTCGCGGCTTGCGGTGGCAGCTGCCGCACGGCAGGCACGAACCCCTGAGTCATCCCGGCCCCTCTCAGCGTGCGACGACGGTAAGCAGCGGCGTAAACGTCCGCAACTCACCTGTGGACAAGCGAATACCGATGGATCGGAATCGCGTTAGCGTCTGGATCATCCGAATCTGAAGAGGGTGACGTTGTCTGTATCCGATCCGGGGCTATGCCGCGTATCCGTGCATGCCGGCACTGCCGTCGTCGACGTGGCGCTACCGTCCGGGATGCCTGTTGCCGCCCTACTCCCGCCGATCATCGACATCCTCAAAGCCCACGGGGTCAGCGATCTGGTCGGGGCGCGGTACCAGCTGACAATCCCCGGCACGGCCACTTTGGATTCCTCAATGACGTTGGCGCAAAACGGCGTCTGTGACGGCGATCTCCTCGTCGTGAGCAGGTCCGCAACCCCGCTGCCCGCCTTTCGCCACGACGACGTAGCGGAGGCGGTGTCGGAGACGCTAAACGGCCGGACCTCGAGTCCGTCCCGGATTCGCCGGGTTACGCGGCTCAGTGCCGCGCTGGCGGCCGGCAGCCTTACCGGCATTGGGGACCTGGCACTTATCCGAAACACTTTCACGGCCAACGCGGAAGGCTACTTTGGCGAGACCGCGGGAATCGCGGCACTTGTCGCGTTCGTCGCCGCGATGACGGCGACGCTGGCGCGGCGCGCCTATCGTGACGCGATGGCCGGGCTCACGCTGAGCCTGATTGCCACGGCATTCGCCGCGACAGCGGGCTTTCTGGCGGTGCCTGGCGCCCCGGGTCTGCCTAACGTGCTGCTGGCCGCTGCAGCAGCGGCGGTCGCGGCGGTGCTGGCGATGCGCGTATCAGACTGTGGGGAAATCACATTGACCGCAGTGTCGTGTTTCGCGACACTTGTTGCTGTCGCGGCGTTCGGGGGTGTGGCCACCGGCGCCCCGTTGTACGTGGTCGGCGCGGTATCGGCGTTGGTATCGCTGGGCCTGCTTGGCGTAACGGCACACGCTGCTGTCGTCCTGGCCGGATTGTCACCGAAGCAAGCCGGCTCCGCCACCGCTGGCTGCGATTTGGGCGCCAAGGCGCTCCGCGCTGATGCCTGGCTGTCCACTCTGCTGGCCGCATTCTCGTCCTTGGCAGCCATCGGCGCGATCGTCACCGTATTGGCGGGCACACCGCGATCTGGTTGCACTGCCTTCGCGGCGGCGACCGGCGCGCTACTGTTGCTACGCGCCAATTCGGCCGATACGAATCGGAACTTGGTGTGTGTCATCGGCGCGGTGGTGGCTATCGGAACAACGTTCGGCCTCAACGCGATCAGAGCCCCAGAGCACGGCCCGTGGATCGCCGCAGGGACCACGTTGGCGGTCGCCGCCACCGTCTACCTGGGGTTCGTCGCTCCCGGGATATCTTTCTCACCCATCGCGCGAAAGACTGTCGAGCTGTTGGAATGTTTGGTCCTGATCGCGATGGTGCCATTGACCTGTTGGATATGCGGCCTTTACGGCGCCGCTCGAGGTGTGCATCCGATATGGAGTTGAGCACTTCACGCGCCGTGCGGTTGATGGCGGTATCGGTGCTGACCGTGCTGTCGCAATTCGGAACACCATCGGCACAGGCGGTTTCGCCGCCGGAGATCGACGACAGGTTGCTGCCCAAGCCCGCGTTGCCGGCACCGCCGCGACCGACCGTGCAACGCGAGGTCTGCACCATGGTGGCAGGAGGCCCGGGGCCTGGCCGCAATCAGCTCGCGGACCTCGATCTTCCCCGTATCTGGCAGCTCACCCGCGGCGCGGGCCAACGGGTCGCGGTCATCGATACCGGTATTTCGCGACACCGACGGCTGCCGGATGTGGTACCGGGAGGCGACTATGTGTTCACCGGTGACGGCACCCAGGATTGCGACGCGCACGGAACTCTGGTCGCCGGAATCATCGCCGCCGCAGCCGATTCCAAAAGCGACACTTTCAGTGGTGTGGCGCCCGACGTCACGTTGATCAGCATCCGTCAGTCCAGCGGGAAATTCGCACCCGCAAGCGCCCCGGCGAGCCCGGGGATCGGTGATGTGGACACGATGGCGAGAGCGGTCCGGACCGCCGCGGACCTAGGCGCGTCGGTCATCAATATTTCGTCGGTGGCGTGCGTTCCAGTTGCCTCGGCTCTCGATGACCGGGAACTAGGCGCCGCGCTGGCCTACGCGGTCGACGTCAAGAATGCCGTTGTCGTTGCCGCGGCTGGAAATACCGGTGGCGGCGGGCAGTGTCCGCCGCAGCGCCCGGATGCGACCTGGCAGACCATCTCGGTCGCGGTCAGTCCGGCCTGGTACGACGACTACGTGCTGACGGTCGGTTCGGTGAACGCAGGCGGGGCGCCGTCGGCCTTCACCCTGGCGGGCCCCTGGGTCGACGTCGCGGCGACCGGCGAGGCGGTGACGTCGCTGAGTTCTGCACCGTTGTCCGGCACCAGCTACGCCGCACCAGTCGTCAGCGGGCTCGCCGCCCTGATCCGGGGGCGGTTCCCGGCGCTGACGGCCCGGCAGGTGATGCAGCGCATCGAGTCGACCGCGCACCATCCACCCGCGGGATGGAATCCGTTGGTCGGCAACGGCACTGTCGATCCCCTTGCCGCGGTGAGCACCGACTCGGGCGCGCCCGGCAACATCGCCAAACCACCGCCGGCGCGCGTGCCGATCGCCGCGCCACCGCCATCCAGTCCAACGAATTCTCGTGCGCGTGACACCGCGTTGCGCGGCGCAACCCTGTGCGTGGTCGCTTTGATGTGCGCGCTGATCGTCGGTGCGGCCAGGCGGCGGTTAGGGAAGTCCAGGGATGACGTCGCGGGCGACTGACGCGTTCGCCCGGCTGAGTTCCGGCCCGGACGGCAACACCGCAAGCATCGGCCACGGCACCGGGACAGCGTCCGTCCGCAGACCGAGATCGTGTGCGGCATCGTTGTCGTGAATCGCGAACCGTACCCCGGTGTCGGTGACGAGGTAGCGTGCCCCGGCTCCGCCACTTCCCCGCACGTAGGCGTTGCGGCCGGGCGGTATGTAGAAGCCATCGAGTGCAGGACCGCGACCGTCGGCTTGCGATAGGGCCACCGGCGCCTGACCGGCCGGCATCGGCAGACCGCTCCCGGCAAGCAAGGCGACCCCGGCATGGTCGGATGGCGGCGGCCCCGAACTCGCGCACACGGTGGTAGTGGTGCCGCTCGAGCTGCCGTCCCCGGGTGCGCGTTCGGGAAACGTGTCTACCGGCAGCGTGTTCGAGATCGGCGCGCCCCGCAGCACGTCTGGTGCCACGGCGATGACGTCGGCGGCGCCCCGCGAGTCGCGGAAACGCAAAAGATCCGCGGCCACCTGGCCCACGCGCTGGACCCCGGTGCTCAAGACGGCGTAATACTCGTCACCGTCTCCGCGCGTGATGCGCAGCACACTGCCGACTGGAAAGGCGGGAATTCCAGCCGCCTTGCTGCCCGCGCCGCGAATCCGTGGAGCCGTGATCGGGGGCGCCTCCGGGACCGCGTTCAGCAATGCCTGCGAGACGACGAGCGGCGCGTGACCTTCCAGTCGCAGTGCACGCACTACGGCGGTGTCCGCAAGGTCGACCACGGCGCGCTGCCCGTCGTAGAGCAAGTAGGCCGGCGGACCGGTACCCGGCGTGACCAGGAGTGCCTGATCGCGGGCGAGGCGATGGGCCATCAACCCCCCGGTCGACCCGACGACGACGGTCGTGGCCGTTCCGCCAGCCGTATCGCAGATCGTCCAGGCCGCTTCGTCGCCGGACAGTAGGGGGCCGAGAAGCTGCGGTGCGCCCGGAATGCCCAGCAGCGGACCGCGTTTGGTGCGCCCCAATTCTGACTCGGGCACGATCTGCGGATTGGCATCAGTCGCCGCGATCAACCGCGCCGAGGCCAGGTTCAGCGCCGGGTGCCAGGTATCGCCGACTCGCACGTACAGCGCTCCGGTTTCCTTGCCCATGACGATCTGAGCGTGATCCAGCCGTAACTGGGGCCGCAGCGCCCCAACAAACGCGCATCCCACCACCACGATCGCCGCCAGCACGCAGCCAACCGTCAGGGGTCCCGTCCGCGCCCGAAGCGGCTCACTGGACGCACGGGTATCCCCGCTCAGCAATGCGCGCTCGATGCGACGCAGCAGGAATCGGTAGCCGCTGACGTGCACCCAAGTCGTTGGTTGGTGGGGCACTGACCCTCCCAAAATCCGCGAACCCGCTGGTCACGTTAAACCGCGAACCAGCCCGCTTGCCGCCGGTTATCCACAGGCGGACAGGTTTCGGCAGGTCTCAAAGTGGGTAAAATTGCCGGGTGATTTTTCACCGCATACGTAGCCCTCGGGCGGGCATCGTGCGGTCAGCCGGTCGCTGGGTCGGCCTGGGCGCTGCCGCCCTGGTCACGGCCTCGGGCCTGCTCGCCACGCCGAGTGCCCCCGTCGCGCACGCCTTCGACTGCCCCGACGTCGAGGTCATCTTTGCCCGCGGCACCAACGAGCCACCCGGCCTGGGCCGAGTCGGGGATGCTTTCGTCGACTCGCTGCGCCAGCAGACCGGCGGACTGAACATCCTGCCCTACGGCGTGAACTACGCCGCCAGCAAACTGCAGCTGCACGGCGGTGACGGCGCCAATGACACCATCGACCGCGTCAAGAAGAGCGTGGAAACCTGCCCGAACACCAAGATCGTGTTGGGCGGCTACTCCCAAGGCGCGTCGGTGATGGACATCGTGGCCGGCGTTCCGATCGGCGGCATCAGCTGGGGCAGCTCGCTCCCGCCGCAGTACGCCACCAACATCGCCGCCGTGGCCACCTTCGGCGACGTGGCCGACCGCTCCGGCGGCACCCTGCCCAGCCAGAGCGCAATGCTGGGCTCCAAGGCGATCGACCTGTGCAACCCCAACGACCCGATCTGCCACGCCGGCCCCGGCAACGAGTGGAGCGGGCACACCGAGGGCTACGTCCCCGTCTACACCACCCAGGCGGCGGCGTTCGTCGCGTCCAAACTGATGGCCGGCACCGGTTCGTCAGTGCCCGGGTACGGGCCGTCGGCCCCGGGTGCTGGCCCGCAGACCCCCGGTTACGGCCCGCAGACCCCCGGGCAGGCGCCCGGTCCTGGGCCGCTGACGGCGGGCCCGCAGACACCGGGATCTGCCCCGCAGGCGCCCACCCCGCCGCTCCCCGGATCCACCACGCCGGGCACCGACGTGGTTGCCGCGGTTCACTGACGCACTGCCAGTAACCCGTACCATCGCGGCATGAGTTTTGCCGCAATAAGACCCCGGGCGCACAGATGTGCCAGCTTGGCGGCCGCCGCATTCCTCGCTGCGGCCGCAATGCTGTTCGCAGTCCCGCTGATCCCCCGCGCCTGGGCATCATGCCCGGACGTCGAGGTGGTGTTTGCCCGGGGAACCGATGAGCCACCCGGCGTCGGGAAGGTCGGCGGGGCCTTCATCAACTCCCTGCGCCAGAAGACTGGCCTAAATGTGGGGGCGTACGGAGTCCACTATCCCGCCAACGATGACTTCCTGGCCGCCACCGAAGGCGCGAACGATGCCAGCGCCCACATCCAGCACATGGCCGACAACTGCCCCAACACCAAGCTGGTGCTCGGCGGCTACTCCCAGGGCGCCGCCGTCGTCGACATCGTCACCGCCGCACCCCTGCCCGCCCTCGGTTTTCAGGACCCGCTACCGGCCGTGGCCGCCGATCACGTCGCGGCGGTCGCCCTGTTCGGGAATCCGTCGGGCCGGGCCGGTGGTCTGATGAGCGCCCTGAGCCCGGATTTCGGCGGCAAGATCATCGATCTGTGCAACAGTGGCGACCCGATCTGCTCCGACGGCGACCAGTGGCAGGCCCACCTCAACTACGTGCCCGGATTGACCAACCAAGCAGCACATTTCGTTGCCGACAAGATGTAGCGATGCAAAGATCCGGTCACATCGGGGTCGCGGAGTGGCCACAGCCGTTCACTAATCCCCGGCGATGATGCGTACCATCGGCTCATGGGGGTTAGACCGTTCGGCAACGCATTGCTCGCAGCTTTCATGACCATCGGCCCGGCAGCGGCCTTGGCTCCGGTCGCATCGGCGGCACCGCCGTGCCCGGGCGCCGAAGTGGTGTTCGCCCGCGGCCGCGAGGAACCGCCCGGCGCCGGGCTGGTCGGCGATGCGTTCGTCAATTCGCTGCGCTCCAAGACGCAGATGCCGGTCGGCGTCTACGGGGTCAACTACCCCGCCGACGTCGATCCCGCGAAGGGCTCCAACGACATGAGCGCCCACGTCCAGTACATGGCCAAACACTGCCCGGACACCCGCGAGGTGCTCGGCGGCTACTCGCTCGGGGCCGTGTCGGCCGACCTGGTGATCGCGGTGGCCCAGCCCTCGTTCGGGTTCAAGAACCCGCTGCCGCCCGGCATGGATCAGCACGTCGCAGCCGTCGCGTTGTTCGGCAACGGCACCCAGCGCGTTCTCGGCCCGGTGCCCGGCTTCAGCCCCGCCTTCGCCGGTAAGACGATCGAGGAATGCGCCCCCGGCGACCCGATCTGTTCGGGCACCGGCAAGGCGGTATGGGCGTCGCATCTGCAGCCGTCCTACATCGACTCCGGACTGGTCGATCAGGCCGCGGCCTTCGCCGCCGGCAAGCTGTAGCGATACCGAACGGCCCTAGCGGGTGCGCAGATCGCGGGTGATCAGGATGCGCGACGCGAGCTCGCCGTCGGGGGGGTAATCCACCCCTACCAGCGTCAGGCCCTGCGCCGGCGCGGCCGCGAAGTCGCTGGATCGTGCTGTGGCACTGAGCAATTCACCACACCACTGCGGTGTGCGCCGATGCTCGCCGACGGCCAGCAGTGCCCCGACCAGTGAGCGCACCATCTGCCAGCAGAACGCATCGGCGCTGACGTGCGCGGTGATCAAGTCACCCTCGCGTGTCCAGTCCAGGCGCTGCAGGTCGCGAATCGTGGTGGCACCGGGGCGATGACGGCAGAACGCGGCAAAGTCGTGCAGCCCCAGCAGATCTTGTGACGCGAGACTCATCGCGTCCACATCCAAGTCACGGGGCCAGGCGGTGATGTAGCGCGCCTGCTGCGGCGCCACACCGTAGGCGGCCGTCGACAACCGGTACTCGTAATGACGCCGCAGCGCCGAGAACCGCGCATCGAAACCCGATGGGGCGCGGGTAATTCCGAGCGCCCGCACGTCGGTGGGCAAAAAGCGGCCGAGGCGGCGCAGCAGCGGCAAAAACTCGGGCTCACCGGCGCGCGGCGATCGCGGGTAGGCATTCGGCAACGCGGCGGCGGGCACATCGACGTGGGCCACCTGACCGGTGGCATGTACCCCAGTGTCGGTGCGCCCAGCCGCCCACAGCCGTACCGGCGTGCGGAAAACCGTCGTCAGCGCGTCACCGATGACGCCGGCGACAGTGCGCTGCCCGGCTTGAGTTGCCCAGCCCGCGAAATCTGTTCCGTCATAGGCGATGTCGAGCCTAAGACGGACGTCTTCGCTACTTGTCGGTGGACTCGTCGTCACCCTCGTCGGCGGCCTCCGCCTTGGGCTCCTCGGCCGGTTCGGCCTCGGTGGCAGACTCAGCCTCGGTGGTCGTCTCTTCGGACTCGGCTTCGGTGACCTTGACCTCTTCGGCCTCAGCCTCGTCCGCCGGTGCCGTCGCCGCGACAGGTGCTTCTGCCTGTTCGGGAGCCTTCTTCGAAGACTTCACCCGACGCGCACGGTCGGCCTCCGACGTCACGGTCTTTTCCTGCACCAGCTCGATCACGGCCATCGGGGCGTTGTCGCCCTTGCGCGCCTCGACCTTGATGATGCGGGTGTAGCCGCCGTCACGATCGGCAAAGAACGGCCCGATCTCCGCGAACAGGGTGTGCACGACATCCTTGTCGCGGATCTTCTTCAGAACCTCTCGACGGTTGTGCAGCGTGCCCTTTTTCGCGTGCGTGATCAGCTTCTCCGCGTACGGCCGCAGCGCACGCGCCTTCGGCTCGGTCGTCTTGATGCGACCGTGCTCGAACAGCGACGTGGCCAGGTTGGCCAGCAGAGCCTTCTGGTGCGAAGACGACCCGCCGAGGCGAGGGCCCTTGGTGGGCTTGGGCATTGCAGACGCTCCTGTCTAGGGGTTCAAAAGCCTTAGAGCTGTTCGGTTTCGGCGTAGTCCTGGTCGTCGTAAGCACCCTCGGTGGACCAGGTGCCGGTGGCGACGTCGTAACCCGCGACCTCCGACGGGTCGAAGCTCGGCGGGCTGTCCTTGAGCGACAGGCCCAGCTGGTGCAGCTTGACCTTCACCTCGTCGATGGACTTCTGGCCGAAGTTGCGGATGTCGAGCAGGTCGGACTCGGTGCGGCTCACCAGCTCGCCGACGGTGTGCACACCCTCGCGCTTGAGGCAGTTGTAGGACCGCACGGTCAGGTCCAGGTCGTCGATCGGCAGCGCGAACGAGGCGATGTGGTCGGCCTCGGCCGGCGACGGCCCGATCTCGATACCCTCGGCCTCGACGTTGAGTTCGCGTGCCAGACCGAACAATTCGACCAGGGTCTTACCCGCCGACGCCAGTGCGTCACGGGGGCCGATCGAACTCTTGGTCTCGACGTCCAGGATCAGCTTGTCGAAGTCGGTGCGCTGCTCGACACGGGTGGCATCCACCTTGTAGGTGACCTTGAGCACCGGCGAGTAGATGGAATCGACTGGGATACGGCCGATTTCGGCACCCGAGGCACGGTTCTGCACGGCCGGCACGTAACCACGACCACGCTCGACGACGAGCTCGACCTCGAGCTTGCCCTTGTCGTTCAGCGTCGCGATGTGCATGCCGGGGTTGTGCACCGTCACGCCGGCCGGCGGCACGATGTCACCCGCGGTGACCTCACCCGGGCCCTGCTTGCGCAGGTACATGGTGACCGGCTCGTCCTCCTCGGAGGACACGACCAGACCCTTGAGGTTCAGGATGATGTCGGTGACATCCTCTTTGACGCCGGGCACGGTGGTGAATTCGTGCAGCACGCCGTCGATGCGAATGCTGGTGACGGCCGCGCCGGGGATCGACGACAGCAGCGTGCGCCGCAGCGAATTGCCAAGCGTGTAACCGAATCCCGGCTCCAGCGGCTCGATGACGAACTGGGACCGGCTGTCGGTGAGGATTTCCTCGGACAATGTGGGTCGCTGAGAAATCAGCATGGTGTTTCTTCTTCTCCTTCTCGGCACCCGCTATTTGATGCCGTTAGGGTTTCCGAACCGGCCGGCTCGGAAAGTCCGTTACTTCGAGTAGTACTCGACGATGAGCTGTTCAGTGAGCGGCACGTCGATCTGTGTCCGCTCGGGCAATTGGTGGATCAGGATGCGCTGACGCTCCCCCACCACCTGCAGCCAGCTCGGGGTCGGACGGTCGCCCGAAGTCTCCCGCGCTATCTGGAACGGCACCGTGTTCAGCGACCCGTCCCGCACGTCGATGATGTCGTACTGCGACACCCGGTAGCTGGGGACGTTCACGTGCACGCCGTTGACGCTGAAGTGCCCGTGGCTGACCAGCTGGCGGGCCATCCGGCGGGTGCGCGCCAGCCCGGCGCGGTACACGACGTTGTCCAGCCGGCTTTCCAGAATCTGCAGCAGGTTCTCACCTGTCTTGCCGGTGTGGCGCACGGCCTCTTCGTAGTAGCGGCGGAACTGCTTTTCCATCACGCCGTAGGTGAAGCGGGCCTTCTGCTTCTCCTGCAGCTGGAGCAGGTATTCGCTTTCCTTGATCCGCGCGCGGCCGTGCTGGCCGGGCGGGTAAGGGCGCTTCTCGAACGCTTGGTCGCCGCCGACGAGGTCGGTGCGCAGCCGTCGCGACTTACGGGTCATCGGTCCGGTGTAACGAGCCATGATCTACCTCCCTAGACCCTTCTCCGCTTGGGCGGACGGCAGCCGTTGTGCGGCTGCGGGGTGACGTCCGAGATCGCGCCGACCTCCAGGCCGGCGGCCTGCAGCGAACGGATGGCGGTCTCGCGGCCCGAACCCGGGCCCTTCACGAACACGTCGACCTTCTTCACTCCGTGCTCTTGGGCCTTGCGGGCGGCGTTCTCGGCAGCCAGCTGCGCGGCGAACGGCGTCGACTTCCGCGAGCCCTTGAACCCGACGTGACCCGACGACGCCCAGGCGATGACGTTGCCCTGCGGGTCGGTGATCGTCACGATCGTGTTGTTGAACGTGCTCTTGATGTGTGCAGCACCGTGGGGAACGTTCTTCTTTTCCCGGCGACGGGTCTTCTGCCCCTTCTTAGGGGCCGAGGCTGCTGCCTTCTTGGCTGGTGGCATGGGGCGGTTACCTGGCCTTCTTCTTGCCGGCGATGGTGCGCTTGGGGCCCTTGCGGGTACGCGCGTTGGTCTTGGTCCGCTGGCCACGCACCGGCAGGCCGCGGCGGTGCCGCAGACCCTGGTAGCAGCCGATCTCGATCTTGCGGCGGATGTCTGCCTGCACCTCGCGGCGCAGGTCACCCTCCACCTTGAGGTTGGCCTCGATGTAGTCACGCAGGTGGGTCAGCTGGTCGTCGGTCAGGTCCCTGGTACGTAGGTCCCTGTCGATCCCCGTTGCTTCCAGAATCTCGTTGGAACGGGTTCGGCCGACACCGAAGATGTACGTCAGCGCGATCTCCATCCGCTTGTCACGCGGCAGATCGACGCCTACTAGTCGAGCCATAGGTGGCGTTTCCTCTTTTTCTAGGCGGAGGTCTGTTCCCAGTCCGTTCCCGATCTGATCGGGGCCCGGCCTCCGACCGGACGTGGATGAGCTGGCCCATCTCTTTCAGATGCCAGCCGCTCAGTGGTGCTGGGAGGTCTGCATTCAGTTGTGGGTGCTGCGAGGCAATTAGCCCTGGCGCTGCTTGTGACGAGGATCGGAGCAGATCACCATGACCCGCCCATGCCGACGGATCACCCTGCACTTGTCACAGATTGGCTTGACGCTCGGGTTCACCTTCACGGCCGTATCGATCCTGTCTGTCTACTCGTAGGTTTTGCGGTTCGAGCTTTTTACTTGTACCGGTACACGATGCGGCCCCGGGACAGGTCGTAGGGAGACAACTCCACCACCACCCGGTCCTCGGGCAGGATGCGGATGTAGTGCTGCCGCATCTTGCCGCTGATGTGGGCAAGCACCTTGTGACCGTTCTCCAGCTCAATGCGGAACATCGCATTGGGCAGGGGCTCGACCACCCGGCCCTCGACCTCGATGGCGCCTTCCTTCTTGGCCATAACTTCTCGTCAAATCCCTCGTCGTTTAGTTTCGTTGCATCTGCGCCAACAACGGCACAGCATTCACACCGACTTTGGAACGTGAGCCGGTGACAGGAAATTCCTAGGGAACGGACACACAAGAAAGCCGGCGCGGATGACGCACCGTCGGTCCATGTTACCCGTTCCGACAGCATGGCCAAAATCCGTGATCACAGCGCTCGCGGGCGCCACCTCGACCCGCCACACGGCGCCTGACAAGCGCATACTTGAGCTCGATGACACGTCCCCTTGATGGCGCCGCGCAGTCGCGTAAGCCGGTGATACTGACCGTCGACGACGATCCCGCGGTCTCCCGCGCTGTGGCCCGGGATTTGCGGCGCAAATACGGCGAGGACCACCGCATCGTGCGCGCGGAGTCGGGTGCCGAGGCGCTGGACACCCTCAAGCAGCTCAAACTGCGGGGCGAAACGGTCGCGGCGATCGTCGCCGACTACCGGATGCCGCACATGACGGGCATCGAGTTCCTCGAGCAGGCGATGGACCTGTATCCGGCGGCGCGGCGCATCCTGCTGACCGCCTACGCCGATACCCACGCCGCGATCGACGCGATCAACGTCGTCGACCTCGACCACTACCTGCTCAAGCCGTGGGATCCGCCGGAGGAAAAGCTCTACCCCGTCATCGATGCGCTCCTGGAGGCCTGGCGCGCGGCGCCCGAACACCCGATCCCGCACACCAAGGTGATCGGGCATCGGTGGTCGGCGCGGTCCTGGGAGGTTCGCGACTTCCTGGCCCGCAACGGGCTGCATTACTCCTGGTTCATGGCCGACGAACCCGATGGCGAGCGGCTGCTCAACGCCGCCGGCGCCGACAGCCTGCGGCTGCCCGTCGTGGTCACCGAACACGGCGACCCGCTGGTGGAACCGTCCGACGCCGAGCTGGCCGACAAGCTGGGTTTGACCACCACGCCGTCGCAGGAGTTCTACGACCTGATCGTCATCGGCGGTGGGCCCGCGGGCCTGGCCGCCGCCGTGTACGGCGCGTCCGAGGGGCTGCGCACGGTGCTCATCGAACACACCGCCACCGGCGGCCAGGCCGGACAGAGTTCGCGGATCGAGAACTATTTGGGCTTTCCGGACGGCGTCTCGGGTGGCCAGCTGGCCGAGCGGGCGCGCAGGCAGGCCGAGAAGTTCGGCGCCGAGCTCATCACCGCGCGTAAGGCGATCGCCCTCGAGGTGAACGGGCCCAAGCGCACCGTGCGGTTCGGCGACGGCGGCTCCATCGACGCGCACGCGGTCATCCTGGCCACCGGGGTTTCCTACCGCCAGCTGACGGCCGAGGGATGCATAGAACTGACCGGCTGCGGCGTCTACTACGGGGCCGCTGTGTCGATCGCCTCCGATTGCGAAGGCGAAGTGGTCTACGTGATCGGCGGGGCCAACTCCGCGGGCCAGGCCGCCATGTATCTGTCGCGGACGGCCAAATCGGTCAACATCGTGGTGCGCGCCCCGTCACTGGAGGCGTCGATGTCGTACTACCTGATCCAGCAGATCGAGCAGAACCCGAAGATCAACGTTCTGACCTGCACCGAGGTGCAGCGCGCCACCGGCGACGGCCACCTGGAGAAGCTGACGCTGGTCAACAACCGGACCGACGAAACCGAGGAAGTCGCCTGCGCCCGGATGTTCATCTTCATCGGGGCCGCCCCGCGCACCGACTGGCTGGACGGGGTGCTCGCCCGCGACGACCACGGCTTCATCCTCACCGGCCCGGATCTGCGCAACGTGTGCGGTTGGACGCTCGACCGCCCACCGCATCACCTGGAAACCAGCGTGCCGGGCGTGTTCGCCACCGGCGACGTGCGCTCCACGTCCGCCAAACGGGTCGCGGCCGCCGTAGGTGAAGGGTCGATGGCCGTGATGCTGGTCCATCGCTACTTGGCCGAGAGCTAGGAAGGGCCATGACCGTCAACATGCCGTGTGAGCCCGACGAGCTGCGCAGCCTTTTCCTGTTCGAGGCCCTGACCGACGAGCAGCTCGCGGTGTTGTGCAGCCAGGGACACATCGAGAACTATCAGCCGGGCCCGATCTGCGTCGAAGGCGAACCGGCGACGTGCTTCTACGTGCTGATCGAGGGCGAGCTGATGATGTCCAAGCTCTCCGGCGGGCAGGACATCGAAACCAACCGCACCTCGCAGCGCGGCGTGTATTGCGGCGCCTGGCGGGCGTTCACCGGTGGGAAGCAGAAGAACTACGACGCCTCCGTTCACGTGACCAAGCCGTCGCGGTTCTTCGTGATGGACGCGCCCATCTTCGCGCAGTTCATGCGCGACCAGTTCCCGATGGCGGTGCACCTGCTCGACGGCATCGCCGTCGGCACCGACCGGACCCGCCGGATCATCGACAACCGGGAGAAGCTGCTGGCGCTGGGCCGGCTGTCGGCCGGGCTGACCCATCAGCTCAACAACCCGGCCGCGGCGATCTCGCGGGCCGCGTCGGATCTGCGCGAGCGGGTGGCCAACATGCGGCACAAGCTGGCGATGCTCGCCGACGGCACCGTCACACCCGAGGCGCTCAGCGCGCTGGTGCGGTTGCAGGAGCGGGTCGCCGAGCAGGTCGCCAAATCCGCGTCGCAGCACTTGAACGCGCTGGAGACCTCCGACCGTGAGGACGCCGTCGGCGACTGGCTGGAGGACCACGGCATCGACGGCGGGTGGGACATCGCCCCGACGTTCGTCGAGGGCGGCGTCGACACCGATTGGCTGGAGCGGATTTCCGCGGTCAGCGAAGAGCTCGCGTCGACATCGTTCGAGCAGGCGATCCGATGGATCAACTACACCATCGAGAGCGAGCTGCTGATGAACCAGATTCTGGAAGCCAGCAAACGGATTTCGGCACTGGTCGCCGACGCCAAGCAGTATTCGCAAATGGATCGGGCCCCGTTCCAGGTGGCCAACGTGCACGACCTGCTGTACAGCACGCTGGTGATGTTCGCCGACCGGTTGACCAAGGACCCGGGCAAGGAGGCCAGTAAGAACCCGGTGATCAACGTGGTCAAGGATTTCGACAAATCGCTTCCCGAAATCCCTTGCTATCCAGGCGATCTCAACCAGGTGTGGACCAACATCATCGACAACGCAATCGCCGCGATGCGTGATACGGGTGGCACGCTGACCGTCCGCACCTGCCGCTACGGCGAGAACATGGCCCGGGTCGAGATCTGTGACACCGGGCCGGGAATCCCCGCGGATATCCGCGAGCACATCTTCGAGCCGTTCTTCACCACCAAACCATTCGGCGAAGGCACCGGGCTTGGGCTGGATCTCGCCTTCAACATCGTCGTCAAGAAACATCGCGGGGATCTGCGCGTGGAATCGGTGCCCGGCGATACTCGGTTCGTCGTGTTGCTGCCGCTGGAGCGCCCGCCCGTCACGGATGTCGTCGCCGCGGACGACGACGTCGAAGAAGCCGACGCGGAATAGGCGGAATAGCGTCGCGATCGGCCCGGTTGGAGACGTCATGACCGACGCAGCTGCAAGCAAACCCAATCTCGGCCGGTTCGGATCGTTCGGGCGGGGCGTGACGCCCCAGCAAGCCAAAGAAATCGAGGCCCTCGGCTACGGAGCCGTCTGGGTGGGCGGTTCCCCGCCCGCCGAGTTGGCGTGGGTGGAGCCCATCCTGGAAGCGACGACCACGTTGCAGGTGGCGACCGGGATCGTGAACATTTGGACCGCGCCCGCCGAGGCGGTGGCCGAGTCGTTCCACCGGATCGACAAGGCCTACCCCGACCGCTTCCTGCTCGGTATCGGCGTCGGCCACCGCGAGGTGATCAGCGAATACCGCAAGCCCTACGACGCCCTGGTCGAGTACCTGGACCGCCTCGACGACTACGGCGTCCCCGCCCATCGCCGGGTGGTGGCCGCCCTGGGCCCGCGGGTGCTGGGACTCTCGGCGCAGCGCAGCGCAGGCGCGCACCCGTATCTGACCACCCCGGAGCACACCGCGCACGCACGTGAGCTGATCGGCCCGTCGGCGTTTTTGGCGCCCGAGCACAAGGTGGTGCTGACGACCGACGCCGAGAAGGCCCGCGCGGTAGGCCGCAAGGCCCTGGACATGTACTTCAACCTGGCCAACTATCGCAACAACTGGAAGCGGTCGGGTTTTGCCGACGACGAGGTCACCCGGCCGGGCAGCGACCGCCTGGTCGATGCGGTGGTGGCCTACGGCACCCCCGACGCGATCGCCGCACGGCTTAACGAGCACGTCGCCGCCGGTGCCGACCATGTGCCCGTGCAGGTCCTGACCAAAGATGAAAACCTGGTCTCGGCACTGGCTGAATTGGCCGGGCCACTTGGACTGAACCGCTCGTAGACCAACCGCGTAGGGGGACCTCGATGACCGACGCAGTTTCACTCAAGCCCGACCTCGGTCGCTACGGCGCCTGGCTGCCTACTCGTTCGGTGACACCCGAGTTGGCCGCCAAGATCGAAGAGCTCGGGTACGCGAGCGCCTGGATCGGCGGATCGCCGGACGCCGAACTGGATTGGGTGGAACCGGCTTTGGCGCAGACCAGCTCGCTGCAACTGGCCACCGGCATCGTCAACATCTGGACGGCGGCGGCCAAACCCGTCGCCGAATCCTTTAAGCGCATCGAAAGTGCTTACCCCGGAAGATTTCTGCTCGGCATCGGAGTTGGCCACCCCGAGCACACCCAGGAGTACGTGAAGCCCTACGCCGCGCTGGTCGGCTACCTCGATGCCCTCGACGAGGCGCTGGTGCCGACCAGCCGGCGGGTGCTCGCCGCGCTCGGGCCCAAGGTGTTGGCGCTGTCCGCGGAGCGCAGCGCCGGCGCCCACCCGTACCTGACCACGCCGGAACACACGGCCAAGGCTCGCGAACAGCTCGGCAATTCGGTGTTCTTGGCCCCCGAGCACAAGGTGGTCTTGACCACCGACCGCGATGAGGCGCTTGCCGCCGGCCGCGGGCTCGTCGAGCACTATCTGGGGCTGAGCAACTACGTGAACAACTGGCTGCGGCTGGGGTTCACCGAGAACGACGTGCGCAAGCCCGGCAGCGACAGGCTGATCGAAGCGGTGGTGGCCTACGGCACCCCGGAGGCGATCGTGAAACGCCTCAACGAGCACCTGGAAGCCGGCGCCGACCACGTAGCGATTCAGGTGCTGGGCGGCTACAACGAAGAGACGCTGCTGCCCGCGCTCAGTGAACTTGCCGAGCCGCTTGGGCTAACCCCCGCAAGCTGACCGCGCCCCTCGGTTAGGGTTTGACCATGCGTCTGCTGGTCACCGGTGGCGCCGGTTTCATCGGCGCGAATTTCGTACACAGCACCGTGCGCGAGCGTCCCGACGTTTCAATGACGGTGCTGGACGCCCTGACCTACGCCGGACGGCGCGAGTCGCTGGCCGACGTCGACGATGCCATCCGGCTGGTCGAGGGCGACATCACCGACGCCGAGCTGGTTTCCCGACTGATCTCCGAATCCGACGCGGTCGTGCATTTCGCCGCCGAGAGCCACGTCGACAACGCGCTGGACAACCCCGAGCCATTTCTGCACACCAATGTGGTCGGGACGTACACGATCCTGGAAGCCGTACGCCGCCGCGGCGTGCGGCTGCACCACATTTCGACCGACGAGGTCTACGGCGACCTGGAGCTCGACGATCCGCAGCGGTTCACCGAGTCGACGCCCTACAACCCGTCGAGCCCCTACTCGGCCACCAAGGCCGCCGCCGACATGCTGGTTCGGGCCTGGGTGCGGTCGTACGCGGTGCGCGCGACGCTGTCCAACTGCTCCAACAACTACGGGCCGTATCAGCACATCGAGAAGTTCATCCCGCGCCAGATCACCAATGTGCTGACCGGCAGACGGTGCAAGCTGTACGGCGCCGGCGCCAACGTCCGCGACTGGATCCACGTCGACGACCACAACAGTGCGGTCTGGCAGATCCTGGACAAGGGCCAGATCGGGGCGACCTACCTGATCTCCGCCGAGGGCGAGCGCGACAACCTGACCGTGCTGCGCACGCTGCTTTCGCTGATGGGTCGCGACCCCGACGACTTCGACCACGTCACCGACCGCGTCGGCCACGACCTGCGCTACGCCATCGACCCGTCGCTGCTGTATGACGAATTACATTGGGCGCCAAAGCATACCGACTTCGAAGAGGGGCTACGCGAAACCATCGACTGGTATCGGGCCAACGAATCGTGGTGGCGTCCATTGAAAGACGCATCGGAAGCCCGCTACGAAGAACGGGGTCAGTGAGATGGAAGTTCGCGAACTCAAAGTTCCCGGCGCCTGGGAAATCACCCCGAGAATTCACGGCGATTCCCGCGGAATGTTCTTCGAATGGCTCACCGACCACGGATTCCGGGACTTCGCCGGCCACGGGCTGAATGTGCAGCAAGCCAATTGCTCGGTGTCCGCGGCCGGCGTGCTGCGCGGCCTGCATTTCGCGCAGTTACCACCCAGCCAGGCCAAATACGTGACCTGCGTGCGCGGTGCGGTATTCGACGTGGTGGTCGACATCCGGGTCGGCTCACCGACGTTCGGTCAGTGGGACTCCGTCGTGCTCGACGACAAGGATCGCCGGACGATGTACCTCTCCGAAGGCCTCGGGCACGGGTTCCTTGCGCTCCAAGATAATTCGACGGTGATGTACTTGTGCTCGGCGGAATACAGCCCGCAGCGCGAGCACACCATCTGCGCCACCGACCCGGCCCTGGGCGTCGAATGGCCGCTGGTCGATGGCGCCGCTCCCAGTTTGTCCGACCGCGACGCCGCCGCCCCCAGCTTCGACGAAGTACGCGCGGCCGGCCTGCTGCCCACCTGGGAAGAGACGCAGAAATTCCTCACGGATCTGCGCAGTCAAGCCTGAGGTACTGATCGCCGCTGCCCGGCCTCGCCACCTGCCCGCAGCAAAGCGAAAACGTCGGGTTGGTATTAAACCGGACGTTTGCCGGGGGTTCATCGACTACCTTGGGGCATTCGGCGCCGATACTATGGCCGACGACGCGGGGGGCGACGACAGATACGGATAGTGCAGATGAAGCTAGCGGAGGTGTTCGATCCCCGATGTAACGCGCTGAACCTGTTTCGGCTGGGGCTGGCCGCCGAGGTCATGCTGTTTCACTCCTGGCCGATCACGGGCCACATGCCGCCGCACGCGCTGCTCCAGCTGATGTTCGCGGTGGGCGTCGACGGGTTCTTTGCGATCTCAGGGTTCCTGATTACCGCGAGTTGGCTGCGCGACCCGCGCGTGCGTGACTATCTCGCCGCCCGAGCCCTGCGCATCCTGCCCGGGCTCTATGTCTGCCTGATCATCACCGCGTTCGTATTCGCCCCGCTCAGCGTCGCGGTTCAGGGTGGTTCGGCCGCGAAATTACTGCAGTCCAGCGCGCCGTTCGAATATGTCCTGAAAAACGCCACACTGGTGTCGGTGCTTCAATTCGATGTCGCCGGGACACCGCGTGAGGTCGCATCCCCTGGAATCTGGAACGCTTCGCTGTGGTCTCTGATCTGGGAAGTGCTGTGCTACATCGCCATTGCTGTGATCGGCATAGTCGGGCTCGCCAACCGTCGATGGATTTCGCCGGCGATCTTGGCGCTCGCGGTAATCGGGGCGACACAGTTGCCGCCGCTCACCTTTCCCGGCGAATGGACCATCCCCCAGCTCGCCGTGCGCTCCGCGATCATGTTTTCCGCTGGCGCCCTGATGTTTCAATGGAAAGACGCGATTCCCGCTCGATGGTCACTCGTCGCGGTGAGCGTGGTCATCGTCGTCGTAGCCGCCGTCCTGCTGCCCGATTACCGCGTGGTCGCGGCTCTTCCGCTGGCGTATGCCGTCATCGTTTCCGGTGCGCTCATCCGCAAGAAGCGCCTGACGTTACGTACGGATCTGTCCTACGGCTACTACATTTACGCATTTCCGACTCAGCAGTTGCTGGTCGTTTTTGGGCTGGGCACCCTGCACCCGGCGGTGTTCTTCGTCGTTGCGGTCACCGCGACGCTGCCGCTAGCCGCGATGAGCTGGTTCTGCATAGAGAAACCTGCGATGTCGCTGAAGTCTCGTCTCAAACGGAAGTGGGGTGCTCCCGCCCGCACCGAAGCTGACGGCACGCAAGACGCCTCCGTGGTCGAGCAACCGACTCCAGGGGCCCACCGCGCGGGGTAGTTTCGTTCGCTACCGCCCCCTCGTCGGGGTCGCGAATCGCCTCTCGACTCAACCGCGTTGCCACGCCGCAGATACGGGTGCAAACGCGGGGTGAATGCGCTTAGATGCAGAGACAGGGGAGCGCCGGGAGCGCGGACGACTGGTGACAACGTATGAAACTCGGGCAGGTACTTGATCCGCGAAGTAATGCACTGAATGCGTTGCGGCTAGCCATGGCCGCCGAAGTGATCCTCTGGCACTCCTTCGCCGTCACGGGTCGCGTCCCGCCATCCGCGCCGGTACGACAGCTGCTGTTCGGGGTGGGGGTCGACGGCTTCTTTGCGATCTCGGGATTCCTCATCACCCGGAGTTGGATCAACAACCCCCGCGTCCGTGACTATCTCGTCGCTCGAGCTCTTCGCATCCTCCCCGGGCTCTACGTGTGTCTGGTGGTGACCGCGTTTGTCATCGCGCCGATCGGCGTGGCGATCCAGGGTGGATCGGCCGCAAAGCTGCTCTTGTCCCCCGCGCCATTCGAATTCGTCGTGGAAAACAGCGCAGTAGTGGTGCTCAAGTTCGATGTCGGTGGAACGCCAACCGGAGTTCCATATCCGGGTTTGTGGAACGGTTCGCTGTGGACTCTCATCTATGAGGTGCTGTGCTACGTCGCCGTTCTACTTCTTGGACTAGTGGGACTGGCTCACCGCCGATGGACTTCTGCGGTGGTGTTCGCACTGGCAGTGTGTTTGGCTGCGTACTTGCCGCCCATGACATTCCCCGGGACATGGAGCAACGAGCAGTGCATAGCCCGCTTCGCCATCATGTTCGCGGCCGGGGCGCTGCTCTATCAGTGGCAAGACGTGATTCCCGCTCGATGGTCACTCGTCGCGTTGAGCGTGCTCATCGTTCTCGCGGCCGGCCTGCTGCCCGACTACCGTGTTCTTGGCGCTATTCCGTTGGCGTACGCCCTCATCGTTTCCGGCGCGCTCGTCCACAACAAGTACTTGAGGCTGCCGACGGATCTGTCCTATGGCACCTACATTTACGCGTTTCCGATGCAGCAGTTGCTGGTTATCTGCGGGCTGGTCCGTCTGAATCCATTCGTGTTCGCGATCATTGCGACGATAGCTACCCTGCCGCTGGCCGCGCTGAGCTGGTTCCTGATAGAGAAGCCCTCTCAGTCGCTCAAATCGCGACTCAAGCGGAAGCGGTCGGGCTCTGAGCTCGCTGAAGTCAGGCGTCCGGCCTAGTCGCTGTCGTTGCTGCGTCCGAAGGCGCGCCGCGGACGCCGAGCCAGTCCCGACAATCACGTTATGATGGCGCCACATGGGGTGTGGGACCGCGGCTCGACCGCGAACGAGACTGGCGCAGGCATTCGATCCACGAAGCAACGCACTGAACGCGTTCCGGTTGGCGTTGGCGGCCGAGGTGATCCTGTGGCATTCCTTCTCCGTCACCGGCCACAGCGTGTCGTCCAAGCCGGTTCTGCAGCTTCTTTTCTCGGTCGGGGTTGACGGGTTCTTTGCGCTTTCGGGATTCTTGATCACGTCGAGTTGGCTTCGGAACCCGCAACTGCGTGACTATCTCCTCGCTCGAGCACTTCGCATCCTCCCCGGGCTCTACGCCTGCCTGGTGGTGACCGCATTTGTGTTCGCACCGCTCAGTCTGGCAATTCAAGGTGGCCAGGCAAAAAAGCTTCTATTGTCCAGCGCGCCAATCGAGTACGTCTTGAAAAACAGCACACTGGTGTCGGCGCTTGCGCTGGATGTCGGCGGAACACCGAAAGGGATTCCGGAGCATGGAGTGTGGAACGCCTCGGTGTGGACCCTGATGTGGGAGGTGCTGTGCTATCTCGCCGTTGCCGGCATCGGCCTGGTCGGACTCGCGAAGCGCCGTTGGCTTTCTCCGGTAATCTTTGCACTCGCCGCGCTTGGGGCGACATTGTTGCCGCCGCTTACCTACCCCGGCGAATGGACCAACTTGCAGCTGGCTGTGCGCTTTACGATCATGTTTTCGGCTGGGGCGCTGCTGTATCAGTGGAAAGACGTGATTCCCGCTCGGTGGTCGTTCGTCGCGGTGAGCGTCCTCATCGTTCTAGCGTCGAGCCTGCTGCCTGACTATCGGGTGGTCGGTGGCCTTCCGCTGGCGTATGCCGTCATCGTCTCGGGTTCGCTGATCCGCAACAAGCGGTGGAGTTTGCGCACGGACCTGTCCTACGGCACTTACATATATGCATCCCCGACTCAGCAATTGCTGGCCGTCGGTGGGCTTGCCGGTCTGAACCCCTTGCTGTTCTTCGTCATTGCGACCACCGCCACGCTGCCGCTCGCCGCGCTGAGCTGGTTCCTGGTCGAGAAGCCCGCACAGTCGCTCAAATCCCGGCTCAAGCCGAAGTGGTCTGCTCCCGAGCTCTCCGAAGTCTCCCGAACCTGACGCCACCGGGGTAGTCGCTCAGCGTCCAGAGCAGCACGGTCAGCACTTCGGCTGCCACGCTGATGGCCGCGTAGGGCGATGGGTCCCACCCACGCTCGGTAAAGCCGAACAGCCCAGCGGTTCTGGACAGAGCGAACGCGACCAGAGATCCGCCGGCTATGGCGGCCGCGGCCCAGCGCAGCCACCACGGACCGCCGAGCAGGATCAGCACGGCCAACGCGAACGAGGCACTGGCCTGGATCAGGAAGCTGGTGCCGATCATCGGAATGTGCTGGTAACCATGGACATAGAGGTAGGCGTGGCTGGCGGCGCTGCCCAGCAACGATGCAGCGAAGCCGATCCGGACCAGGATATTCATTGCAGCCTCTGCTCTTTCAAAGCCAGCGCGGTCTCACCCTTGGTGTAGCTGACCTCGCGGATGCCGAGCGCGTCGTGCAGCTTTCCGGCCGGCAACGTGATCGGCTTGGGCGCCGGCCCATCGCCGGGATGGGGCAGCGGATAAGCGGTCGTCGTCCCGCTGTAGAACGAGACGTTGCCCTCGGTCTTGGAAAACAATTGGTGGACATGCCCGTTGATACAGGTCACCGAGGCGAACCTGCGCAAGTAACCGAGCGCCTGGGTGGCGTCGTCGGTGCCCCAGCCCCAATCCGGGTACATCGCGAACAACGGGATGTGGCTGAACACAATGATCGGCGTATCGCTCGACAGCCGCGCGACGTCCTTCTCGACGAACTCCAGCTGATCGACACCAAGATGCCCGAGCTTGCGCAAGTTCAACGTGTTGACAAGTGCGATCACGTGAACGCCGGCGATGTCGAAGCTGTACCACCCGTCCCCCACCGATCCCGCGCCGAAGGCGCTCCGGTACTTCTGCCCCGCATCGTCGACCGAGTCGTGTTCTCCGGGCACGGTGAACACATGCGGCGTCCTCAGGCCGCTCATCATCTGCTTCACCTGGTCGAACTGGCCGGGGCTGGACAAGTGCGTGAGGTCGCCGGTGTGAATGACGAAATCCGGTGTGTAGCCGAGGTTGTTGACCTGGTCGATCGCGTGGGCGAACGTGCCGGACACGTCCGGGTTGGGGGCGCCGGTAAAGCCGATGTGACTGTCGCTGATCTGAGCGAACCGCAGGGCGGGCAGGACTTTTGCGCGCTCGGCCGCCTGGGCACCGGCGACATGCGAGATCACCTCGCCGCCGGCCACCGCGAAACCGACCGCCGCCCCGAACCATGCGCCATGCCGGATCAGCTGACGGCGACTCATCGTGTTCGGACCGCGGTTCGGGTCTATGTCTGAATTCACTGGGTCACCACCACGGTGCCGCGCATCATCGGGTGAATCGAGCAGACGTAGTCGAAAGTCCCTGCGGTGGCGAAGGTGTGGGTGAAGGTGGCCCCGGTCCCCATGCCGGGCGAATGAAACGAGCCGTCGCTCGCGGCCACCGTGTGGGGTTCTTCGTCACGATTGGTCCACGTGACCGTGGTGCCCGCGCTCACCGTCAGCGTGGCGGGGGCGAACGCGAAGCCATCGATGGCGACCTGGTTACCGTTCGCCGGCGGCGGCGGTGCGGTGACCGACGGCGTCGCAACGGCATCCGGCCTCATCGTGACCGACGGGTGCGCGTCGGGCCGCGACGCCGAGCACCCGGCCAGCAAGAGTAGGCCGGCCGCGAGCAAGGCGCGGTGTTTTCGAAACATGGCGATAGGCATAACGACCCTCCCGGGGCTGTGGAACTGTCGCCAACAGATAGGAGGGGTGGTTACACCGCTCAGGTCGGCTGTTCGGGTTTCGGCGGGGCGAGCACCTCGATGACCCCGTCGACCTCGCGAACCATCAGCGTGGGCAACGGCTTTGGGGCGATCGGCAATTGATGGGTGAGCACCTCGCCCGCAGGCGAGAACGACGTCGAGTGGCAAGGGCAGCGCAGTCTGTCATCGGGTGCGTCGAACCACAACCGACACCCCTGATGGGTGCACACCCCGGATACGGCCTGGGGCTTGCCTTCGACGCGGCGGACGAATCCGCTGACCGACCCGAGATCGAACGCATGCATCCGCCCGTCCGGCACCTCCGAACTGGTCGCGACCCGCTGCCAGCTTCCGTCATTGGGCTTCAATTCTCCCGCGACGGCGGGGCCTTCGATGACGCTTCCGGTCACGGCGCGATCGATGGAAACCGCGGTGACCGCGGCGGCCGCCGCGGCCGACGTGCCGACGATGACCTGGCGGCGCGTCGTGTTCGGCTTGTGCTGCGGTTGCGCGGGTGCGCCGGCCATTTGTTCGGCGAGGCGGCGGTGCAGGTCGTCAAGGAATTCGGGGCGCGGGATGTCGTCACCCTGCCCGGCCGCCCGTAGCTCGATCGCCGTGCGGATCTGCGCGGCCTCAAAGTCGTCGGGCGCAAACGGTTTTGGCCGACGGCCTCGCAGCAGATCGTCGACGTAGCGGCGCAATCCTCGCGCGTTCATGACTGGCCCCCATCGTTGACCTGCGCCGCCAGCCGCAGAGCTCGATGCTGGAGCACTTTGGCATTGGCGACGCTGATTCCGAGTTCCGCGGCAGACTCCTTAACCGAATTACCTTGCAGGAAACGCAGTTCCAGAATTTGACGATAGCGGTCCGGCAGATTGTCGAGAACCTGGGCGACGCGCGCCGGAGCGGTGCTGATCGCTTCCTCGCTATCGGGTGGTTGCTCGATGTCCTCCTCGATCGAGGTTATCTCCCGCCCCAGGGTCTCGCGCCAGTGCGCGGCCAGCACGGTTCGCGCCGTCGCCCGAAGGTATGCGCGCACCTCGCCGACGCTTGCGGTCAGCCGCAGTGGCCGCAGCGCGGCGAGGAACACCTCGGCGGTGAGGTCCTCGGCGTCCGCCCGGTTGCCGACCCGGGCGAACAGCGTCCGGTACACCCAGGCCGCGTTGTCCTGGTACACGGCTTCCCAGTCGGTGTAGCCGTCGTTGGGTACCGCGCGCAGGGGGCGCGGGCCCGCGGGTTCATTTTTCGCCGTCACATACCTCCCTCACCCGATCAATATCAGCGGGGGTTACACCCGGTCAGGGCGCGGCGAGCGAAGCATCGTCGACGACCAGCTCGTCGAGCTTCGCGGCGGTGGCGGATAGGACTGTCTTGGCCACGCCCAGAATCCGATCGCGCACCCGGGGCTTTGCCGAGGCGGGCGGCAACAATTGGCCCACCAGATGACCGAAGAGATCCAGGCGCGAGGCGGACAGCCAGGCGGTCAGGTCGGGGTCGTCGAACCACCGCAGTTGATTGCCGTAATCGGCCAGCGCGAGGCGCAGCCAGTCCAGGTCGGTGTCGGGGTGCGGCAACGGCACACACAGTCGGTTGCGGGTGGCGTCGTCCGAATAAGCCGCCTCCACGTGGGCGATCAGCGATGCGCTGAATATTTGTTGGCATCCGCGCACGCTTTGCAGCGTGATGCGGCCGGTGTCGAAAATCGGAGTAGCAGGCCGCTTTTCGGCGCCGTCGGCGGTGCAGTCGATGTAGAGCGCGCGCCCGTCCATCGCCCGTGCGCCGCCGTCGAGGACCATCTTGTCGGCTTCGACCTTGCGCAGGTGGCCCATCCGGACGACGTCGTCGATGCGGCGCAGCTGGTCGAGCTCGGCCTGGGTGACGGTCGCGCAGCGGTACATGGTGGGCCGGACCGTCGGATCGATCCGCAGCAGGGTGCCGGCTTCCTCGAGCCGGGCGAACAGATCGTCAGGTGACGTGGCGTCCCTGATCGCGCGCAGCTGTGCGATGAAGCCGGCCTTGATCAGGTCGGCGAACATCGAGCCGGGCTGCATTGTCGCGCGATCCAGCAGCCAGGAATCACGGGGCATGATCCAGGTCAGCCGTTCGGGCGCGATGCCATGGCCCAGCAGCCACAGGCAGGTGTCGATACCGGTTTTGCCGGAACCGACGACGACATAGCGCTCGTGGGCGGTGTGGCCGGGCAGGTCGTTGGGCGCGACACAGGCGATACCCGGAGCGACCGGATACGGCGGCGGACGCATCGCGGGCACCGTCACGCGCATGTAGGTGGCATCGACGACCCGGTGCGCCACGTCAACGGTGTAGTCGGCACCGGCCAGCGTGGAGAAGCGGCCCGCGCCGCGGTATTCGCTCATCGGGAAATAGCGGACCCGCCCGGTCGGCACCAGCTGCTGGCGCATCACGTGGTCGTAATAGGCGCAGACTTCCCCGGCGGTCGCCAGCTCGTAAAGGCCTTTGTTCCAACCGGCCTGGTCGATGGTGTCGCGCCCGAGCCGAAGCGAGTTGACGCCGTAGAACACCGAAGGCTGATGCAACCGGACGAACGGGTAAGCGGCGGTCCAATGACCACCCGGCACATCGTTGCGGTCCACCACCACGACGCTGGCCTCTGTCTCAGAGACCAGCGTGTCGACGAACGCCAGGCCCATGGCGCCCGCTCCGATGACCAGGTAATCGGCCTCGATGCTGTGCATACCGGCCTCAACGCTAGCCCGCGCGGTCACGGCAGGTAACCCACCTTGCCAAGGTCAAGACCCAGTTACTAGGATATGCAAGTATCCGCTTTTTATACGCGAACGACACCCAAGGGCACCCATGACCACACAGATCCCGCACTTCATCGACGGGAAGCGCGTTGCCGGCCAGTCCACCCGCACCGCCGACGTCTTCAACCCCAGCACCGGCGAGGTGCAGGCGAAAGTCCCGATGGCCTCCTCGGCCGACATCGACGCCGCGGTGTCATCGGCGGTTGAGGCCCAAAAGGGCTGGGGTGCAACGAATCCGCAGCGACGCGCGCGGGTGATGATGAAGTTCATCGAGCTGGTCAACAAGAACATCGACGAGCTGGCCGAGCTGCTGTCCCTGGAGCACGGAAAGACGGTTCCCGACGCGCGCGGCGACATTCAGCGCGGTATCGAGGTCATCGAGTTCGCCATAGGCATCCCCCACCTGCTCAAAGGGGAATACAGCGAGGGTGCCGGCCCGGGTATCGACGTCTACTCGCTGCGCCAGCCCCTGGGCGTGGTCGCGGGCATCACCCCGTTCAACTTCCCGGCGATGATCCCGCTGTGGAAGGCCGGGCCCGCACTGGCTTGTGGAAACGCGTTCGTGCTCAAGCCGAGCGAGCGCGACCCGTCGGTACCGGTGCGCCTGGCCGAACTGTTCCTCGAGGCCGGTCTGCCGCCCGGTGTGTTCCAGGTCGTCCATGGCGACAAGGAAGCCGTCGACGCGATCCTGCACCACCCCGACATCAAGGCGGTCGGCTTCGTCGGCAGCTCCGACATCGCCCACTACATCTATTCGACGGCCGCGGCCAACGACAAGCGGTCGCAGTGCTTCGGCGGCGCCAAGAACCACATGATCGTGATGCCCGACGCGGATCTCGACCAGGCGGTCGATGCGCTGATCGGCGCCGGGTACGGCAGCGCCGGCGAGCGCTGCATGGCGATCAGCGTCGCAGTGCCGGTCGGTGAGCAGACCGCGGATCGGTTGCGCGCCAGGCTGGTTGAGCGGATCAATCAGCTGCGGGTCGGGCACAGCCTGGACCCCAAGGCCGACTACGGCCCGCTGGTCACCGAGGCCGCGCTGGCCCGGGTGCGCAATTACATCGATCAGGGTGTGGCCGCGGGCGCCGAGATCGTGATCGACGGCCGCGAGCGGCGCAGCGACGACCTGACGTTCGGTGACGCCAACCTCGAGGGCGGCTTCTTCATCGGGCCGACCCTGTTCGACCACGTCACCACCGACATGTCGATCTACACCGACGAGATCTTCGGGCCGGTGTTGTGCATCGTGCGGGCCCACGACTACGAGGAGGCGTTGCGGCTGCCGTCCGAGCACGAATACGGCAACGGCGTCGCGGTCTTCACCCGCGACGGTGACGCCGCACGCGATTTCGTGGCACGTGTGGAGGTGGGCATGGTCGGTGTCAACGTGCCGATCCCCGTCCCGGTGGCCTATCACACCTTCGGCGGCTGGAAGCGCTCCGGCTTCGGCGACCTCAACCAGCACGGCCCGGCGTCGATCCAGTTCTACACCAAGGTCAAGACCGTGACATCGCGGTGGCCGTCCGGCATCAAGGATGGCGCCGAATTCGTCATCCCGACAATGGATTAGGTTCATGTTCGCCCTGAATGACGACGAACGGGTCATCACCGAAACGGCGGCCGCGTTCGCCGCCAAGCGGATTGCCCCGTACGCCCTGGAATGGGAAGCCAGCAAGCACTTTCCGACCGACGTGTTGCGCGAGGCCGCCGAGCTCGGCATGGCCGCGATCTATTGCCGCGACGACGTCGGCGGCAGCGGGCTGCGCCGGCTCGACGGGGTTCGGATCTTCGAGCAGCTGGCCATCGCCGATCCCACCACCGCTGCGTTCCTATCGATCCACAACATGTGCGCGTGGATGATCGACAGCTTCGGCACCGACGAACAACGCAAGGAATGGATTCCGCGGCTGGCGCCGATGGATGTCATCGCCAGCTACTGCCTGACCGAGCCCGGCGCCGGATCCGATGCCAGCGCATTGAGCACCCGCGCCGTCAAGCAGGGCGGCGACTATGTGCTCGACGGAGTCAAGCAGTTCATCTCCGGCGCGGGCGCCTCGGACGTCTACGTGGTGATGGCCCGCACCGGCGGCGAGGGCCCGCGCGGGATTTCAGCGTTCATCATCGAGAAGGGCACCGAAGGACTGAGTTTCGGCGCGCTTGAGGAGAAGATGGGCTGGCACGCCCAACCGACCGCCCAGGTGATCTTGGAGGGCGTGCGGGTTCCCGCCGACGCGATGCTGGGCGGCGCCGATGGCGAGGGCGCCGGCTTCGGCATCGCGATGAACGGCCTCAACGGCGGCCGGCTCAACATCGCGGCGTGCTCGCTCGGCGGCGCGCAGTCGGCCTTCGACAAGGCGGGGGCGTACGTGCGGGATCGGCAGGCGTTCGGCTCCGCACTGCTCGACGAGCCGACCATCCGCTTCACCCTGGCCGACATGGCGACGGGCCTCGAGACCTCGCGAATGATGTTGTGGCGGGCGGCAAGTGCGCTGGACACAGGTGACCCCGACAAGGTCGAGCTGTGCGCGATGGCCAAACGCTATGTCACCGACACCTGCTTCGACGTCGCGGACAAGGCGCTGCAACTGCACGGGGGTTACGGTTACCTGCGCGAGTATGGTCTGGAAAAGATCGTCCGCGATCTTCGGGTGCACCGAATACTGGAAGGGACCAACGAAATCATGCGGGTGGTCGTCGGTCGCGCCGAGGCCGTCCGGTTCAGAGCTTCTCAAGCCCCCGCTTAGAAAGGCAGCAATGACAGAGCCTGTTGAGATCGCATTTCTCGGGCTGGGGAACATGGGCGGGCCGATGTCGGCGAACCTGTTGAGCGCGGGCCACACCGTGCGCGGGTTCGACCCGGTGCCCGCGGCGGCGGCGACCGCGGCCGAAGGCGGCGTCGAGTTATTCGACAGCGCCGCCGACGCGGTGGCCCAGGCCGACGTGGTGATCACGATGCTGCCCAACGGGGACATCGTCAAACGCTGCTACGCCGAGGTGCTGCCGGCCGCGCGCGCCGGTGCGCTGTTCATCGACAGCTCCACGATCTCGGTCAACGACGCCCGCGAGGTGCACTCGCAGGCAGAGTCGCACGGGGTTTCGCAGCTGGACGCACCGGTCTCCGGCGGGGTGAAGGGTGCTGTCGCCGGGACGCTGGCGTTCATGGTCGGGGGCGACGAGTCGGCGGTGCATCGAGCGCGGCCGGTGCTGGAACCCATGGCGGGCAAGATCATTCACTGTGGCGCCGCCGGAGCCGGCCAGGCCGCCAAGGTGTGCAACAACATGGTGCTGGCGGTGCAGCAGATCGCGGTCGGCGAGGCGTTCGTGCTTGCCGAGAAGCTCGGCCTGCCGGCGCAATCATTGTTCGACGTAATCACCGGTGCCACCGGCAACTGCTGGGCGGTGCACACGAATTGCCCTGTGCCGGGCCCGGTTCCGACATCGCCGGCCAACAACGACTTCAAGCCCGGCTTCGCGACCGCGCTGATGAACAAGGACCTGGGCCTGGCGATGGATGCGGTGACGTCAACCGGCTCGGCCGCGCCGCTGGGCCGCCACGCCGCCGAGATCTACGCCAAGTTCGCCGCAGAGCACGGCGCCCTGGATTTCAGCGCCGTGATCGAGATGCTGCGCTGAGCCGGGGCTAACGGCCTTCCGCAATACGGTTGGCAGGAGGGAGTATTCGATGATCGAAGTGCTGGACGACATGCCGGTGGGAGTGACCGGCATCCGGGTATCGGGCCGGTTGAACGGTGGCGATCTGCGCAATTTCAAGCCGGCCATGGATGACTTGGTGAAAGGTGACGAGATCAGGATCGTGGAGGTCATCGCCTCCGATTACGAGGGCTTCGGTCCCGGTGGGTTGGTCGAGGATCTGAAGCTGGGGCTTGGCAGCGTGTTCAAGCATCATTCGGCGTTCAAGCGAATCGCCGTGGTGTCCGACAAGGAATGGGTCGCCCACACCCTTCATGCGCTGGCGTGGATGGTCCCCGGCGAGATCGCCGTGTTCGGGCTTGACGAACTCGAGCGCGCCAAGGAGTGGGCCGCCGGCTGACTCAGAAGTCACCGGCGTTGCGGCGCAACGTTTCAATCGACTCCACCAGCGCCTGCGATTCGGCAGTGTCCATGCCGATATCGGCGAACACCTGCTCGTTGAGCGTGACGGTGGCGTCCTCGACCGTGGACCGGCCGAGGTCGGTGATCTGCACCAGCGTCGTGCGCCCATCGGTGGGGTGTGGCACCCGGGCAACCAGCCCGTCGGCCTCCAGCCGGCGGATCGCGTGGGTCACGCTGGTGACGTGAACCTGCAGCCGGTCGGACGCCTTGGTGATGGGCAACGCTCCGGTCCGGCTGAACGCCAGCAGCCGCAGCAACTCGTAGCGCGAGAAGCTCAGGTCGTAGGGTCGCAGCGCCGTCTCGACGCGGCCCAGCAGGATCTGATGCGCACGCATCACCGACGTCACCGCGACCATGCCCTGCGAGACATCGCCCCAGCCCGCGCGCTCCCAGTTGGTCCGTGCCGCGGCGATCGGGTCACGCTTGTTATTCGGGGCCACGCCTTTTCATACCGCACTTGCGGCCAAAACGCGTCAACCCCCCCGATTCAGCGCGTGATCACTTGCCCACCGCGGCCAGCACCGCCAGCGTGGATGCGCGGCTGCCCACGGTAATCCGCGCGCCGCCGTCCGGATAGCAGCGCACCCGAAGCCCGCTGTCGGCGAACACCTCACTCCACTGCCGATCCTGCCCAACCCTCGAAGGCAGGTACATGAAGTTCGCGTGCGCGTCGGTGGTGTACACCCCCAGCGCGCTCAGCCGCATCCGGAGATAGCGCCGCTCGGAGGTGATCAGCCTAATCCGTTGCAGCAGTTCGTCTTCAGCGTTATACGACGCGGCAACTGCGGGCAAGCTGGTCATCGCGATGCCGAACGGCAACTGTTGGGACCACATCGTCGCGGCCAGCTCCGGAGCGGCCACGCCGTAGCCGATTCGCAGCCCGGCCAGCCCGTACGCCTTGGAGAAGGTCCGCACCACGACCACGTTGGGGAATCGCCGCGCCAGCGCCGCGACGTCGATCTGGTGCTCGGGTGCGGCGAATTCGATGTACGCCTCGTCGAGCACCACGATGGTCTCGCGAGGCACCCGGCGCAGGAACCGAAACAGGTGCGTCGCCGGCTCCAGGGTGCCGGTGGGGTTGTGCGGCCGGCACACCACCACGACGCGGGCGCTCGCGGCCTCGGCCGCCAGCCGGTCGAGGTCGTTGTGGCCGCCCTTATCCAGGGGTACCGTCACCGAATTCAGCCGCGCCATCTGCGCGATGATCGGATAGCCGTCGAAGGTGGGTGTCGCCATGACCATCGTGTCGCCCGGAACGGTCAGAGCCTGCAGGGCCTGCAGCACCACACCCGTCGCACCGGCACCGAGCACCACCTGATCCGCGGCGACCCCGATGCGACTCGCGATCAGGTTGCGCAACCGCTCGGGCAGGAACTCCGGATACCGGTTGGCCGCGTCGATCGACTTGACCAACACCGACCGCACCGCCGGAAGCGGAGGGAACGGATTCTCGTTGAGCGACAAGGCGAGTGGATCGATCCCGGACGCGACCGCGTCATCGGCCTCCGCCGTCGCGGAACTTGCCAGCGGTTGCATCAGCCTCGCCCGCCCCAGCGCACCGCCGCCGCACCGGCGAAATCGCCGGCATGGGCAAAGCCCGCCATCAGCACCACATCACCGGACTTGAGCTGACCGTCGGATATCGCGCGATCCAGGTTGACCGGAATCCCGGCACCGAACAGGTTGCCACATTCTTCGAAGGTGTCCCGGTGGCGTTCCTGCGGCAATTCGAGCGCTTCGCGCCAGTTGCGCAGAAACGCCCTGTTGGGCTGGTTGGTGACCAGCATGTCGATGTTCTTGGCGGGCAAGCCGATTCGGTCACATACCGCGAACGCCACCTCGGGAACCTGCCGGTTGCCGCGGGCCAGCACCTTGGTGATCTTGCTTTCGGTGAAGCCGATGCTCCCCTCGCCGGGCCCCGCCGCCCACCACTTGCGCGGCGGGTCGTAGGAAAGCGTCATCTCGCCCGCGAATTCGCCGTAGGTGCGGCACTCGACATCCAGAATCGGCGACTGGTCGCTCACCGTGACCAGCCCGACCGCGGCGCCGTCGCCGGGCACCGCCGACTGCGCCTTGCGGCGGATCGTCGGCTGATCGAAGAATTGACCGGCCGCGTTCTGCGCGATGGCGATCAGCGCGGTGTGCCCCTCGCCCGACGACAGCAGTTTACGGGCCACGTTGAGCGCCAACACGAATGCGGCACACCCGCCGTTGTTCAGGTCGAGCACCCAGGACGGTCGCAGCCCCAACCGGTGCGCGATGCCACCACCTTGGCCGTAGAAGGCCATGTCGGGCACCTGGGTGTGGGTGATCAGCACGTCGGCGCCTTCGACGACGTCGTGGCCCTGCCGCTCGATCAGTCCCTGCACCGCACGCTCGATCATGTCGATCGAACTCTCGTCCGGCGCGACGTGGTGGCGAAACTTCGGGGCGCGGAACATGATGTTCTCGCGCAGCTCGTCGGATTCGGCGAACTGTGCGTAGTAGTCGGCGGGGATCGGCTCGCCGGGAAGATAGGTCGAGACGTCGATCAGGCTGACGGTTGGCTTATCCATGGCGCGCTCATCTCATCCATTCGGGGGTCACCGGCAGGCCATTGCGGTGCCGGTACTCGGCGATTGCCTTGAGGTTCTTCATTTCCAGCTCGTGGCCCGCGCCGAACATGTCCCAGAAGTCGCCGACCCACACCGGGCGCTGCGCCGGTGCGGTCTCCGGATACGGGTTGTGGTCGTAGAACGGGTGATGGCAATTCGTCCACAGCACAACCGAACCCGGCTTGTCGAGGACCACCTGGGCGTCGATGACGCGCATCAGATAGATCATCCACAGGTGCTTGCCCTGATCCCACGCGCAGTGGTAGTCGACGGTGCGGGCCTGCTCATTCGCGACGGTGCGGGTGTAGATCTCGGTCTCCGAGCCGAGCCGGTCGTAGGCCAGCCACAGACCGGGTTCATCGGTCGGGGTGAATCCGCGCAGACTGTAGGTCCACTCTTCCAGGCTGCGGGTGTCCGACAAGTACTCGTACAGCTCGTCGGGCGGGCAGTCGATGTATTCGTTGACGGTGCAGTATTCGCCGAAGACCTGATCGTGCGGGTACACCGACCGCATCATGTCCATGATGATCGGCGTGGCCTGCTCTCTGGGGCTGGTTTCGATGCGGGTGACCCCATCGATGACGTCGGGAATATCCTCAAGCGCTGGCAGCGACATTGGTGCATTTCTCCTTAACCGTGGGAATCTCTTCAAGGGCAATGGGTTCGGTCTTCCCCGTTGAGAGGAAAGGAGCGAACGGCGGGATCTCGTCGGCGGCGCACTCGACGGTGACCACCGCCGGGCCGTCGATGTCGAGCGCGGCGCCCATCGCTGTGGCGAGTCCGTCGGTGTCGCTGACGTCCATCGACGTCAGGCCCGGGAACATGGCCGCCAGCCCGGCACCGAGCCGGCTGGGCCGGAATCGGTTATAGCTGTACAGATTGTCGTAGAAGAGCTGTTCGCGGGTCACACACATGGCGTGTGCATTGTTGTTGAACAACACGAACGTCACCGGCAGCCGGTATTGGACCGCGGTGTGAACTTCCATGCCGTGCATGAAAAATGCGCCATCGCCGGCGATCACCACGGTGCGCCCGCGCGGCCGTCCACTGTTGGACCGTCCTAGAGCCATTCCGATGCCGGCGCCGAAGCTGTAGCCCATGCCGCCCATACCGAGTGCGACGGCGAACCTGCCGCCCCGCCGCGCCGGCAGGTAGTGCACGGCCGAGGCACCGGTGTTGCCCGCGTCGACCACGATGTCGGCCCCTTCGGGCAAGACGCCGTCAAGCACCGCCATGGCGTCGCGGTAGCGCACACCTTCGCCGGCCCACGACGGGGGCGTCAGCTCGGAGCGACGCACGGTGTCGGGAACCCGCACGCCCGTGGGGCGTCCGCTGCCCGATAGGGCCTCAGTCAGCATGCGCAGCGACGTACGAAGGTCGTCGGTGTGCACGTGCGCACACGGAACGTAGGGCCGCGCGGAGCCGATCGAAGCTGTGCGCACCGTGGCCAGCGCGTCGTCGAGGCCGGCGCGAGCGGTGACCGACAGTCGGGTGCCGACCACCAGGCACACGGCGCTTGCGGCCACCGCTTCGGCCACGTCGGGGTGGCCCATCACACCGGTTACCCCCAGCGCGGACGAACAGCCGAATCCCGGTGTGCCGGAAGTATCTTTGGCGTCGGGCACCGTGGCCACCCGGGCACGCAACAGCGCGCGCAGCTCCTCGAGCTCGGCCCGGGCGTCGTCGCGGGCCACCTGCTCGCCGGCGATGATGGTGATCGGCCCATTGGCGTTGCGCAGCAACGGGATGATCGGATTGGGGTTCCCGATCGGCCGCGGGTCGGTGGCCAGTGCATCCGCCCGGGCGTCGTCATAGACGTAGGCCTGCTGAATATCCTTGGGCAGCAACAACACTGCCGGTCCTCCCGTGCGCGCCGCGTCGACGGCCCGAGACAATGCGGCACCGATGTCGGCCGGGCGCAGCACTCGCTCGCAATACACCGACACGGCCGAGAACACTGCCTCTGCGTCCAGCGACCCGTTGTTGCCACTGGTGTCCTGAAAGCTGCCGCGGCCGTCCATCGTGGTCGGGGTCTGACCGACCAACGCCAACACCGGCACCCGGCTTGTCAGCGACTCCCCAAGGCCCGCTACAAGATTCAGCGCGCCGCCGCCCGAGGTCGCGGCCACCACACCCAGACCGGCGCCGCTGCGGCTGTACCCGTCGGCCATCGTGGCGGCGGAGAACTCGTGCTTGGCCAGTATTGCGGTGATGCCGGACCGGAAATGCGCGGCGTCGTAGAGATCTTCGATGTTGGCGCCATCCACACCAAAGATGTGGTCGACCCCGATTGACGCTAGACATCCGACGATGTGGTCAACCACCCGGTGCTTCCGAGGCATCTGCTCACCTAAGTTCGATTGAGACGATGCCTATTGCACGAGTCAGGTGAGCCTACGGTTCACCCGACGGGCTTTACAGGGAACGCTGCAACAGAACCTGGCCGCTGTCGGCGGCGACCACTTGCACGGCGGCAATCTGCTCGATCGGCGTCGAGATGCTCGCGGCGGGCGTCGCGGTGTGGCCGGGTTCGGCCACCCAGGTCGCCAGCCGAGTCTGGCTGCCGTCGCGACCGACCACAACCATCGCCAGCGTGTCGTGGTGCGCATACGGCGGAGCCAGGCAGACGCACTTCAAGTTGATGGCCGTCCCCCAGTGCTGGCTGGACAGCTGCACCGTGGACGTCAGCAGGTTGGTACCCACCTGCGCCATCTCCGACGAGGCAGCCACCGACTGGGCAGGCGTCGCCGACGGGGAATGACCCTGAATGCCGACGAAGACGCCGACGGCCAGCACCGCGGCCGCGGCGGACGAGGCCACCCAGGTGATCACGCGCGCGCGGCGCCGCCGCCAAGCCACCTTCGCCAGCAAGGACGGCAACAACTCGGGTGACATCTCCGGTGTCGCCGGTGGGATATCGCCCGACTCGGCGATCGCGGCGAATTCTTCACGATCAAGCTGCGAAAGCAGGGCCGGCACTCCACTGAGCTCGGCGACGGCGTTCCGGCACGCCGGGCACTGGGCCATGTGGCCCTCGAATTCGCGGCGGTCGACGGACGACAACGATCCCAGCACGTACGCGGCATCCCACATCGCGTAGCGGTGATTGTCACCCATGATCAGACCAAAAACCTCGTTGTCGCCGGGCGGACCCACACCTCGTAGCGGCATCTTCATTTCATCCATCTCCTGTCACCCTTCAAGCATTCGGAGCCGGTGACCACACGGATTGGTGCCCGAACCAGGTCCCGCGCTCATCGAGTAACTCCGAGTTCCTGCAGAGTGAGCCGCAAAGCCCGCACGGCATAGTGTAGTCGCGACTTCACAGTTCCCTCGGCAATCTCGAGGTCCCCAGCAATCTGCGCGGTGGTCCATCCGCGGTAGTAAGACCGTTCGATGACGGCCCGGTGCTCCGTGGAGAGTTGCGTCATCGCTTCGGCGATCAGCAGCCGGTCCAGCGCCGCATTGACCTCGTCGGGCGTGGCCTGCTCCGGCGCCCCTGCTACGTCGAGCGAACCGACCACGTTGCGATACCGCGCGCTGCGCCGATCGTCGATGATCATGTTTCGGGCGACGGTGAACAACCAGGCACGCGCCGAGCGCTCGGTGTCGCCGACGACTTCCGGGTGCTGCCACGCCCTCAGCAGGGTTTCCTGGACGACGTCCTCGGCGTGCGCGGCGTCGCCGGTGAGCCGCAGCGCGTAGCGCCACAGCACGGCGGCGTGCTCGTCGTAGAGCGCCTTCATGAGCGCGGCCTCCGCAGCCGCGGTACCAGCAGCCCGAGCCACTCGATCACCTCCTGCCCATTGACACGAGTCGAGTAGGTGTTTGGTTCGAGATTCAGCTCAGGGTGAGAACGCGGGGCCCGTCGTCGGTGACCGCCACGGTGTGCTCCCAGTGCGCCGCGCGCGACCCGTCGGTGGTGGTGACCGTCCAGTCGTCGTCGAGTACCCGTGTTTTGCCTGTTCCAAGCGTCAGCATCGGTTCGATGGCGAGCACCGAACCGGGCGCCAGCAGCGGTCCGCGGCCCGGAGATCCCTCGTTGGGCAGGAACGGGTCCATGTGCATCTGCCGGCCGATGCCGTGGCCGCCGTAGCCCTCCACGATCCCGAATGCGCGCCCGTGGCGAGCCTCGGCCGCCCGCGTGCCCATTTCGATGGCATGCGCGACGTCGGTCAACCGGTTACCGGGGATCATTGCCGCGATTCCGGCTTCCAGCGACTCTCGGGTCGCCGCGGAGAGCATCTCGTCGGCGGGTTCGAGTGCGCCTACCCCGAACGTGATCGCGGCATCACCATGCCAGCCGTTCAGCACCGCGCCGCAGTCGATGGAGACCAGGTCACCGGGGGCGAGGATCTCGGCCGCGGAGGGGATGCCGTGCACCACCCGGTCGTTCACGGACGCGCAGATCGACGCCGGGTAGCCGTGATAGCCCAAAAACGACGGTGTCGCGCCGGCCTCTCGGATCACCGACTCGGCGATTTCGTCGAGGCTCAGCGTCGACGCACCACAGACAGCGGCCGCGTGAACCGCGTGCAGTGCTGCGGCAACGACGGCACCGGCCGCGGCCATCGCGTCGAGTTCGCCGGCGCTGCGCTGCGGCACTACCTTGCGACTCCGCAGCCGCGCCAGCGGGTTCATCGCTACTTGCCCAGCGCCCGCAGCGCGCGGGCGAATACCTCATCCATCGTTCCGATGGCGTCGACGGTCTTCAGTTCGTCGCGGTAGTACTCGAGCAGCGGTGCGGTTTCGTCGCGGTAGACCTTCATCCGGTTGAGGATGACGTCATCGGTGTCGTCGGCGCGGCCGCGGCCCTTGAGCCGCTGCAGCAACTCGTCCTCCGACACCCGGAATTCCAGCACCGCGTCGATGTCGGTGCCCCGGCGTCCGAGCATGTCGTGCAGCGCCTTGGCCTGCTCGATCGAGCGGGGGTACCCGTCCAGAATGAAGCCGTTAGCCGCGTCCGGGTCATCCAGCCGGCTGTCGACGAGCTGATTCGTCAACTCCGACGGCACCAAGTCGCCGGCATCCAGGTAGCCCTTGGCCTCCAGGCCCAGCTTGGTGCCCTGCCCGATGTTGCTCCGGAACAGATCCCCGGTGGAGATCTGCGGGATCCCGAGCTTCTCGCTGAGCTTTTCCGACTGCGTGCCCTTACCTGCTCCCGGTGGCCCCAGCAAAACGACTCTCACTTGAGGAACCCTTCATAGTTGCGCTGCATCAGCTGACTCTCGATCTGTTTGACGGTATCCAACCCGACACCAATCATGATCAGAACCGCCGTTCCACCGAATGGCAGATTCTGCACCGCCCCGGCATTGCCGATCTGCAGGAACAGGTTGGGCAGCACCGCGATCGCACCTAGATAAATCGAGCCCGGCAGCGTGATCCTGCTCAGCACATAACGCAAGTAGTCGGCGGTGGGCTTGCCCGGCCGGATCCCGGGGATGAAGCCGCCGAACTTCTTCATTTCGTCCGCACGTTCGTCGGGATTGAAGGTGATCGACACGTAGAAGTACGTGAAGAAGATGATCAGCCCGAAGTAGATGCCGATGTAGACCGGATCGCTCGGGTCGGACAGATAAGTTCCGACGAACTTGTCCCACCAGCTGTTGCCCACGCCTCCGCTGCCGCTGCGGATCAGCTGGGTGATCAGGTGCGGAATGTAGATCAGCGAGGACGCGAAGATCACCGGGATAACACCGGCCTGGTTGACCTTGAGCGGCAGATACGTCGAGGTTCCGCCGTACATCCGACGGCCCACCATGCGCTTGGCGTACTGCACCGGGATCCGGCGCTGGCCCTGCTCGACGAAGACCACGCCGACGATGATGATCAGCGCGGCCACCAGGACGGCGGTGAAGATCATGCCGCCGCGGCTGTCCAGGATGGTCTTGCCCTCAGAGGGAATGCGTGCGGCGATACCGACGAAGATCAGCAGCGACATGCCGTTGCCGATGCCGCGTTCGGTGATCAGCTCGCCCATCCACATCACCAGCGCCGCGCCGCTCGTCATGACCAGCACGATGACGACCAGGGTGAAGATGCTCTGGTCGGCGATGATGTCCAGCGAGCAGCCCTGCAGCAGACCGCCGTTGGCCGCCAGCGCGACGATGCTGGTGGCCTGCAGAACAGCCAGCGCGATCGCCAGATAACGCGTGTACTGCGTCATCTTGGCCTGGCCTGACTGGCCCTCCTTGCGCAGTTCCTCGAACCGCGGGATGACCACTGTGAGCAGCTGCACGATGATGCTGGCGGTGATGTAGGGCATTACGCCCACCGCGAACACCGTGAGCTTGAGCAGCGCTCCACCGGAGAACAGGTTGATCAGCGAGTAGATCTGTCCGGCCTCGCCACCGCTGGCCTCTTTGATGCACTGCTGCACGTTCGGGAAGTTCACGCCGGGCGACGGCAAAGCGGCGCCGACGCGATACAGCACGACAATGCCAAGCGTGAAGAGGATCTTCCGTCTCAAGTCGACTGATCGCAGCGACGAGATGAAAGCGGAAAGCACTCTATCCTCCTGCGCGGGGTCATCCTGCGTTACGCGCGCTCAACACCCGCAGGCCAGGACGTACGGCGTCACGCGTCAAATCGTGTACGAGACTAACAGCTGGTCGGACTGGATCCTTAAAAGGGCGTCATGGAGCCGTACCAAAAGGGCTCAAAAAATTAAGGAAGCCGACAGCCACAAGGCGTAGAGTTTGGTCAGCTCGTTGCATTTGCTAAGTATCAAAGCTGGGTGCCGAGGGCAGCATGGTGACGGCCGAGGCCAGCTCAGACTGACAGAGGAGCACCATGACACGCACTGACCAAGACAGTTGGGATCTGGCCTCCAGCGTCGGCGCCACGGCAACCATGGTCGCCGCTGCCCGCGCGGTAGCAAGTAACGAGGACAACCCGATCATCAACGACCCGTTCGCCGCGCCCTTGGTGCGGGCGGTCGGGCTGGATTTCTTCCGCCGGGTGGTCGACGGTGAGCTCACCACCGAGGAAACGCCCGAAGGCGGCCTGGGGGACCTTCAGGTAGAGACCGACTCGATCGCGGTGCGCACCCGGTTTTTCGACGACTTCTTCCTCAACGCCGCGCGCGACGGGATCCGGCAAGCGGTGATTCTGGCCGCGGGCCTCGACGCGCGCGCCTACCGGCTGTCCTGGCCGAACGGCAGCGTGGTCTACGAAGTCGATCAGCCCCAAGTCATCGAGTTCAAGACCACCACGATGTCGAGCCTGGGCGCCGCACCGTCGGCCGAGCGCCGCACCGTCAGCATCGATCTTCGGGAGGACTGGCCGGCGGCCTTGCGCAGCAGCGGGTTTGACGTGACCCAGCCGACTTCGTGGAGCGCCGAGGGGTTGCTGATGTATCTGCCCCCCGAAGCCCAGGACCGGCTCTTCGACAACATCACCTCGTTGTCCGCGCCCGGAAGCATGCTGGCCACCGAGTTTCATCCCGAGTCCGACACGACGATGTCCGAGCGTGCCCAGGAATTCAACCAGCGGTGGCTCAATTTGGGCTGCGACATCGACCTGTCGGGATTGTTCTTCGACGGTGACCGCAGCAACGTCGTCGAGTACCTGAGCGGCCATGGCTGGCAGGTGAACTCGCGGCCACGGCGCGAACTGTTCGCCGACTACGGCCGCGACTTCCACGACAGCGAAGCGCTGTCCCAACTACGCAACATCGTCGCCGTTACCGCAACTCTCAGCTAGGAGCGCACGCCATGACGAGCACCGACAGCAAGCGATTCGACGGAGACAGTTGGGATTTGGCGTCCAGCGTCGGAGCCACCGCCACCGCGGTGGCGGCCCGGCGGGCCATGGCGTCCAAGGGTCCCAACCCGTTGATCAACGATCCCTTCGCCGAGCCGCTGGTCAACGCCGTCGGCGTCGACGCCTTCATACGGATGATGAACGGTGAGGTCGAAGTCTCGCAGGACGATCCCGCGTTCACCCCGCAGCGGCTCAGCGAGGGCATGGCCGTGCGCACCCGCTACTTCGACACCTTCTTCCTCCAGGCCGCCGAGGCCGGTGTGCGCCAAGCGGTCATCCTCGCGTCCGGGCTGGACACCCGCGCTTACCGGTTGCCCTGGCCGGCCGGAACCGTGCTCTACGAGATCGACCAGCCGCAGGTGATCGAGTTCAAGACTCGCACCCTGGCCGACCTTGGCGCGGCCCCGACAGTCGATCGCCGCACGGTGGCGATCGACCTGCGGGATGACTGGGTAGGTGCGTTGCGCGGCAACGGATTCGATACGGCGCAGCCGACGGCCTGGATCGCCGAAGGACTGCTCGGATACTTGCCGCCGGACGCCCAGGATCGCCTGTTCGACAACATCAGCGCGCTGTCCGCCCCCGGCAGCCGCATCGGCACCGGCTACGTTCCCGACATGCGCGACCGCGTCGAAAAGCGGGGACGCGAGATGAGCGAACGCTGGCGCCGGATGGGCCTGAATCTCAACTGGTCCGAACTGGTCTACACCGGTGAGCGCAACGACGTGGCGGCCTACCTCACCGAACGTGGCTGGCAGACCACGGTGCGTAGCACACCGGAGATGTACGCGCACAACGGTTTTGAATTCCCCACCGAACCATCCACGGTTGCCTTCGGCGACATCAAATACCTGTCCGCGACCCTAGGAGCCTGAGCATGACACGCACCGAACAAGACACCTGGGATCTGGCCTCGAGTGTGGGGGCGACCGCGACCTGGGTCGCGGCCTGCCGGGCTCTTGCCGGCAAGCAAGCAGGCGCCCTGATCGACGATCCGTTCGCCGACCCGCTGGTTCGCGCGGTGGGTGCGGACTTCTTCATCAAGGTGCTCGATGGCGAAATCACCGATGAGACAGGCGGTCTCGGCCCCGACGCGGACCCCGACGTGGAGTTCAACTTGGCGCGGATGGTCAACATGATGGCGGTACGCACCCGGTACTTCGACGATTTCTTCACCGACGCGGCCGCGGCCGGTATCCGCCAGGTGGTGATCCTGGCCTCCGGCCTGGACTCGCGCCCGTACCGGCTGGCCTGGCCGCAGGGCACCGTCGTCTACGAAGTCGACCAACCCGCGGTGATCGAGTTCAAGACCACCGCGTTGGCGAACCTGGGCGCCCAACCCACCGCGGAGCGCCGGACCGTCGCCGTTGACCTGCGTGACGACTGGCTAAACGCGTTGCGGCAAGCCGGTTTTGACGAGACCAAGCCCGCAGCGTGGAGTGCCGAGGGCCTGCTGATGTACCTGCCCCCGGAGGCGCAGGACCGGTTGTTCGACGCCATCACCACGCTCAGCGCCCCGGGCAGCCGGCTGGCCACCGAATACCACCGCGACGGCATGCCCCTGCTGCAGAAACGCGCCAAGGCGATGGCCAGGCGCTGGGGACAATTCGGCTTCGACACCGATGTGTCCTCGCTCGTGTATCACGGTGAGCGCACTCCGGCCGCCGACTACCTGAGCGCGGCCGGCTGGCAGATTACGGCGCGTACCCGAGCTGACCAGTTCGCCACGGCCGGGCTCCCCGTGCCGCCAGGCCAAGGCCGCACGGCGCTGGAGAACCACATTTCGGTGATTGCCGTCTTGCAGTAGCGGTCAGCTGGGTCTGGCCGCCGGCGCCCGGACCACCAACGGCACGGCGGGAAAACACCACGCCAGCTCCGAGCGCGACTTACGCAGAGCGGCGGTGCCGTAACCCCTCTTCCGATGCTCGGGGTGAATCCAGATCCGCACGTTTACTTCGCCGCGGGCAAGCTCGCCGAAGACCATGCCGACCTTCTCGCCGGAATCGACCGCGACGAACCAGGCGGCCTCTTCGTCGTCGACACGGCTCAGCGCCGCGCGGATCTCGTCGTCGAGGTTGCCCGCCGGTCCGCCGGATCCGTCCCCGGCGGCGCCGATGTCCTCGGTGCGGGCCGCGAACAGGTCGCGGTCCTCGTCGGCGGAGAACGGCCGCAGCTCCAGGCTCTCCCCCGAGCTGGCGGGGCGCTCCCCGAGCGTAAAGCTCAGTTGCTTGTTCAGGTCCTCGAGTTCGGCGAGGATCTTGCGGCGTGAGTCGATGGTGAGCTGCTCGAAGCACATGCCCATCACCGCTTCGGCGGCGAGGTGGGAGGTGTCGAGCAATGCGACGATCGACTCGACCGCGGCTTGCTTGTTTTCCGACTCCACCACGACGTCGGCAATTTCATGCCGGCGTTCAAGAGCTTTCAACAGGGCGTCTGCGATCTCTCGCCGGGCGGCTTTGCGGTCCTGGTCAGTCATTGCACCAGACTAGAACGCCAAGCCGCCTACCGCGCTACATCCTCGAGTCCGATGCCCGCGACGGCCGGTCGCCCAGCTCCAGGAACCGCCGGTAGCGGTCCTCGACGGCGGACGCCCAGGCGCGATCGGGGTCGACGACGCGATCGGTGGAAACCCAGCGGTCGGCGTCGGCGATCGACGTCTCCAGCCCGGCCGCCATCCGGCCCAGGAAGGCCGCACCCAGCGCGGCGCCCTCGGACACCCCGGATACCGCCACCGGCCGGCCGGTGGCGTCGGCGAGGGCCTGCATCCACGGCTGCAGCCGCGTTCCGCCGCCGGTGGCCACGATGCGCGACACCGGGGCTCCGCTGAGCTCGATGAGCTGACGGACGACGAAGCCGGACGCCTCGTAGGCGGCTCTGCGCAGCGCCGCGGGGCCGTGGGTGAGATCGACGCCGTCAAGCACGGCCCGCCGGTCCGGGTCGTGGAACGGAGTGCGTTCCCCGCGAATGTAGGGCGACCACACCGGGACCCGGAGCGGATCGACCGCGCCGGGGTCGCCGGGTCCGATCACGCGATCCACCCAGCCGAGGAACAGTCCACCGGCGTTGCTGGCTCCACCGATCAGGCTCTTGCCGGGCTTGGTATGCGGAATGGTCCACAGCCCCGGCACCTGGCGGGCCTCGGGGACGGTGACCCACACGATCAGCGTGGTGCCGCACATCACCAGCACTTCGCCGTCGCGATCGGCGCCGGCCACCATCTGCTCGCACAGCGCGTCGACGGCCCCTATCGCCAGCACGGCCGCGGTGCCGTGGACCTGCCCGGCGGCGGCTCCGATCGTCTCGACCCTCGGCATCTGCCCGGCGCTCGCGCCGCGCTCGGCGCACGCCTCCGGATTCCAGCCGGTCCCGTCGAACAGGGGGTAGGAGGTGGCCGCGGTGGCGAAGTCGATCACCGCCTCGCCCGCCAGGGCGTGGTTGGCCACCGCCGGTGCCGGCCAATATCCGGCCGCCGCGGGAACTTCGGCGGCCATCCAGCGCAGGAACTCGGCGGCCTCGCCCAGCGCGGGCAGCGGTTGCTCGCCGGCCACCCGCCCGCGCTCGTCGCCGTACAGCAGTCCCGCAGTGATCGGCCGGCCCGCGGCGTCGACGGCGGTCAGCGAGGGAACCATCGCCGAAACAGCCACCGCGCGGACTTTGGGCCCGGGGGCCAGCCGCCGCACCTGGTCCAGGGCCGCCAAAGGACCGCGCCGCCACGCCTCGTCGGCGTCGTGCTCCAGCCGGTTGGGGGTCGGCACCCGCAATTGATGCGGGATGCGCACCCGCGCCGTCACCCGGCCGTCGGCGTCGGCGGCGACCGCTTTGACCGCCGTGGTCCCGATGTCGATGCCGATCGTGACGCCGTTACGTGACACGGGCGTCACCGTACGCCAGCATTGGCATTCGTGACATCAAGACCGCGAGCCCTGGTGACGGCGCCGCTGCGTGGTCCGGGGTTCGCCAAACTCCGGCAGCTGGCCGATGTGGTGTACGACCCGTGGATCGATGCGACCCCGCTACGGATCTACAGCCCCGAGCAGTTGGCGCAGCGGATCAGCGCCGAAGCCGCCGACGTTGTTGTGGTGGAAAGCGACTCGGTGCGCGGCCCGGTGTTCGACCTGGGTCTGCGCGCGATCGCCTCCACCCGCGGCGACCCCAACAACGTCGACATCGCCGGAGCCACCGCGGCGGGCATCCCGGTGCTGAACACGCCGGCCCGCAACGCCGACGCGGTCGCCGAGATGGCGGTGGCGCTGCTGCTGGCCGCCACCCGCCACCTGTTGACCGCGGACGCGGATGTGCGCAGCGGCAACATCTTTCGCGACGGCATCATCCCCTATCAGCGGTTCCGGGGTGCCGAGATCGCCGGGCGCACCGCCGGGTTGGTGGGCCTGGGTGCCGTCGGCCGAGCGTTGCGGTGGCGGCTTTCCGGGCTGGGCATGCGGGTCATCGCCCACGACCCGTACCACGACGAAGCCCACCACAGCCTCGACGAGCTGCTGAGCGAGGCCGACGTCATCTCGCTGCACGCACCGGTCACCGACGACACGACGGGAATGATCGGCGCCGAGCAGTTCGCGGCCATGCGCGACGGCGTGGTCTTCGTCAACACCGCCCGCGCACAGCTGCACGACACCGACGCGCTGGTCGACGCGCTGCGCAGCGGCAAGGTCGCCGCGGCGGGCCTGGACCACTTCGTGGGCGAATGGCTGCCGACGGATCATCCGTTGGTGAGCATGCCCAACGTCGTACTGACCCCGCACATCGGCGGGGCCACGTGGAACACTGAGGCGCGGCAGGCGCAGATGGTCGCCGACGATCTGGAAGCGTTGCTGTCCGGCAACACGCCCGCCCATATCGTCAACCCGGAGGTGCTCGGCCCATGACGTCCGTGAAATCCGTTGATAACGCGGAAACCGCGGTTCTGGACGCGGCCAAAGACATGCTGCGCCGCGGTCTCGTTGAGGGAACCGCCGGCAACATCTCGGCGCGGCGCCCCGACGGCAACATCGTCATCACCCCGTCGTCGGTCGACTACCGCGACATGGAGCTCGACGATCTGGTTCTGGTCGACCCGGAAGGCGCTGTGCAGCACGCCAAGGACGGACGGGCACCGTCGTCGGAAATGAAACTGCACCTGGCGTGCTATCAGGCGTTCGACGACATCGGCAGCGTCATCCACAGCCACCCGGTGTGGGCGACCATGTTCGCCATCGCCCACGAGGCGATTCCGGCCTGCATCGACGAGTTCGCGGTCTACATCGGCGGCGACGTTCGGTGCACCGACTACGCCGCGTCCGGCACACCCGATGTCGGGATCAACGCGGTCAAGGCGCTGGAAGGCCGGGGTGCCGCGCTGATCGCCAACCACGGCCTGGTCGCGGTGGGGCCGCGCCCCGACAAGGTCCTGCACATCACCGCACTGGTCGAACGCACCGCGCAAATTGTTTGGGGTGCAAGGGCTCTCGGTGGACCGGTACCGATTCCCGAAGACGTGAACCGCAATTTCGCCAGCGTCTACGGCTACCTGCGCACCAATCCTTTATGAGCCGCGTACAGGTGGGGCGCGCCTGCGTGACCCGCATCCTGGAGTTTCAATTCGATTTGGGGACACAGTCTTTCGCCAACACCCCGCCGTCGGGATGGCTCGACAACGCTGACCTGCTGGTGCCGGACTTCTTCGACCCGGACACCGATAAATGGCGCATCGCCGTGCAAAGCTGGGTCGTCGAGGTCGACGGACTGACCGTCGTGGTGGACACCGGCGTCGGCAACGACCGTCAGCGCCCGCACATGCCGCCGCTTGATCACCTGAACACCGGGTTCCTCGGCGCGTGGGAATTGGCCGGCATCGACCGCGGCGCCGTGGACGTGGTGATCAACACCCACATCCACTCCGACCACGTCGGGTGGAACACCATGCTTGATGGCGGCACCTGGGTGCCGACCTTTCCCAACGCCCGATATCTCGCGCCCGCAGCCGATTACCGCTATTTCGCTCCCGACGGGCCCGCGGCGCGGCCATCGCCACGCACCGAGGCCGAAGCGGCCCAGCAGCACGGCGATCAGCTGGTGTTCGCCGACAGCGTGCTGCCCGTGGACGAAGCCGGACAGCTCGTCTGTTGGTCGGACGACTATCAGATCAGTCCGTCGCTGCGACTGCGGCCCGCTCCCGGGCACACCCCCGGCTCCTCGGTGCTGTGGCTGGACGCGGGTCAGCCCGCGGTGTTCGTCGGGGACATCACGCACAGCCCGTTGCAAGTGCGCCGGCCCGCCGACCCGTGCGCCTT